>JANWZV010000038.1 GCA_025061805.1 Candidatus Dojkabacteria bacterium | reverse complement strand
AAACTAGAAAATTGTATTGATTTGAATAAACAATCATTAAAAATAAAAAAAATAGACATAAATAGAAAAAGAAACATATTCTTGTTTATCATGCAAAAACAAAAAGAAATTATTAACAACAACAAATCAATACAAATACCGGATCCAGACGATCCTTATTCTAGTGTATATTTCTATGATATTGATACACAAGTACTACACAAACCAAACTTATTTAACAAACCAGTCGATATCTTAGATGCAAAATTTAGTAAAAATGGGAACTTTTTACTTCTTAAAATAAACGATAACACTAATCCAGGATACTATTACATAATAAATACTGAAAAGATTCTTGAAAAAAATAGATATTCAAATTTAGACAATATACAACCATTAAATAGTTTCCTAAGCTTAAATGATTTTAATACTACGGAAAGAAAAATAATAGGCATTAATTTTGATAGAACTAGTACTTCTCCAACAACAGGTAGTATACTACAAACAATAGATGAAAACTTAAACATAGAAAACATAACAGACGGAAAAAAGTTAATCATAGACGTAATATATGCAAATAATACAAACGACGTAATAGCAAGTGAGCAATACAAGGAAGTTGAATTTACACAAGGTCTATTTGAAATCATAAAAATTAGTGAAAATGGTAAAAAAACAACTATGTTAAATATAGATGGATTTTCACTTGAAAATCCAAGAATTAGTAACGATGACATCATCCTAGCAATAGAAAAATATAGCGTAGATCAAATACAACAAAGTATTTTCGACGAACTAGGATCATTTTTAAAACGTGATTACATATTCCATTTTAAACCAGGAAACGGAAACATTATCTTATACAACTTACAAAATAATACAATAATAACCGAAATCGTAAATGGAATAGATCCAGAATTTATTGATTAATTGTTAATTAAATTTATTTAAATGAAAAAAATCATTTATATATCTACATTTTTGTATCCAGAAATAGGAGGTGTAGAAAAACAGTGTATTCAAATAGCAAATAAAATTAAAATGTTGGGATATAATGTTGAAATATTTACTACAGATGCATCACATATTGTAAGAAGACTATCAAAAAAACAAATACAACTTAGAGAAACGAAATTTGAATACACAAAAACGTTCCGATATATTCTAAAATTAGAAAAATACTTTTATTTTGCTCCAGGGCTAGTATTAAAGTTGCTAAACAGCAAATTTGATATACTACACATTCATAATGTTCATGACTCTCATCTAATTTTTGCATTAATAATTGCAAAACTAAAAAAGAAAAAAGTCATAGTTACTGGACATAATCCATTTAGTGTAAAAAATAAAATATCGTACGCCATTTTTCATTTTATTTTACGCAAATTTGCGAGATTCATAGATAAATACATATGCATCGTAGATATAGAAGAAAAACTTGTTAAAAAAATACTAAATTTAAAAGATCACCAGATAATATACATACCAAACGGGGTAGATGACGAATTTTTTTTACAAAATAACAACATAAAAGGACAAAACAATCAGAATATAAATTCTAATAATATCGAAAAAATAAGATATTTTAAAAAATATTCAATTGATATTCAAAAATACAATAAAATAGTAGGATGGTACGGTAGAATATCTGAAAGTAAAGGTCTCATTAAACTAAAAACTGCAATAGCTAATAACACTGATACATTGTTTTTTTTTCATGGTCCTAACAACGATAACTACATTTACAAGTTATTATCAGAGTTTAAAAATTTTCACAACGTATTTTTTTCACAGAGAGTAATAAGTGTATCAGAAATAAAAAAATTTTTACAACTTATCGATTATTTTATAATGCCTAGTGAGTATGAAGCATTTGGCTTAACATTAATAGAAGCAATATCACAAGGTACAGAAGTACTTTTTTCAGATCAGATAAGCATCGCAAATTTGTTAAATAAAAATAATATTGGTATTATGATATTCAACAATGACAGTAATGAATGGTCAAGTATAATTAAAAGTCTGAAAACAAATCCAACAAAAAATAAACAATACATAGAATTTGCAAAACAGTATACATGGGGAAATATAATTAAACAACTTAATAGTATTTATTTGACGTAATTTGAAAATATGAATACACAACGTATATTACCAAAAGATTACAACGGAATTGTATATCAGATAATCCGTCCTACAGGATTGCTTGATCCAATAATAGATATACGTCCAATTTCTCCTGAAAGTTTTACAAATCTTAAAAAAGAAATACAAAAGTACGGCTACACAGATATGACAATCAATAAATTAAATGAATGGAATGATAGTCAAGTAACAAACCTGATACAAGAAATATTAATCAACGTACAAAAAAAACAACGCACTTTAGTTTTAACATTAACAAAAAGAATGGCAGAAGAATTATCTGAATTTTTTCAAGAAAAAGGTATAAGATCCAAATACATTCATTCTGAGATAGATACAATAGAAAGAGTAGATATTTTAAAAAACTTGCGTACAGGCGAATTTGATGTTTTAATTGGTATAAACTTATTAAGAGAAGGTTTAGATCTACCAGAGGTATCATTAATTGGAATATTAGACGCAGATAAAGAAGGATTTTTACGTTCGAAAACAAGCTTAATACAAATAATTGGTAGAGCAGCTAGACACGAAGAAGGAAGAGTAATAATGTATGCTGATAGAATAACTGAATCAATTAAATATGCAACAGATGAAACCCGTAGACGTCGCAAAATACAAGAAGAATTCAATCAAAAACATAATATAATTCCACAAAGTATACGCAAAGAAATATCAAATCAATTAGATAAGTTTAGAGATATATCTAAAAAAAATGATACAGAAATAGGAAAACAAAACTATGAAAAAATAGCTCAAACTTTTCCAACACTATCAAAAAAAGAAAAAAATCAACTAATAAAACAACTTAAACTACAAATGCAAATTTTTTCTGATATGCTTGAATTTGAAAAAGCCATACAAATCCGAGACTTAATAAGAGAAATTGAAAAAAACAACAAAAAATAATTGTAATATAACAGACGAAATACTAAGCATTTATTAATTTTCGTAAACTACTAATTGGAAACTTAGATTATCCGATTATTTATTTATTGAATTTGTATAATAACTCTAGTAGAACAGAATTGACTTCAATGTCGTATAAATCAACAATTTTCAAACTTAATTGGTTGCCATTCTTTTCTGCAACTATTTCGTATTCAAAAGTATAAACATTTTTAGTTAAATTCCAATTGTTTTCACGCAACAAATTTAAATAACTATTTTTTATTTCTTCTACATTACCACCAGGGAAATTATATTCAAGGATATACTCACTCTCTTTTAATTCTTGATAAAGCACAGTATCATATGCAAAAGTTTTTAATATTTCCAAAGGCAAAATATTCTTGCCAATTAAATTTGGCTCTGTGTTCAATAATCCACTCCTAAAATCTTTGTTTATTTGCACAATCTTATTAACACCCACTCTACGTATAGAATTTTTGCTCAATATTAAAAAAGATTTATCTGACTTAACTAAATTCGATGTGCTTGCACCACTTGCAAATTGAGATGAACTATTATCACGGGTAGATAAAGAAACACTATTATCAGATATAAATTCTCTTACAGTATTTGAACTATCACTAATTAGTAGTAAAAGAATACCAACAATCGTAACTACAATTAAAGCAAATAAAACAATAATAAATATGTTGTATAACCTATCCGAATTTGAAGTTTTATTGAAACTTTCCATAAAACTAAGTATTAAAAATATATTTAAAATATGTTTTTGCTATTATATAAAATTTAACAAATATTAAAAAACACAAATAACAACAACAAACTAAATTATTTTTCTCATATTATATACTACTATTATATATACTACATATACAATTGCATATACAAAATAAAATAATTATACTACTTAGTAAGTATTATATTCTTGTTACTTGTTAATATACACTTAAACTTAAATCTATATTCACATGACAAACAATCAAATCAAATTACAGAATTTTAAATCAACAACATACAAACAGTTATAATAAAAAAATTGTTGTACGATATGAATAAATAACTGAATAATAATAAAAGTAACTAATTCTGCTTTATCCTATCTACTTGTAATAACAATTTTATTGAATATAAAACAAAAATAACTGTAACAATAAAAGCAGATATTAAACAGTAATCACAAAATGCCTCCAAAATCACAGCTTCAATATATGTAAGGTAAATAGAAAATACAAAACCTATGGTTATAAACAAATATACAATGTATCTTTCATAGCTTTTAAATATGAATTTTTTTTTAAAAATAAAAAGGATGAGGACAAAATATATGGTAATTATCGAATAAAAAATAATTCCTAAATAAGGTAGTGATATACCTAGGAAACTTGAATACTCGCTTTCCCGAACAAACTGGCAATTAGTAAAACAATGTATTGCTTCTGGAATAGAATATAAGTATGCCAAACATAAACATAGTATTGTTCCTACAATGCCTAGTAAAACTATTAAAAAGTCAATATTGTTACTCTTGCAGAAAAATTTCATATTTACTAGTTCACAAAAAATTTAAAATAATATTAAAACTTTATACGATTGAATATGAACATTTTTATTATAATATACTAGATTGTATATTAACAAACGTTATTGTATTATAGTATTGTAATAATATTAATTTTAGTTTAATTTGTTTTGTTTCGTCGTGTATCTTATTTTTTATTTATATTTATTATTAGTATGAATCCAATTAACCCAAACATTAATCCAAATATAGGTAATATTGGATTAATGCAAAATAATAGGTTAAATCAAAATAATATATATGATTTCCAAAGCATTAATCATAATAGGTTATCAAAACTCAATCTAAGTACTTTGTTGTCACTAGCAACGCTATTTATTTTATTAGTAACACTATTTTTTACGTATCGGATACACAGCTTAATAAGTGAACCAGTAACAAAGGAATTAAAAATTGTATCTGTACTAAACAATCTATCCAAAATTACAAATATACCTCCAGCTACTTTACCAAACCAAGTTAATATAATAGGAGATGGAATCTTACCAAAAATTGATGACCTTAGAAAAATTGGTCCTATCCAAGAAGAAGTATTCAAAAATGCACAAGATGGCGACTACGTACTAGTGTATGCTGGGGCTAATGGAGCTCCAGATAGAATGATCATATATAGAGAATCAACAAATACAATTATATATGATGGTAAAACAGTTGCTACATTAGATCAAGAAAATCGTACTGCCTTATTAAATCGAGTAATAGAAGCAGCAAAAAAATCAAATCTTATACCATCTGATTATAGCGACTTACCGATAGCACAAGTAGTCGCAGACAGTGTAAAATTCAAACAAGAGAATGATTTAGCTTTTTTTAGAGATGTACAAAATGGAGATATCATTGCAACATTCAAACCATCAAATGGGCAATCATTAATACTAATTTATAGACCAGCAACTAATACGATCACTAAAATTGGATATCAAACAATAACTAGTAAGTAAAAAAATATTTTAGCTAACAATATAGCTACCTTTTGTTTGTTTGTACTACTTAAAATACATTTTAGTTCTAAAAATTATGAACAGCTTATTTTATTCAATTTTTAAAAATGTGTTAGTTTTTTGTTTTGTAGTTGTAGTTTTTGGAGCAAATAACATATTAATTAATAATTCGGTCGCATCAATAATAGGAGTAGGTATTGTGTTTAGTATATTTTTGCTACTCGTACCATCAATTTTAAAATCGTTAAAGCTACCAATCACTAGTGGATCATTATTAATGATGAACTTCATTGTTGGTTTTGTATTCTTTTTTACTGGTTTTTACCTATTTAATTTCTTAAAGATTCCAGATAAAGGAATAATAGATTTTGGAGTTAGCTTTATTGCCCCAATATATATCCAAGACAAAACCGTTTCTCTTTTATTCTTAACACTGTTTTCTACTTCTATCAGTTGGATATTTGATGTAGTTAGTAAAAATAAGTAAGGATATCGCTTTATAAAATATGCGTAATAATTACGTAGTTATTTGCCAAATATATTTACTTTTTTATTGTGTTAGAAATGTCACAAGTTATATATCAACAGAAACAGGGAAAAATATAAATTTTATATAAGCATATTATATTTCAGTTTTCAACATTAATCTAACTTTACTCCACTAATTTTACAAAGAGGACGGATGTATTTTCCAAATATTTTCACTTCTTCAACTTTAAAAAATATACAAACAAGTAAATAAACTACAAAGGAAATAAAAATAGTAATGCATGTCAAAAGTAGTAAGTTTAAAGTTGTAGAGCCTAAATAAAATTCATCAGCTCTCTCAGGAATAATATAACTTATAGCATTCCAAGTTCTATAAACTAGGTACATAGTAATACCCATTGCAACACTAGCAATTATTTTATGCAAAAAAAATTTAATGTTTTCTCGAATATGTAGACACACCCTATATTTATTGAATATAAAAAACAATAATAAAAATTCTACAATATAGCCTACAGATAGTCCCAGAGGTATACCACCTATAGCAACCAAAGAATCAGATCGTGAAAAAAATTTTTCTAAAGACAATTTAGTATTTGATATAGCAAACTCAGTATTGTGGCTGAATAAGTTTATAAAAAGAAAACTACATACAAGACTTATTATAGAACTAAAAATAGAAATAAATAAAGGCGTTTTAGTGTCTTTTGTAGCATAATACACTCTATACAAAAACCATTTTCCTGCTAAAAAAGTTAAGCCTATTGAAAACAATAAAATATTCCAAGCGATAGAATAAGTCTCTGTCAAAGATAAAGATGTATTTGGCAAACTACCAAAGACAAGTCTTGTTACTGGTACTCTGAGAACTAATAATGTAATAACTACGGGTAGTACTAAAAATAAGATTTCATTTAAAGTCTTAATTACTATCTTCCTAAATTTTTCGTAATCTTTATTATCATATAACAAAGATAGTTTTGGGTAAGAAGCCAAAGCAAAAGTAAAAGAAAATAAGTTAGGTACTACCGATATCACCTGATCAGCAAAATACAAAGCAGCAATACCACCTTTAATGGAAAAAGAAACAAAATTAACTATAACTCTGACTATATTTTCCATTGCTAAAGTCAACAAACGAGGGAAAGCAACTACAAATATTTCCTTAATATATTTATTATCTAACTTTAATACAAAAAAATATTTTAAACCAACATGCTTTGCTTGAGGTAACTGAATCACTAGATGTAAAAATGATCCAATAAATATACCGTACACTACACCATATATACCAAATAAAGGCGTAAGAAATATCAAACCAAATAATCTCCCTAAATTGTAGAGCAAAGGTGCAAAATGAGTAATTAAAAATCTATTATATACATTCAAACCACATGAAACAAACGTACTAACACCTAATAATAGTTGAGGCACAAGCAACAGCTTTGTTTTTTCAATTATTTCTGGAATATCTTTAGTATATGATATATTTTCCAACGCGTTTGGTGCAAGTATATTCAGTAAAAAAGGAATCAATTGATGCCCAAATAAGAAAATAAAAGCATAAAATACAAAAACTAATAACAAAGAAAAATTTAAAATTGTACTAAACAATTCAAAAAAAGTTTTTTCATTTTGATTTTTTTTGGACGAAACAAAACTAGGTATTACTATTGAACCAATAGTACCAGCTATAATAACGTTAGTTAAAAACTCTGGTATCGTGTTTGCTAACAGAAAATTTTGCCAATCTTGATCAAAGTTTCCAAACTTGGTAGCAGCAAAGAGACCAAATAAAAAACCAAACACTTTTGTTAAAAAAACTGGTACCATGCTTAATAGCGCAGTCTCTAGTATTTCAGTTTGCTCACGACTCAATATAGTATTAATCTTTTTAAATGTAATCTTGATAAAACTCATTTTTTAATACTATAACAGCAATATAAAAATACCAGTAAGTAAGCCAACAAACAAACCTAGGTATAGCTGAAATAAAGTATGTTTGCGCAAATATATTCTAGCCCAAAACAATAGTGGTAAAAAAAGAAAAAATGTAAATCCTATATATGAAACTCTATGTATAAATGTAACGATAAAAATTACAAATGCAGAAACATGCATGCTAACTTTATCTATATTGTGATTTACAAGAAACATCATTCCACAGTAGAAAACAAAAAATAACAAAATGCTTTTAAACTGATTTAATGTAAAACTATTGGTAAATAAAACAATAAATGACATTAAAAATATACAAATCAAATAGTAATTATCTCTATCTTTTCTGTTTAATGAATGTAATATTAATGCATGATCTTTTATCTGTAACGTATTTAGCAAATACACAAGCATTAAAATAGCAACCGTAACAACAAAAAAAATATATTTATATGTTGAATCAAAAGTAAATACTTTATTAAAATTAAAAAAGATAGTGAGGTATATAAACAAAAATGGATTAAAAACCAAGGAAATTAAATTAGCGAAAAACTTTTTACTTAGCTTCATATTACTATGAAAACAATGTTTACGTTTTATGTACAAATTGCAAGAAAGCTTGGATTAAAAAATATATATTTATAGGGACAACATAAAAACAACATAAAATTAATCATGAATACCCTTCATAGAAAAATTTACTCTACCCTCTGAATCAATCTTTATTGCTTTAACTTTTACTCTTTGACCAACTTTAAACATACGCTTCAACTCGATAGGACTTATACGCCTGTCTACTATTTCTGATATGTGACATAATCCGTAAATTTTACTAGAAACTTCTACAAAAAAACCATAATCTGTAATATTTGTTATTACACCTTCATATACTTTACCAATTTCTGCACCTACAAAAAAAGTTTGTAAGTAATTTTTTACGTAATCTAGCTGCGGTTTATTAAAAGCAGTAATAACAACATTACCATCTTCTTCTACCACAATATTAACCTTATTTTTAGCATAATCAGTAGATCTTAGAATCAAATCTTTTATATTTTTACCACCCGGACCTATTAATGATCCTATGTCTGAAGAACTAATTTTTACGGAATCTATAATTGGAGCATTAGGAGATAGACACTTTCTAGGTTCAGATATAACTTGATTCATTACTTGTAATATCTGTTCACGACCTTGTTTTGCTAACATAAAAGCTTCTTTTATTATATTAATTGATACACCTCTAACTTTGTTTTCGTATTGTATCGATGTAACACCATTGGCTGTACCTGCTACTTTAAAATCCATATCACCATAAAAATCTTCAATACCTTCGATATCCATTAATAATTTATAATTCTGTTCATTTTCTTCATCAATTACTAAACCTATACTAATGCCAGCTACATTAGTTTTTAGTGGTACGCCAGCAGCCATAAGAGCTAAAGATGAAGCACAAGTGGCAGCCATTGAAGTTGAGCCATTTGAAGTAAGTATTTCAGAAACAACTCTAATTGTATAAGGGAAGTCTTTTTCTGGGGGTAGTAAATTTTTTAAAGCATTTTCACCAATATTACCGTGACCTATTTCACGTCTACCTGGATGGTATGAATACTTACCATACTCTCCAGTTGCATAGTTAGGCATATTATAGTGATGTATAAACCGCTTTACTTCCTCTCCTTCCATACCTTCAACCATCAACCTATCACTAGAAGAACCTAGCGTAACTATAGATAATGATTGAGTTAAGCCTCTGGTAAACAATGCAGATCCATGAACATAAGGGATAACATCAATTTCTGCACGTATCGGTCTTATTTCATATAAACCTCTATTTAACCTCCTTTTTTGGTTTAATATATTTTTTCTTAATATGTTTCTTGCAACATAATCAATAGCATATTTTATCTCTTCGTCAACAATATCATTAGGTAAGTTAAATACATCTTGACCATGAGAATTTGTAATAATATCGTTATTTTCAGTATTATTTATTGTAACACCTTCGTGTATTACTGGATTTGATATATTGACATTACTACAATTCTGAGTTTTTATAATTTTACTCAATATTTCATCAACTATCCTTTGAGTTAATAAACTAAGATCTACTTTTTCTTCCATGAACAATATATTTTCTATACTACTAGCATAATTTTTTTGAATATATTCGACTATTTCCATCCGTACAGGTAGATCTAAACTTGATCCGTTGCTGTGTTCAAAATCTTTGCTATGTACTAGTTTATAAAAGTCTAGTTGGATATTATTTAGATATTGTATTTGCAATATCGAAGATTCTAAAATATCAAAGATAGTATTTTCATCGATTTCTTTTCCCCATCCCTCAATGTTTAATATTTTTTTGTCTACACCAGAAATAAAAAGTTCTAGATTAAATTCTTCTCTTGCGTCTGCAGGAGGATTAAACAAAATATTGTTTTCTTTGTCTAAGCAGGCAACTACACCGGAAGCTGGTCCAAAAAAAGGTAAATCAGCAAGCATTAAGCACAAACTAGTACCTAATAATGCTAAGGGTTCAGGATCATTTACTTGATCATACGATAAAACAGTTACTACTATAGAAATACCTTTTTTAAAGTTTTTAGGGAACAACGAACGAATCGAATGATCAATTATTCTTGCTTTTATAATTGCATCGTCAGAAGGAATACCTTCTCTTTTTTTGAAAGGAGACGTACTAATAAATCCACTAGCGTACATCTTTTCTACATACTCAACCGATAGCGGTAAAAAACTTTGTACTGATTCTTTTTTGTCAACAACCAAAGTAGTTAGCAAAGTAGTGCCTTCAACTTGAGTAACTACAGACGAAGTGGCTAAATTAGCAAACTTACCATATGATATCTTTAGCTTTTTACCAAACAAATCGTAATATTTTGCAAATTCTTTCATAACATAGAAAAAAAAAAATGTCTTAATACGTACTATTAAAGCTATAGCATTATACTAAAACCATAAAAGCAAAGCAATAAGTAATTAATTATATATATGTAGGTACAAGTAGTCTTCGAAAATCAAGAAAGTATAAACTCTAGTCAGTCTTTGATTATTATTTTTTTTTCTTCATGTATTTATCTATTCTATGTTCATAAGGGATAACATTTCTTGATACAACTTTAGTCAATGTTCTACTAAATAATGATATTCCCAGGTACATTCTAAACAATCCAGCATCTACAAGTTCTTTACCTATCCTATATTTATATACTATTACTCCAAATAATATAATAGATAAGCCAAACAATATGATATTTGCTCTTTCATTGTCAAATATAGCAGTACTTGGGATTTGTTGTGGACAGTTGCCTCCATGTATCAACCTGCAATCACTACTTGTACTCCATCCACTTGGACAATCTGTTTGCCCAGTGATAGATATACTTTCACATAAATTACCATCAGTAAGACTAGGGGTACACCTGTAACACATTATTGATTGTGTCATAGGTTGACACGTTTCAGATGTTGGATTGGAACTTAAACGACATCTCCCATTTATACATACTATTCCATCACCAACACAAATTCTATTATTCCCACATTCTTGATTACACGTTACGTTTTGTGGACAATAACCTCCTACTACTACAAAACATTGATTTGCATTTGGTGTTGAACCAGTTGGGCATGTATTGCTAGCTACAAAGGACTCACATGCATTACCATCTAATAATGACTGTGTACATCGATAACATGTAACAGGAACAGATGGATCACACGAGCCACCAACTGCCTGTGCACATCCATTTGGGCTGTTACTAGTACCCGCTGGGCAAGTTGTACCATTCACTAGTATAGGTTGACACGCATTACCATCTCCTGTCTGAGGAGTACATTGATAACAAGTAGTTTGAGTCGGACACATGCCACCAGATTCATTTTGAAAACAATTTGGATTATTTGTCCAACCAGTCGGACAAGACGACATTTGAAATACAGCACTTTCACAAGCATTACCATCATTTAAATTAGGTGTACATCTATAACAAGTAATTTGTGGAATCGGAGTTGGTGCTGGAGTTGAGGTTGGAGTTGGAGTTGGTGTTGGTGTTGGTGTAGAAGTTGCACATGCTGCTAAAATATCTTGCTGCGTTGTAGCTAAACTACCATCTGGTTTGCG
>JANWZV010000037.1 GCA_025061805.1 Candidatus Dojkabacteria bacterium | reverse complement strand
CAAAGAAGTTCCAAATACGTCACTAGTTCCAATTAACGATTCAACTTTATTATTCGTAAACTCAGGCATGTTTCCTTTAGTAAGATATTTACTTGGGGAAAAACACCCTTTAGGAACTAGAATACACAATATACAACGCTGTATACGAACAAACGACATCGAAGAAATAGGAGATAATCGACATTTAGTTTTCTTCGAAATGGTAGGTAATTGGTCACTAGGAGACTTTACTAAAGAAGACCAAATACCTTGGATATTGAGCTTTTACGTTGATGAATGTGGCTTAGATCCAAGAAGATTGTATGTTTCAGTATATAAAAATGATGACTTTTTAGATACAATTGCTATACAAACATGGCAAAAAGCATTTGCAGCATATGGCATTGAAGCATTATACACAGAAGAAAAAACAAAAATACCTAGAAATTTAACTGAAGGAGAAAAATGGCAATATAGAATATTTCCTTATTCAAAAAATAAAAACTGGTGGTGTAGAGCAGAAGTACCAGGAGAAATAGGCGGTCCTACTTCAGAAATATTTTATGATACAGGTATCATAGAACAAGAACAACCTGAATATCATATTAATGACGACAGCGGAAGATTTATAGAAATAGGAAATAATGTATTTATGGAATATACATTAAATGAAACTTACAAATGGATCCCAATGAGGCAAAAAAACATTGATTTTGGTGGTGGACTAGAAAGATTAGTTATGGCTTGTCAAAATACTACTGATGTTTATTTAACTGATTTATTTCAAGATACATTACAGTTTTTAAACGACCAATTTAATATTTCATATATAAACGAATTGAAAAATGACAAAAACAAGATACGAAGTATACGTATTATTCTTGAACATGCGCGCACAGCTACGTTTTTACTAGGAGATAATGTTACACCAACAAATAAAGATCAAGGATATATTCTACGAAGAATTATAAGGAGAATGTTAAGACATATATACAAAATCGGAATTAAAAAAAATATATGCAAAGATCTCTCAACAATAGTTATTAACAAATATGGTACATACTATACACACTTAAAAGAAAAAGAAAGCTTCATACTAGAAGGTATTGATAAAGAAGAACATAAGTTTAAAAAAACTTTAGAAAATGGATTAAAAGTAATTAATATATTGAAACAACAAAATATACAAATAGACGGCCAAACCGCATTCCATATATACGAAACATACGGCTTTCCAATAGAAATGATAGTAGAAGAAATTGATATATCAGATCAAAAAGAAAAAGAAGAATATATTACTAAGCTTAAAAATGAATTCTATTTACAGTTCGAAAAACATAAAGAAAAGTCTAAGTTTAGCATGGATAAAAAATTCAAAGGTGGATTAATGGATAATAGCGAACGAACAACTAAACTGCATACTTTACATCATATACTATTAGCAAGTTTACAGAAATTAATTGACAAAAAAATTAAACAACGAGGAAGTAATATCAACGCAGAAAGACTAAGACTAGATTTTAATTTTCACAGAAAATTAACACAAGAAGAAATTAAAAAAATAGAAGATTATGTTAATCATATAGTTAAATCAGGACTAAATATACACAAAGTTGAAATGAAAAAAAATGAAGCAGAAAAAATTGGAGCACAAATGGAATTTGGTCAAAAATATCCTGACGTAGTGTCCGTATACTTTATAACTGAAGAAAATAACTTACAACCTTACAAAATCCCTAAAATTTGGTTATCAGCAGAATTTTGTGGTGGGCCACATGTAAGCAACACAAAAGAAATACTAAAAGAAAACGAATCATTTAAAATAATATCCCATGAATCTATAGGTCAAGAAATCAAGCGTATTAAAGCAACTATACTAGTAAAAAATCAAAAATAAATTAACATTCCAATTCAAAAACTTTCAAAAACTTTATATGCCATAGATGCATAAACTTGCCCAATTTTTATCATTTTTACACATATTAACTTTTGCTTTACATTTGTATCTACCATGAAAAATCAACCTTAAACTCATTTCAGGCCATTCTGATTTAGGGAAAATACTCATTAAATCTTTTTCTATATTCTCAACTTTCTCACTATCAGAAAGACCTAGACGTATTGCAACTCTTTTAACATGAGTATCCACGACAAAACCTTGAGGTTCAATATAAATCGAATCATGCTGACTAATTGAACCTGGATCTACAAAAACATTTTGAGTAAAATTAAATGGTTTATTAATGCATATATCAAATCTATTGCCACGACAAGATAAAGGCTTAGAAAACCATTCAGAAATTACTACATTTGCAGTTTTCCTTCCTACACCAGGCAACTGAACTAAATCTTCAATTTTATATGGTACATGTCCATCATACTTTTCTAAAATTTTAGAAGCTAAGTCAATTATATTTTTTGCTTTTGTTCTGTGATAATTTATTATATTAATTATTTTATCTACTTCATCAAAACTGGCTTTTGCTAAAACTTCTACTGTAGGGAAATATTGAAATAATTTGCGAGTTACTTTATTTACTGTATCGTCCAAGGTTTGTGCCGATAATATAGTAGCAATTAACAGCTGAAATGCATTTTCATGTTTTAACGGAGTTACAACATTTATATATTCACGTTTTAATAAATCTTTGATTTTTTCTACTTGTTTCTTTCTTAATCTAATCATTGTTTATAAAAAATATCTAAATTGTAAATCACACTTTTAATACAATTTATCTAAAACATCCTTTGCACTATTCATACTCATTTTCAGTTCCCACTCACTGGGCGTAGCACTAACATATATAGTTTGATTTTGTCTCATCAAAAATTCTTCAAATTTTAAAGGTCTATTATCAAAAGCAGAACGCATACGAAATCCAAATTCTACTAAATTTTTTTTTCTTGATAAATCACCATTAAACATCGCTCGAACTTGAGGTATAGTAATATGAGATTCATCAATAAACATTAAATAGTTACTAGGGAAGTAATCAAGCAAAGTAGAAGGAGGTGAACCTACGGGTCGATTTTCTAAGTATCTTGAATAATTTTCAATTCCTTTACAGTAACCAGTTTCTTGCAATATCTCCATGTCATAGTTAACACGTTGGCGTAGTCTTGCAGCTTCAAACATTTTGCCCTGTTTTTCAAAATCTTTCACTTCTACCTCAAGATCATTAAATATCATAGATATAGCTCTTTTTATCGATTCACTTGTACTTGCATATTGTTTTGCTGGGAAAATTGTAAAACTATTAACTTTACTAATTAATTCACCAGTGAGAGGGTTTATTGTCTTAAGTGATTCAATATAGTTATCGAAAAATTCTATACGCAAAGCAACATCGTCAGAAAGAGGTAAATACACGTCAACAATGTCACCACGCACTCTAAACGTTCCAATACTAAAGTCAGTGTTTGTTCTCTCATATAACATATCTCTTAATCTAATAAAAAGTTGGTCACGTGAAACATCATTAGAGCCTACTTTCAAGCTCAAACTTAATGCTGTATATTCTTCTGGATTCCCTAACCCATAAATACAACTAACGGTAGCAACTATTAAAACATCTTTTCTTGTCAATAGAGCAGCAGTAGCTGAATTTCTATATCTCTCTATCACTTCATTAATATCTGCATCTTTTTCTATGTATAAGTCTTTTTGTGGCACGTACGCCTCTGGCTGATAATAATCGTAATAACTTACAAAATATTCAACAGCATTATCGGGAAAAAAATTTTTAAATTCAGAATATAGCTGTGCAGCAAGTGTTTTATTATGCGATATTACTATAGTCGGCCTATTTAAATTATTAATTATATTAGCCATTGTAAAAGTTTTTCCCGTGCCAGTTGCACCAACTAGAGTTTGATGCTTAATTCCTGATTCTACCCCTAATGTCAGTAATTCTATTGCTTTGGGCTGGTCCCCAGAAGGTTTATAACTCGAATTTAAC
Organism: Candidatus Dojkabacteria bacterium; assembly: GCA_025061805.1. Classification (GTDB taxonomy): domain Bacteria; phylum Patescibacteriota; class Dojkabacteria; order J137; family J137; genus JANWZV01. The sequence goes on along the minus strand of JANWZV010000037.1, from coordinate 8,568 downwards.
TTAAATTTATTCATATTTTTATACGTTGAAAAGATAACAAATCGATTACTTAAAATATATACACAATACTGAATCAGAAAACTAACAATAAACAATAAATGTCTAAAGTGCTTATTGTAGACTATTGGTAAATTTTGTATGCATATAAAAAATGGGCGGTGAGGGGCTCGAACCCCCAAACCTTTCCGGTGTAAACGGAATGCTCTAGCCAGTTGAGCTAACCGCCCAATAAAAAGTGCCAGGGGCCGGACTCGAACCGGCGACACCACGATTTTCAGTCGTGTGCTCTACCAGCTGAGCTACCCTAGCCAAAACACGTCTATAACGACTTAATGACTAATCATTATAAAACATATTTAGTATACTTTAAAGTAGTGTCCTTAATACAATATTAAAATAATGTATATTTAATACTATATAAAACATGATTTTAATAGCTTAAGGCAAGAAATCATCTAAGAAACAAATACTACAAGTAGTTAAAAAATCTTTGCGGTACGTAATTATAATTCATCAAAAACCATTAGCTACTAAGGTTTTTATAAACCTTAATTCCAAAGTGAAACATCAAGCACCATTTAAAATAGATATTTTTTTTGTTTACATCACAAAAATAGAATGTTATAAAGATAATATTGTAATTAATTTTTTTAGTTTATCAACAATTTTCAAATGTCTAGCATTGTAATAGAAGGCCAAGCTAAAATACAAGGAACAGTTACTCCTTTACCAAACAAAAATTCTATTCTTAAACTAATTCCAGCATCAATCTTAATCGACGGTAAAGTTTTAATTAAAAATGTTCCTAACTCAAGCTCAGTTAAAATAATGCTAGAAATATTTAAAAGATTAGGTGGACAAGTACAATATGTCGATAGCAATGTTATAGAACTTGATTCTAGTCAGATCAGCGACTTTTGTATAGATGAAGAATTATCAATAAAAGAAAGATCAAGTTTTCTTTTTATTGGTCCACTGTTACAAAAATTTAAAGAAGCAAGAATAACAGATGGTGGGGGGTGTAAGCTCGGTAATCGCCCGATAGATACAATGTTTTTAGGATTATCTCTGCTAGGTGTCGAAATAGATATACAAGATAAATACATCTTGAAAGCTAAAAATGGTCTATTAGGCAATAATATATGGTTGCTTGAATCATCTGTTACCGGGACAGAAAACTTAGTCCTAGCCTCAGTTAAAGCAAAAGGTAAAACAACTATATATAATGCAGCTTGCGAACCACATACCCAAGATTTATGTAATTTTTTAGTAAAAGCAGGCGCAAAAATAAATGGCATAGGTACAAATAAATTGGAAATAGAAGGAGTAGATAAACTAAATCCAGTAGAATGGGAAGTTATACCAGATCACATAGATATTGGATGTCTAATAGTGTCTGCGCTAATTACAGGTGGCGAAATAAAAATATTGAATGCAATACCTAATCATATGACACAGATCATAAATAACTTCAAAAAATTTAATGCAGAAATAATAATCGATGGGAATAATATAATAGTTCCTGCAGATCAAAAATTAGTTGCAAAAAAAAATTTAAAAGGTGACATCGATAAAATAGTAGATCAACCATGGCCAGGATTCCCAACCGATTTAATACCACAATCTTTAATCCTAGCACTATCGTCAGAGGGTATTATGAGAATATATTCAAATATGTACGAAACGCAATTAATTGAACTATACAATGAATTACTAAAAATGAACGCAAAAATGATAATGACTAGTCCACACCAAATAATTACACTTCAAAAAAATAGACTTAAAGGTACAAAAGTAAACGCAACATCAGTCCTACAATCAACCCATGCATTGTTCTTAGCTGGTCTAATAGCAGAAGGGACAACTATCATTGAAAATGCAGATATCATATTTAGAAGATTCCCAGATATAATAACTACGTATAATAAACTTGGTGCAAAAGTATCTAAAATTAGTTAATCATGAAAAGTAAAATCAAAAAACTCATACAAAAACTAAATCCAAGTAAAACTAAAATTTTAGAACCACTAGCAAAATATACAACAATAGGTATTGGAGGACCAGCCGAAATATTTTATGAACCAACTACAAAAGATGAATTAATAACTGCTGTACGTGCAGCTAGAGCATTAGAAATACCAATAACTATGATAGGCGGAGGTAGTAATATATTGGTATCTGATACAGGCATAAAAGGAATAGTAATACGTAATAGATCAGATAAAATCCGTGTTTTTTGGAAATACAATATAACAAAACAGCAATACATAGATACAAATAACTTAAAAGTAAAACATAGGTATCAAGTAACCAATACAAATATTCATTCATTCTCAGACTTAAATTATGACGAAAGTATGTACCCAAGAATCAAAGTATATTTGGAAAGCGGTGTAAATATGCCATATGCAATAAACTACTTACTTTCAAAAGGAATAACTGGATTACAATGGTATGCAAGAATACCAGGTTATTTAGGGGGATGGATATACAACAATACTCACGGCGGTACACATTTGATTAGTGAATTAGTTGATTCAGTAGAAGTAATAGATGAAAATAATGAAATAAAGAATATCTCTAATCAAGAATGTTCTTTTGATTATGACAAATCTAGATTTCACAATACCAATGAAATAATTCTCGGCGCAACTTTAAACTTATTTTTGGGTGACGTAGCAAAAGCCAGATATGTATTAACGGAATGGGCAAAGAAAAAATCAAATCAACCAATTAATTCACCTGGCTGTATTTTCAAAAACATATCAGATGAAGATAGACAAAGACTAAATTTACCTACAAACTCTACAGGATATATTATAGAACATATACTAAAGCTTTCAGAATTAAAAATTGGGAACGCATCAATTTCTCATACACACCATAACTTTATAGTCAACAACGGTAAAGCAAAGGCGACTGATGTACTTAAAATTATAGGAACTATTAAACAAGAAGCTAAAAAGCAATTAAATCTAAATTTAGAAACTGAAATTTTTTTCTTAGGATTCAATAAAAGTGAATTAGAAGAAATATATTAAATCTTATTAAAATAAAATAATAGTACATCTCAATGTATCTAAACATTAATCTCATAAATTAATTAAATAAGTCACAAGTTTAAATAAGCATTATTCTTTTATAAGTCTCTTCACGTACTAGCTAAACGTAAAATACACCCTCAATAACGTATTTATTAAAAATAAATACTAATTTTTATTCTGTTATATGCAAAATATAAATTTGTACTATTTTTAATATAGCAAATTAAGATATTTAAAATATAATAAAAAGACATTTCTAATAGACTAATAAACTAAAATAATTTTCTATTTTAAATATCCTATTTTTAGTAAGAGTATTATATTAAAAATAGAAATCTATTTTTAATAGTGTAAATTTGAAATAAATTGTAAGCATAATACGTATCATGCGAATCAAAATTGTTAAATCTTATAAGAAAACTACTTTTTGACGAACATACGGCATCGTTCGATTTCAAGTAATAATTTTTTAAATTTACACAAGTTATTAAGAGAAAAATAGAACAGTAAATGGTATTTAGTGTGCAAATTATGCTTACATTTTTAGTTGTTTTATAACTACAAATGTAATAATATATTGTTATAAAATATGTACAATAATAATAATAAGATATATACAAGATTGTGCCATTTTTATTAAAGTTAACATATTTTCTTTTTTACGTATCATTTGCAACATAATTAAATAACTAAACATGGGGAGTATAAAAAAATTAGATCAGAAATTGATTAATTTAATAGCGGCCGGAGAAGTTGTAGAAAGGCCTTCTTCAGTTATAAAAGAATTAATAGAAAATAGTATCGATGCAAAAGCAACTAAAATTGTAACAAGATTTAAAGAATACGGAATCAAATTAATAGAAGTAATCGATAACGGGGTAGGAATAGAAAAAGAAGACTTACCGTTAACAATCAAACAACATACGACTTCAAAACTATCTACGGAACAAGATTTGTTTAACATATCAACTTTTGGGTTTAGGGGTGAAGCCTTAGCTTCTATTTCAGAAGTATCTGAAGAAATTCTTATTACCACAAAAACTAGTAGTGATCCTACTACTTACAAACTACATAAAACTCCACAAGAAGTAAAAATAGAAGAAACTATCTCACATACAGGCAATGGTACAACGATAAAGGTAATAAATTTATTTAAAAATATACCAGCACGATTAAAATTTCTTAAATCTCCCAATACCGAAACAAACAGCATTATAGAAACCTTTATTAGTATTGCAATACCATTTCAAAACATTCATTTTGAAATCTATAACGATGAAAAATTGGTATACAAGTTATCAAAAACAGGAAATATTCTAGATAGAATACTACAAATCTACGGTAAGGAAGTTGCAAATAATCTAATCATTTCCCCATTTTTATCACAAGAAAGCTACAATATACAAGTAATAGCCTCCACTCCAGAAAGTTGTAAAAAAACACCTAATTTTCAAAAGATATACGTAAACAATAGATTTATAACAGATAAAACAATACATTCAGCAATAATAAACAGTTTTAAATTTTTTATCCACAAAGACTTAAAACCAAATTATGTAGTGCTTATAAACACAAACAAACCAAATCTAGTTGATGTAAACGTACATCCACGCAAAATAGAAGCTAGATTTAAAGAACAACAAACAGTGTATACAATAGTATCTGAGTTAACAAATAAAATTTTAAATGAATATACAAAATCTGTAGTTTATAATAGAATATTTTTCCAAAAAAACTATGAAAGTAATGCAGAAACAAAAAACATTCAAAAAATAAATTATGATATATCATATAATTCAAGTTTCGACACTATAATACATGAAGAGCACTTAAGCAATAAGCAAAATATTAATGTTAAAAATGTGCATAACAACAACAATGAAATTACCTATTCAAACGAATATATTAATAATAAAGTAGTATTAAAACCACTTACATCTACAAGTAATCACTTACTTGATCAAATAATAAATGATCCAACTGATAACAATATAGAACATGGGCTAACATATAATGAATATGGAAGTACTTTGTCGCAAGTATTCGAAAATCAACCAACTAAACCTGATGCTACAGACGAAACATCTACGCAAATGTTATCAAATCAAGATCAAATAGATGAAAACTCAATAATACAAATATTTTTTTCTTACATACTATATGAACGAGATAATAAAATTATAATTATCGATCAACACGCAGCATCAGAAAAAATAACTTTTGAAAAACTTTTAAAAAGCTATACAAAAAGCAAAACAAAACGATTATTATTACCTAAAATTGTTCAATTAAAAAATAAATACGAAAAAGAATATTTATTATCGTATAAGGAAATTTTAGAAAATATAGGAATTAAAATAGAAGAGTTCAGCATAACCGACATTATGATTACAGAAATACCTGAATTATTAAACAGCGAATCACCAATAGAAGAACTACTTATGTCAATACTAAATAACCAGTATGTTGATACATTAAATGACCAAGCAATCTACAAACACGCAATAGATTCGCTTAAAATTGATCAAAAATCTTATTCTATTCTAGCAACATTAGCTTGCCATTCTAGCATAAGAGCTAATATGAAACTTTCTAAAGCTGAAATGTTATATATAATTAGAAACCTACAAAATTTAGAATTCCCATATTCTTGTCCTCATGGACGACCTATAAGTATAGAAATAACTAAATATGAAATTGATAAATTATTTAAAAGAAAAATCTAGCAAAATAGTTCACTTTAAGCCTGTAAATAAACACTTATTAATATTGAAGATATGCTTGATAGTTTTTTTACTATCATTAGCTACATTCTACTTATGGAATAATATTTCAAAAAATAAAATTCAACAAAATAATAATTTAATTAGTAGTAATATTCAAAACACCATTAACAAGCTACTTGAATTAAAAGATAACGACATTATAAAAATTAGGTTTACACACGAAAATATATACAACAATCAAATAATAAAAGAAGAAAAAGTTCTAACCCTTGAAGTAGCCCGCAGTCCAGAAAAAAGAACAAAAGGTTTAATGTTTAGAAAATATTTAAATAATATAGATGGCATGATATTCATATTTGACGAAAAAAAAATCCAAAATTTTTGGATGAAAAATACTTTTATTCCTTTAGATATAATTTTTTTAGATGATGATCTTACAATTATCAATATTTATGAAAATACATTGGTAAATAATGATAAAATTATATATTCATCAACCAAACCTTGTAGATTTGTGATAGAATTAAAAGCTGGTAGTATAAAAAATTTGTACATTAATAACAAAACGAAATTTCACATATAAAAAATAATTCTTGTTAATTTATACAGTATGTCTAAATTTGAAATAATATATACTAATGTCAGATTATTTAAATGATACTAAAAATATAAAATAAACATAAATAAACATTTTGTATATTATATATTAACTTGTATAAGATGAAAAACTATTTAGTTCCCTTAGTTATAGAAAGAACTCATGAAGGAGAAAGAAGTTATGATATATATTCTAGATTATTAAAAGAAAGAATAATATTCGTTACTGGTGAATTCGATGATGAAATGGCAAATACAATTGTAGCTCAAATACTATTTTTAGAAAAAGAATCTAAAGAACTAGACATATTAATGTACATTAACTCTCCAGGTGGATCAATTACCGCAATGTTTGCAATATACGATACTATGCAATATGTCAAATGTAATATATCAACTGTATGTGTAGGAATTGCCGCTAGTGCAGCTTCAATCATACTAATGGGCGGCACAAAAGGAAAAAGATTCGCACTGAAACACAGTGAAATATTGATACATCAACCAATTATTCGAGGTATGAGTGGACAAGCTACAGACATACAAATACACACAGATTGGATACTTAGAACTAAAAAAATCTTGAATCAATTAATTTCAAAACATACCGGACAACCTTTAGAAAAGGTTGAAATACATACAGAAAGAGATAAAATATTTACTGCTGAAGAAGCTAAAGAATACGGCATTATTGACAACATAATTTAAATATATTTGTATTTTATATTACATACACGTAAAATAAATAAGCTTGTTATTTTATGGGCACTTAGCTCAACTGGTTAGAGCGTTTCGTTGACGTCGAAAAGGTTACAGGTTCGAGTCCTGTAGTGCCCATGTTTTAGTCTGTTACAATAAGTTATAACAAGTAACTAAGTTTTAATATATATACAAAAACAAATCAACAAATGAATAAATAATAAAATTTGACCATGGCTGAAGATACATATAATTTTAATAATGAAACACGTAAACATTCGGCAGCACACGTATTAGCAGCAGCTGTATTAAGATTATATCCCAACGTTAAAATTGGTATTGGACCTGTTACTGCAGAAGGATTTTTTTATGATTTTGATTTCGGACACGAAGATATAAAGCTTAATCTGTCTGAAATAGAAAATATTGCAAATAATATAGTAAACGAATCTTTACCTGTTTCACAATATTATTTAAGTAAACAAATTGCACACAGAAAACTAGCACAAATCGGTCAAATATATAAACTAGAAATACTAGCAAACATACCTGAAGACGAAGTAAGTATATATCAAATAGGTAACGAATTTTTTGATTTGTGTAGGGGGCCACACGTACATAATACGAACCAAATTGGGATCATTGTTGTAACAACCATAGAAAAAGTTAATTGGAACGAAGATCCAAAAAGACCAGTTATGTATAGAATACATGGTAAGATATTTGATAATGTTGATGCAGTCACAGAATACAAAAACTATATTCAACAAGTTAAAAAATATGAACTATACACTTTATTGTCAACAGAAAATACAAATTTAGTAAATACTAAAAATAATCTAATCATATTAGACGAACATAATTCAAATTTAATACAAAGAATAGATGAAAAAATAAAAAGCATGCTAATAGACGAACAAACAAAGTTTATATACTCAAATCAACCATACCATGTAAATGAATATGAATGCGAGAAACAAATTATGCATATTTACTCTAAAAAGTTATTGTCTCACAAAGAATTACCTGTTTCGTTTTTTACAACAACTTTTGTCGAAAACTCCGAGCTAGGAATAATTAATAACGTAAATAAGAACCAACACATCAATAACAAAATAAACTTATCAATAAAGTATGTATTTGTTGATAATATTCCGGATCTTGAAGAACTAGTTGAAGAAATATTAAAAATACTTGAAACTTTTGGTACAAAAAATCGTGACTTGAGAATTGATTTAGTTACAAAAGATATCAATAACATTATCTTTAACCAAATTGCAAACATATTACAAAAAAAATTTATAGAACAAAAACAGATCATAGACAGTAAAGTAGAAAATATACAAATATTTGCTGCAATAACAAACAAATTACAACAAGAATGGTATGTTCTAAAAATAGAAATATTTACCAACTACGAAGCCATGAAATTTAAAGATGAAAAAAATATTACTCAAGCTTGTGCATGCATAAAATACATTGTATCAAAAGATATACTCTTTAGA
>JANWZV010000036.1 GCA_025061805.1 Candidatus Dojkabacteria bacterium | reverse complement strand
AGATAAGACACCACCTGCGGTTATACCGAATTGATTAGTTCCAGGCCTAAAGAAACCGGTGTCTGTGTCTGCCGTGAAATATCCACTTGGTGAAGCAGCTGTTCCGTCTGCGAAACCACCAGATATAGATGTACTTACAGGAATCCAAGTAGAACCATTGTAAAATTCAAGATCTGAAATAGATGAATTATATCTGAACATACCAACAACTGGTGTTGTCGGTCTTTGTCCTGTTGTTCCTACAGGAATAGTAACAGATGTATTTCCATTCAAAACTAAAACAGAATCAGTAGTTGTGTTTCCTTGATTGAATGTTGCAGATAAGACACCACCAGCGGTTATACCGAATTGATTAGTTCCTGGTCTGAAGAAACCGGTATCTGTATCTAAAGTGAAATATCCGCTTGGAGCAGTCGCTGTTCCGTCGGTAAATCCACCCGATACAGATGTACTTACAGGAATCCAAGTAGAACCATTGTAAAACTCAAGATCTGAAATAGACGAATTATATCTGAACATACCAACAACCGGTGTTGTCGGTCTTTGTCCTGTTGTTCCTACTGGTAGAGTTATTGATGTATTTCCATTTATCGAGAGAACAGAGGTTGATGTTATATTTCCAGTATTAAATATCGCAGATAAGACACCACCTGCGGTTATACCGAATTGATTAGTTCCAGGCCTAAAGAAACCGGTGTCTGTGTCTGCCGTGAAATATCCACTTGGTGAAGCAGCTGTTCCGTCTGCGAAACCACCAGATATAGATGTACTTACAGGAATCCAAGTAGAACCATTGTAAAATTCAAGATCTGAAATAGATGAATTATATCTGAACATACCAACAACTGGTGTTGTCGGTCTTTGTCCTGTTGTTCCAACCGGTAGAGTTATTGATGTATTTCCATTTATTGCAACAACGGAAGTTGATGTCGTGTTTCCGGCATTAAATGTTGTAGATAAGACACCACCTGCGGTTATACCGAATTGATTAGTTCCAGGCCTAAAGAAACCGGTGTCTGTGTCTGCCGTGAAATATCCACTTGGTGAAGCAGCTGTTCCGTCTGCGAATCCTATTGTCAAATTGCTTGCATTATTGTTTATTATTGTAGATATGTTTGATGTAGAAACAACTGTATTCCAATTCGATCCGTCTCTGAATTCCAATTGATTCAGTGTCGAATTATATCTGAACATACCGACAACGGGTGTTGTCGGTCTTTGACCTGTTGTTCCGACCGGTAGAGTTATTGATGTATTTCCATTTAAAACTAAAACAGAATCAGATGTTATATTTCCTTGATTAAATATTGCAGCTAAGACACCACCAGCGGTTATACCGAATTGATTAGTTCCAGGCCTAAAGAAACCGGTATCGGTATCTAACACAAAATACCCACTTGGTGAAGCAGCAGTTCCATCGTTAAATCCACCTGCTACGACCGTACTTAATGCAATCCAATTTGTTCCATTATAAAACTCTAGATCTGAAATTGAAATATTATATCTAACCATTCCTATTGTCGGAGAAGCCGGTCTTTGTCCTGTTGTTCCAGTTGGCAAAATTAAAGATCTATTTCCCAATATAGCAACAGAAGAGTCATTGTTTATATCATTTATTTGTAAAATATTATTTGAATTTATTGATATTGATATTTGATTTGTTCCCGAAAGATATATGCCACTATTCAATGAAGATAAAAAAGAATAAGAAGGCAAAAATGCTGTTCCATTTTCGGCTAAAATTCTATTCAAATTTAAGTTAGTAAAAGCTGTATTTGCGTTATTTCTTAGAGAAAACTCGTTTAAATTAGATATTATTCTTGGACCGTTTTTTCCTACTATAACATTATCTGATGTAGCTTTTAAGTTAAACTGAAATTCAAAAGACATTTTTCTTTTATGTTTTTACAAATATTTACATTTAATATTTATAATTTATCTACTAATAATAGACAAAAAATTTTTTATTCAGCCTCTCCAAATTATTCTTCCTTTTGTCAAATCATATGGAGAAATTTCTACTTTTACTTTATCACCACATAATATTTTTATTTTATTCATTTTCATTTTTCCGCTAGGAATTCCTAAAATTTCATAATTTTCGTTTATTTTTACTTTGAAGAAATTATTAGGCAAAACTTCTTTTACTATTCCTTGAAGATATATAAAGTCTTTTGACATTTTTGTGTTATGCCAAACTATTGTCTATTTCGTCTTCGTTTTTACACTTTATTCCAAATTGCCAAGCTTTTTTCATTAAAGCATCAAAAGCTAAATTAAACATATCTACAGATGAATCAAAATAATTGGAAAAATCTCTAGATAAATCGTTGATTACTTTTATTGGGGTTTCTCCGTTTTTTACTCGAAATAATAACTCTTCTTGTGCGTTTGAATACCAAGTGTTCAATTCATCGTTTTTTGAATTTTTATCATTATATTTTTCATAATCTTCTTGTCTTATATTTCCGGCTAGTTCTTTTATTTTTATAATTTCACTATTTTTCATTTTAGAGTATTTATTAAACATAAAAAAATAAATGATTTTTTTATAAACTAAATTATTTTATCATCCATTCTTTTCTTTTATCAGCGTTTAGAGGATTAAATAATAAATCTATTTTTTCTTCCAACAAATTATCATAAGTTATAGGTATTATTATTGGATTCTTTAGAGAATATTCCCAATCTTCCTTAGTTAATGTTCCTAATCCTTTTGCTCTTCTTATTTGCCATCCTTGCCAGTCTTTTGGAATAAATTTGTCATAATTATAAGAATAAAAATATTTTCTTTCTTTACCTTTTATTAAAATCACATATGGAGTTTGAAACAAATAAAAATAAGGTTCATTCAATTTGAATAAATTTGGCCAAAATTTATAAAAGAAATTTATCAATAAGCAAGTAATTGAATTTCCGTCATGATCCATATCTGTAGCAATAAAAACTTTACCATATCTTAAGTTTCTTATGTCATCCACGTCTTTAGTAGGATTCAAACCAATAGCAGAAATTATGTTGCTTATTTCTTGATTTTCTAAAATTGATTTTGGTTTTTCATCAAAAACATTTATTATTTTTCCTCTTAAAGGCAACCCCCCATGTATTTTCGGATCTCTTGCTGAAACCAATCCGCCTATTGCAGATTTGCCTTCTGCAATAAATAATATGGTTTCTTCTCTTTTTTTCGACGTTGCATCTATCAAATCTGGGACTTTTGATTTCAAAGTCTTTTTTATAAATTTATTAGTTTCTTTTTCTTCTTTTTCTTTGTTTTTCAAATATGATCTTTCATATATTTTTTCTATCCATTCGTAATTTTTTCTTATGAAAGATTTATAAAAATTTTCATTTAGATTGTTCTTTATAAATTCATTTATATTTTCATTTATGAATCTATTTTTCGATTGTGAATCGAAATTCGGTTCTTTTGTATGAAGGAATATATATACTAAACAATTCTCGAAAATGGCTTGTTTGGATATTTCTATTTTTCTTTTTTTGCTTTCGTTAGCCAAATTTTCTATTAAATTTTGACAAAAGATATTTTTGAATTTATCTACGTGGATTCCACCGTTGAACATCGGTATAAAATTAACCATACTCCAAAAAAACTCTTCTTCATTTTCTAAGAAATCTGGAACTATATAAACCTTCATGAAATTGTTATCATCTTTCAATTCAAATTGAATTTTGTTTTCGGAAAATAAACTTTTTTCTATATTTTTATTGATTTTTATCTGTTTATTGTTAAAAAATAATTTTAAATTTTGATTAAAAATACATATCTCAACAAGTCTGGAATATAGAAATTCCAATGGTAAAACTTTATTTTTAAATACATGATCAGATAATTTAAATTCTACTTTGGTTCCTGTTTCTTTCAATAATTTTTCTTTTATTTTAGGATTTTTTATAATTAGATTTTTTCCATTAGGATTTTCTTCGAAGACTTGCTCAAAGATTTTATTATCTCTGTGTATTCTTATTTTAAAATACGACGAAACGAAATTAACACCGGACGCACCGATTCCATTCGTTCCCACTACACCATTTCTTTCATCGAAATTTCTTCCGGTCATTATTTCGGAAAATACCATGGTCGATTTATAATTTTTATGTTCTTCATCCCAGTCTATAGGTACTCCTCTTCCATTATCTTCTACAGAAAATATAAAATTTTCTTCATCAAAAAACACTTCTATTCTATCTCCGTAACCGAAGCCCAATACTTCATCCAAAGAATTGTCTAAAATTTCTCTAAAACAAGTAAAAATAGCTGGTATCCAAGAAATTTCTTTTATCGTTAAATTAAAATCATTATCGAAAATCGGAACTTTCTGAGTATGAATGTTCCTGCTCGAAAAATACATTTCTGTTTTCAATCTGACATGTTGATATGGTGTTAATTTTTTTATATTTTCGGTCATTTTCGTATCGCACTTATTACTTCAGTCACCGGATGCGACATAAGTAACATTCGGTAGTAATCCTCCGTGAAGCTGAACTTTTTGCCGCAGAAGCGATAGCGCCAGAATCCGGCGCGTCCTTTGACGAGTATGGCGTTGTCCATGGAGCCACAACGGTCGCAGACGATGCGGCCAACGCGCCGATTCCAAGTGCGCGCGGCAGGCGGTTGTTGGTGCTGAATTTCCGCAGTAAGACACGCAGCTTCATAATTCAATGTATATATAGCCGATATTGTGACTAAAAGCAATATATACCTTTTCGTATTGATTTTATAATCAATTATATGTATATGTTACGTTTTTTTTCAAATACTTTTATATTTACATTTTATCTTCTCTTGGTTATAATTTATTTCAAGATGCAACAACAAAATCAAAACCACATAAACGAAGAAAATAAAAATATAAAATCTTTTTTTGAAGATTTATTATTACATACGAATATTTCTTCATTGTTTAATAAAATTAGAATCAATTTGGAAAAAGATAAGAAAGTAACATTTGAATGCGTAAATGAAGAAAAAACGGTAATCTTAAATGGAAACTTTAAAAATAAGTATAATTGGTTAACATCTACTTTTGGTATAATAGACTTAAATAGGTTGAGATCTTTATTGGCACATCCTAACTTTAATATAGAAGATAAAGATTTTAGTATTAAAATTTCATACAAGGAAGAAAAAAATGAAAAAATAGTTTCAGAAATAATATTCGAAAATAGTAGATTAAAAACGAAAGCTTCACATAGATTTTGCCCGAAAGAATTATTACAAGAAGCAAAATTCAAAGGTGTAGAATGGGATTGTGTTTTTGAATTGAATTTGTCCAAAATAAATGAATTCATTTCTTTTGCAAGCATAGAATCTTCTAGAGAAAACTTCTTCTTACCTAAGATAGAAAATAATGATCTTATGGTAATCTTCGGCGAAGAAAATTCTTCCAATCATCATCTGAAGATGTGTTTAGTAGAAAACATTTCCGGATCTTTCAATAAAAATTTTTATTGGCCAACCAATATTTTTATTACTATTCTGAAACTTTCTAATCAAAATAAAAAACCCATCATTCATCTTTCGCAAAAAGGAATATTGATGATAAAATTGACCTCCGATCTTGCGGAATATTTGTATATTTTAAGAGCGCATGGAAAATAAAAAACACTTATCCTATCAAGAATCCATACCCCATTCTTTGTTCTACGTTTTTGAATAGTTCATCTTCAAGTTTTTCCATCATTTCTTTTGCTTCTTGTTTCATTTCTGAACCATTCAATTGTGATCCGCCTTGGGGGCCCGGAATGTTGGAAAATTTAGATCTTGCTTCTCCTAATAAAAATTTACAATTTGCCAAAGTATAATCTCTTATCCATGATTTGGCATAAGGATCTCTAAGAATCAAAAAATCTGGCTTATAAATATAACACCAAACTATAATTTGTTCTTTTCCAGTTATTTTTCTCATTATCGTCATTTTATGCAAAGCAGGTTCCCAAGTGAAATTTATATCTCTGCCGAACAATCTTCCTATCATTTCAACATAACCCATAAAAAAGTCGTATGTTGCAGGAGAACCTACACTTCCCGAGCTTAAATTCAACAAATATGCATTCGTATAGGCCATCGAAAAAGGATCGATGTAAGCACCCCCTGAAATTCCGCCAGAAACGCCCCTTCTAAATAAGCTTCTTACTTCTATTATCTCGGTAGGAAGATAGTAAATATATTGGTTTGGTTGTAATTCCATGAAATAATAAGATTCCTCGACCGAGTTAGATGATCGTTGCCTGTATTTTTCGAATGATTTTTTTAGGCAAACTTCATAATGTTCTGGATCCAATTCTACATCTATAAGATTTTGTCCCAATAGTAATCTAACATCGTCTATTATTTCTTTTCTTGCTGTAATGTTGTTTTTTTCTATTTCTTCATATGTTAGTATGCTCATTTTGATTTAGGTCACTTTAGAAAATTTGGCAAGTTATGTGCATTGAAGCCGTTTTTATTAATTTTATTTATTTTATTTTTATTTTCTTGTTTTTCTTCATAATACTCGTCTGTTATAACTCCATCATATATATCCAATATTTCTTTAATAGCCGGATGTCTTTGTATATCGTCTTTTGAAAATTTTATATGCTCGATATATTTCAATTCTCTGTTTTCTATTTTTTCTATCAGATCAAACAAACCATTCGTGTTTATGAAATCCGATTGTTTCAAATCTCCTGTTATCACATATTTTGAATTTTCTCCTATTCTTGTTAATATCGACAATATGGAATTAGGAGTAGTTCCTTGGGCTTCATCTATTATCACAAAAGAATTCTTGAATGTTCTTCCTCGTATATATGCTAACGGAACTATTTCTATTGTTCCTTCTTCCAACATTTTTATGTATTCGCTTTTTTTGTAGTATTCCAAAAATATATCTTCGAATGGTTTTGTCCATGGTGCCATTTTTTCTAATATATTTCCAGGAAGATATCCAATGTCTCTATCATCTACAGCAATATTTGGTCTACAAATAACTATTTTTTGATATTTTCCTTTTTCTAGAGATTCTATCGCATAGCTTGTTGATATCATAGTTTTTCCTGTCCCAGCCGGTCCAGTAACGATAACTATAGGTTTTTTATCGTTTTCTAACGCATTCAAGAGATCTTGTTGTTTTTTTGTTTTTGCGACTATTTTTTGTTTTTTCGTGTTTTGATTTTTATATTCATCTAGAGTATTCAATTCTATTAAATTTATATATTCTTCCTTAAGATTAATTAAGTTTTGCTGTTTTTTGAATTTAAGTCTTTTTGCCATTCTTTTTTATTTCCTTTCATGAAAAAAACGGGGAATATAGAATTCCCCGTTTGAATGATTTCACTGTTATTGACGATTGTCATTTACAAAAAATATTTAATTTTAGATTTTCTTTTAATGTTCGTATTCATAAAATACATTTTTTTAATAAATAAAAAGGTAAAAAATGAAAAAAAAGTACACCTTATTAAAATTGTCTGAATGGTTACGCGAATATTGGAGATCTCTTTGTGCTTTAGTATACATTTTAATATGTTTATTTGATTTCATGATAATGCCGATTGTTTATACTTCTATATACAATAAAATAGATACAAAAGAATTGTTGCTAAACATATCTCAATTGGACACGCAAGCACAAGTTGTTGCTGTTACTTCGATAATTCCGAGTATGTCCAGGGAATGGAAACCTCTTACTTTGCAAGAATCGGGTTTATTTCACATTTCTTTTGGTGCAATATTGACAGGAGCAGCATTAATGGGAGGTCTAGTCAGAAATAATCTGGCCAAAAACGGAATAAACCCATACGATCATTATTATCAATTGAATAAAGAATTGAATCAAAATGAAAATGATTCAAAACATAAAGAATAAAAAGAATTTTTCTAAAATATTGTTTTACTGGAATAAAAAGAATATTTTATAAATATTTTTAAATGCCTGTTATACAAATATCTGAAATTTTACATAGAAGAGGTGCTAGAAATTCTTTACCTACCTTAAAAGAGGGAGAAATAGGTTTAGCTTTAGATACATCTGAATTATTCATCGGAACTCCGAATTTTCCCAAAGCAGCGCAAAGACAATCCCTTTCCATATTTCCGTATGGAAACACGCAAATTTTAACCGAATTTTCTCAAAACGTAGAAAGTCTTATAAGTTATACTTATAGATATAGAACAAAAAATGGACCATTGAATGGAAATGCATCTCCTTTTACTCAGAATTCAGAGAGAATTTTGAGATTTCTACAAGAAAGATTAGATGAAATAGTTTCTGTTAAATCTTATGGCGCAAGAGGTGACGGTTTTTTGGATTTTCCTAATATAACTTCTCTTAGAAGTGCAATAAATGCATCTGACCCCAACGCAATAGCAAAAGAAACATATGCCATACGAAGAGCCATAATAGATACGACATTATCATTAAATGACAATACCAACGTGGATGGATGGAAGAAAAGAGCTTTATATTTTCCGGCTGGTGTATACGTAATAGAAGATTTTTTGCCTCTAATTCAGAATTGCATTTTATTAGGAGACGGAAAAGATCAAACTATCATACTTTTTGCTTCACAATCCAATGTTAATATACCTTGTGTAACATCTTTGTCTAATAATGTAACTCTTACCGATTTGGACAACAATAATTTGAATAACTTTATAGGACCAAACATAATAGACTATGTCGATAATGTTATAGTATCAGGAATTTGTTTCATACATGCATGGCCAAGGGATGTCTTTAGACTCATAAGAATGAGAGATTGTTATTTTCATAATTGTGGGTTCGGTCATTTAGAACAAGACAATAAAACGATAGGAGATTGGAATAATAATGATACGGTATCTGTTTTAATAGATACTGCTCTTGGTAATATGATGCCGCCACAAAATATAACTTTCGATAATTGCGATTTTTTCAATTCTACGTATGGTGTTTTTGCTACTTCTGATTCCAGGTCAATAAGTTTCAATCAATGCACTTTTACTGGTCATTACAGGGCAATAAGATTAGGAGAAAGCGGGCCTTCTCTTACAAGATCGGAGCAACCGACTGTATTTTTACCAGGAGGGCCCGTTGGAGGACCAAGTTCTTATAGAATACAAAATTCTTTATTTAGAAATTGTTATCGTGAAGCCATATCAGTTGTAACAAATAATAATGTTCCTAATGTTATTAATAATATAGAAGGTGTAGGAGGATTTCATATTTCTTTTGGGAATAGATTCGAAAATTGCGGTCATGGATCTAGAGTTTTTCCAGCGACTCCATTTTCTTATGCCATTCCTATTGCCCCTGTGATACATTTTGCTACTGGTTCAGTTTATAATGTTTCCATATCAGATACATTTGATAGAAATCAATCGGTAAATGTCCCATCGGATAGTAGAGTTTTATACGATACATCGGATCCGAATATCATTTTTAATCCTCAAGATCCTGTTTTTTTCTCTTCTTCATCTAGTTCGAACGTAAACACTTTAAACAGAACAATATTGGCAAATCAACTTGCTTTGACCGATTTTTCTCCTGTTATTAGTTTATCTGCAAATAATAAAGCAGTTATTATAGAATATTCAATAGAAATAGGAACATTTAGAAAAGTAGGAACTTTGGTTATTGCAGATAATACTACATCCGTGAATTTTACTGATTCTTTTACTACTGTTGGAGGACCGGATCCGACCACATTAGGTGTTTCTACGATTTCTGGTGGATCTTACAGAATTTTGTATAGTAATACGAGTCCTAATATCGGGACATTCAGGTATTCCATCAGAAGCTGGCAGATGGTATAAAAACAAAAAATTTTACTTTTGTTTTTGTTTTTTATAAAATGAAAGGAAAGTAAAATGGAAGAAAAAATTTATGTTATAAAGAGAAATGGTCAAAAAGAACTATTGGATATTTCTAAAATTCATAAGGTCGTGTATGAGGCATGCAAAGATATTCCTGGTGTTTCCGCTTCTGAAGTCGAAATAAAATCGAAAATACAATTTTATCAAAACATAAAAACAGTAGATATACAAGAAACATTGATTAAAGCTGCTTCCGAATTAATTTCCGAAGAAACACCAAATTATCAATATGTAGCAGGAAGATTGATAAACTATCATTTGAGAAAAGAAGTGTATGGTCAGTTTGAGCCATGGCATTTATTGAAGATAGTAGAAAGAAATGTCGCCATGGGTTATTACGAACCAAAACTTTTAGAATGGTATAACAAAGAAGAATGGCATTTGATGAATGGCTTTGTCAAACATAAAAGAGATGAATTATTAACATATGCTGCAATGGAACAATTTCGAGGGAAATACTTGGTCCAAAATAGGCAAACAAAAGAATATTTGGAAACGCCTCAGGTTGCATATATATTGATTGCAGCAACTTTGTTTCATGATTATGATAAAGAAACTCGACTAAAATGGGTGAAAGATTATTATGATGCTATTTCGGAACATTATATATCATTACCTACTCCTGTTTTAGCGGGTGTTAGAACTCCGCAAAAACAATTTTCTTCGTGTGTTCTTATAGAGTGCGATGATTCGCTCGATTCAATAAATGCAACGGCCAATTCTATCGTAAAATATGTTTCGCAAAAAGCGGGAATAGGAATAGGTGCTGGTAGAATAAGATCTATTGGTTCAAAAGTCAGAAAAGGAGATACTGTTCACACGGGAGTCATACCATTTTTCAAATTGTTTCAGAGTGCAATAAAAAGCTGTTGTGTAGACGAAGACACTATAGTAGAAGTCTTAGATGAATGACGAAGAACTTTTGAATTTCATAAACATTCATGGGTTTGATTTAAAAACAATCAAAAAATTTTTTCCCGAATTTAAGAAACAAAAAAATAAAGAAATAGAAAAGAAATTTTATGATTTGATTCATAAAAAAACTTTTATTTGTGATTTGTCTAAAAAAGAAAAAATTTTTATAAATTTTAAAAAAGGGTATTCTTCCTTTTGCGATAAAAACACAAAAATATGCATATGTTATAAAGATTTTTTGTCAAAACATTCTAGGAAAAATTTTGGACATGATGATATAAAAAAGAAGGATATTATAAGGAAAAAAATAAATGAAACTATGTTGAAAAAACATGGAGTCATAAATCCGAGTCACAACAAAAGTATAGTTATGAAAAGAAAACAGACAAATATCGAAAAATACGGCATTTCGTGTAATTTGCAACTGAAAGAAATCAGAGAAAAAGCAATAAAATCGAATATAGAAAAATATGGAAAAATTTATCCTCTTCAAAATGAGGAAATAAGAAAAAAGGCATTTGAAAGTTTTGTAAAAAAATATAATGTCGAAAATCCTTTTTTTGTTGATGATATAAGAAGAAAATTTGAAACAACAATGATCGAAAGATATGGTGTGGATAATTTTTCAAAAATAGGTTTGCTGGAAGTAAAAGATAAAATTTTTAATAAAAATTGGTTATATGACGAATATGTTGTAAAAAAGAAAACAGGAGAACAAATAGCAAAAGATTTAGGATTGTCCAAATCGTTTGTATGCAAAATATTGAAAAAAAACTTCAAGATCAGAAAAACGAACAAAACTTTTCCTGAAAGTGAAATAGAATGTTTTTTGAAAGAGCATTTTAAATTTAATGTTGATAGAAACAAGAGAAAATTGATTTATCCATACGAAATAGACATTTTCATACCAGAAAAAAATATAGCGATAGAATATTGTGGTTTGTTTTGGCATAGTGAAAGACAAAAACAAAAAGAATATCATAGAAAAAAACTTGAAAAATGCATTCAGAAAAAATTAAAATTGATTACTTTATTTTCTAATGAATGGATGCACGATAGGGAAAGAACTCAACAGAAGTTGATTTGGATTTTAGAAGGAAATGAATATAAAATTTATGAAGAAGAAATAGGCAAAGAAGAAATTTTGGTTGACAGAAGATGGACCGAAGGAACTTTTTTACTGGATTTTGGTTATGAATTAATTGAAACATTGCCTGAAAAAAGATGGGGAATAGATGACAAAAACGAAAACATATATGAAATAAATGATGATATTGAATTCAAAAATTTCATTTGGGATTGTGGGTGGCATAGATATAAAAAACTTTAATTTTCTTATATGAAGAGTTTATTTTTTTGATATGTTGGGAAAATCAAGAAACTTTTTTTATTTTTATTATAGATATTGTTTTTTACCGTTTCTTGATCTTCCCGATAACTAATATATGGATTTTTTAAATTTTTTCAAGAAAAATATAAAAAAAATTTATCGAAATTTTTTATATAAGGTATGCAATTGTGGTTTTCTATATCTCTAATTGATTTTTATTTTTTTTTTTGATTTTTTGTAAATCAATAGTATAATAAAGAATATATTTCAAATGGAGGGAAAAAATGAAAATTTTTATTGAAAGACACAAGAAATATCTTTTGGGTTTAAGTGGAGGAGCGGATAGTGTTGCTCTTTTCCACTATCTAAAAAACAATAATATTTCTTTTTCGTGTGTACATGTTGTACACGGCAACACGGAATATCATAAAAAAACAGAAGAATTTGTAAGAAATCTTTGCAAAAACAATAATGTTGAACTTGAAGTAAGAAAGATTGAGCTTCAAG
>JANWZV010000035.1 GCA_025061805.1 Candidatus Dojkabacteria bacterium | reverse complement strand
GTTTGAGAGAGTTCCGGGATGCAGTGTAAAGGCTGAAAAGATTCGGGATGGAGAGGTGTTCACGGTTATTTCTTACTGATCTTCTCTATTTAAAAAAAAAAAAATAAAATTTTCCCCATGTTATATAAAACATGGGGTTTTTTATTTTTGATGTTATAAAAAAGCAACATTCAGTGAATAAATTTTAAACATTTTTGTTGAAAAAATTTCCTCTTGACAACTCCAAAACTCTCGCTATACTCTTTCTCAGCACTAAGGAGAAAACACCAATGAGCAACAAGCTCGATCACGCCATTTATAATGAAAACACAAAAGTCAAGGTTGGTGATATTTTCGGTGCCATTTGGGGAAAGTGGGAGCAAAATGTTGCATTTTTTAAGGTAGTTAATATTCTGAGCAAAAGAACAGTTGAGGTCGTGGAAATCGGTCAAAAGGTTGTTGGGGAGCCCAAGCAGCATTCTTGGAATGTTGTTCCGGATTCTGATAAAATCATTGGTGAAAAGTTCGAAGTGCGGTTTGCTGCTAAGCGTTCTGACTTGTTGACTGAGCTTCCCCCCAATCCGTATTTTAAGTTTGAGAGAGTTCCGGGATGCAGTGTAAAGGCTGAAAAGATTCGGGATGGAGAGGTGTTCACGGTTATTTCTTACTAAAAATATTTAAAAAACAAAATTTTCCCCCATGCCTAACAAGCTTGGGGGTTTTTTTATTTTAAGTTATAAAAAGCAACATTCAGTGAATAAATTTTAAACATTTTTGTTGAAAAAATTTCCTCTTGACAACTCCAAAACTCTTGTTATAATCTTTTAATTTAAAATTTTTCGTAAATCTCTGAAACAATGTCATCGATTCTTGTTGTATCATCAAGGTAAGTTTGATGAGTTAATATCTTTGTTTCAGTTTCTTGATTATAGACATGAATAGCCAATTTTAGTTTTTGAAGATGAATATCTAAGAATGCGCACAAAATAGAAATTCTATACTTTTTTCCATTCATTTCATATTTTGACAACACTTGAATAGGAGCTTTTGGCAATGGTGTTTCTTTTATGTCCAATACTGTGAAAGTTCCTCTTTGAGTGATTGTATCAGAAAGCGCATCGGTAAGAATAAGAGCAGCTAACTTTTGCAGAAGTCTTTCGCCATTTAAAATATTTTCCTGCGAAAGAGAAAGCCACTGATCTTCAAGCTTTGCATTTAATTTAGAAAAATTTGGATTTCTCCCAGCAAGTGTTTTAGATAATTCTGAGTTTTGAGATTTTTTCATGAAATTTGTTCGATCATATGAATCTAAAAACAAACAAGAATTTTCCTTCAAAAAAATAATCTGATATGGTTCATCACGATTTATGACTCCTGACCCCCGATCTTCAAGCGCATCAAATCCAGCAGAAATCCACCGAAATCTTTGTTCTTCTCCATTAAGTATATTTTCTCCATCTGGACTCCACTGAGTACAAGTGAAAAAAGCAAACATATCAACCGGTTTTTTATATTGTTTTTTTCTTATATTTTGAACAATTTCTTTCATTCCTTCAAGATAATTGCTTTTTTTCAAAATTTCTTGTTTTTTTCGAATCAAATTTGAAGCGCATTCTAACAAAGAAAATTTCATGAGGTTTGTTATTGTTAAAGCCTGTTCTATTGTTATTGGTTCATCAACAAAAAATTTTGATGAGCTAACATCCTCAAGAATGAGAATATAAGGCAATGAAAAAAATATGTTTGTCATTTGGTTAGAAAAATTCTTTAAAACATAACTCAAAGGAAAAGCATAGATTCCACTAGGATCTTTATGGTCTTTGTGATCTCGATGCCGATAAATGGAAATAAAATTTGAAGGTTTTACACTTGAAAAACGAACATAAATATTTTCTTGATTTTTGTATTTTTCAAGGAATTTATATTCTGGCAAATCTCTATAATTTTCTTGAAGTATGTATTGCATAACTATACTGGTATTTATATTTTACTAGGTTTTTAAAATTTACAAAATAAAAAATTTAAAAAAAATATTTACAAAAGAGATTGAGTATATATAATATGAAAAGGAAAACCAAAATGCAGGATATTTTCAAAAAGAAAATTCCTGATGATTCTCAAGAGCAAAAAGCACATCAAAGAACAGTTTTTCTTATAAAGAGAGTAAACATGTTCGGAGAAAGTGAAATTCTAGAAACCTGCGAAACAAAACAAGAAGCTGAAAAATTAGTTGATTTCTACAATAAAAATTTACCAAAAGGTGAATTGTTTTGGTTCTTCTTTGAGAGAAAAACTTTATAAAATCAAATAGGAGTTAGGCTATGCAATTTTTTATTTTTTCGAGTGTATTTTTGATGTTTTTGTGCTTGTCTTATTTATTGAGGTTTTTAAAGAAAAAGTAAAATAAGAAATCTATAAAAAATCTTACAAAAAATCTTACAAAAATCCTACAAAAAATATTACAAAAAATTTTACAAAAAATATTACAAAAAATATTACAAAAAATTTTACAAAAAAAAAATTCTGCAAAAATTCTGCAAAAACCTTACAAAAAAAACACTTGACAAAGTCAAAAAATTGATTATAATCCAAAGCGCCAGGAAATAAACATCATGACCAGCTTCCGCGGCTTTCCAAAAAAGGGCTTTCAAACCCGTGTCAACAATCCCAATCAGAAGCCAGCTGCTTCCAAGTACGAGAAGCAAACGGCTTTCGTCCAACAGCTTATGAACAGTAAAACAACTGTTGAAAATATGAAGGTGAACATTACAAATATCTACAGAAAAGTAGTGGAAAAGAACAATGGAAAAGAGATTGTCGATCCCCGGTTCTTTGAGATTTTGCATACTTTCTCAACAAAGATGGTTGAGAATTATCGTAATACTTTGATGAAATTTTCAGAAGCTACAACCGCTGAAGAAAAGGCGGAAGAAGCAGCACACTTTTATAATAATATCTACACTCTTGTAAATTATACATATTGGGTGTATTCTAATTCAAATAATCGTGAGGTTCCAGCTAAGAAATATGATCCAAGTTTGCGTCAGGTTTGGTACGAAATTGTGACAAATGATGAAACTCAAACGATTTTTAAACTGAAGCAACTAATGGAAATTTTCAACGAAGGGGGAGTCACACCAGATTTGGCTGGTGGAATCTTGCAACTTTTGCCAAAACAGTTTGTTAGCAATCTCATTCCTGACAAAACAAAGGTTCCGTCACTGTTCCCAAGCGAAGTAAGCAAAACAATTGTAGACTAAAGGTTAACAACAAAAATAACAAAAAAGAAAGGAAAAAACAAAATGAGCAACAATCTGCAGAACATCACTCGTTTTGTGAACCTCACGCCTCATGATATTGTTTATCAGGGTGTTGATGGAACGCGAATCACTTTTCCCAAGAGTGGCAAGATTGCAAAAATTTTGAATAATAATAGTTCGCCTAAGACTTTTGCCACAGTAAATGGCATACCGATTGTCTCGCGTAGTAATTTTGAAGGTAGCATCGATGGGCTTCCAGATCCTACGCCAAACACTATCTATATCGTTTCAGCTCCAGTTCGAGCTATTCTGGAAGCCCGCGGAATCGTCAGGCGTGATGTTGTCTCGCCAGGAACAGGACCAGAAGATGAACCGATTAGGGAAAATGGTCAAATTGTCGCTGTAACTCGCTTTGTGACAAATAGTTAAAAAATATTGGCATTATGGTGGAGTGAGCATTTATCAAAAAACATAGCAAAAAAACCTA
Source organism: Candidatus Dojkabacteria bacterium (assembly GCA_025061805.1). GTDB lineage: Bacteria > Patescibacteriota > Dojkabacteria > J137 > J137 > JANWZV01. Next base: position 9,235 of record JANWZV010000035.1, on the reverse strand, counting down.
GCATAATGAATATTTTAAAAGCAGTGGCAAATCCCGATCAAAAATGAAGTAAAAATACTAGCAAAAAAAAAATACTTGACAAAATCAAAACTGCTGTTATAATCTCAAGCGTACAAAACAAACCCAAGGGAGAAGACAGACCATGAGCCTCAACCTTCAGAAGCTTGTTGATATTCTTCTTGAGCATGAGGGAAAGAATATCAAGGCAAAAAATGAATTCTTGTATGAAGCTCGTGATGAACTTCTTAAGTGTGATTTTTATGTTGCGGCTCAAAAGTTGCATGAATATATTGAATATTTAAAACAGAATGATATTAAATTTCATGAAGAAAATTTTTATAATTCTTTATATGATAATAATTCTAATGATTTAGAATCATATTATGAAGAGTAAAAAATGAATTATTTTGAAAGTACAACAGAAAAAATCTACTGTTTTTATTCCATTATTGATGATATTCTTGATTTAGTTAATCAGGATAATGAGTTATTTTCTTTAATATTGGAGATAAAATATTTTCTGGAAGAAATAGAAAAGCAAGAAAATAAGAAAACACAAAATAAAGACAAAATAGAAAGTATTAAAAATAAAATTCATCGATTTCTTAGAAGTAATCAAAACACGAAAAGAGAAAGTTTTATCTTGGAAAAAATACAATATATTATTTATGAAATAGAGAGTTGTTTTAATAGTTAAATTAATAGTTAAATTAATAGTTAATAATTAATAGTTAATAGTTGATAGTTGATAGTTAATAGTTGATAGTTAATAGTCAAAAGGGATAAAAGGGATAAAAGGGATAAAAGGGATAAAACATTAACCCAATAATGGGAATAAGTATAGGAGATATATAGGGGATAGTACTTTAAACACCAATAAAAAAGGGAAAAAATTGGTGATAAAAAAATGGGCATTTGCCCAAAAATACTCCCAAAAAGGGTAAATACCCGGGTATTTTTTCGGTAAACAACTGTATCCCAAGGGGTTATGGGTATGTACTGGTGTTTGCTTAAGCGATCCACACCCAAAAACACATCACCCAAAAATCACTTCTAAAAATTTTAACTTTACATCATTTTAACTTTACATTATTACAACATTTACAACAACATTAAATTAAACATTTATTTCACTTTTTTATTCAACTTTTATCAATTTTTATCTAACTTTTATTTTTTTATTCCATTTTATTTCACTTTTTTTATTCAACTTTTATCAATTCTTATCTAACTTTTATTTTTTTATTTCATTTATTCTTTTAATTTTTTTATTCCATTTATTCTTTTATTCCATTTATTCTTTTATTTTCATTTACCATTTATTCTTTATCTCTTTACTTCATTTACCTTTTATCCCCCATCTTTTTATCCCTTATTTTTTTTTATCCACAATTTTCTTTATCTCTTATTTTCTTTACCTCTTTACCTCTTATTTTTTTATTCACTATTTTCTTTATCCATTATTTTCTTTATCCATTATCTTTTATATCTTTATCTCTTATCCATTATTTTTTTTTTTATTTCCTCCATTCACCAATTTTTTAATTCTTCTTATCTCTTTATTTCTTTTACTATCATAAACTTTAATTATTATTCTCAAATATTATTTCCCATTAATCAATTATCAAAAACTACTACTTCTTACAATTAATTAAATTTTTATTATTTTTAAGTCTCATTATTTGAAATTTCATTATTAATCAATATTTTTATAAAATTACTATCTTTTAAATTACTATCTTTAAATTACTATCTTTTAAATTACTATCTTTAAATTCATATTTAACTTTCTATCTTCAAATAATATACTCATAATCTTGCATTCACTTTTTATAACTTTATTTTTTTTTTCTTTTATTTCACTTCTTTTATTTCACTCTCTATTTCACTTTTTATTCCACTTTTTTTATTCCACTTCTTTTATTTCACTTTTTATTCCATTTCTTTTATTCTGTTTTTTATTTCACTTCTTTTTATTTCATTTCTTTTTTATTTCATTTCCTTTATTTAATTTTTATTCCATTTCTTTTTTATTCCATTTCTTTTTTTTATTCGATTTCTTTCTTTTATTCTTTTTTAACATCTTCTATTTTCAAAAGCCAAAAAATCTAAAACACAATATAAAATTTCTTTTCCGAAAATTTAAAGAAAACATGATACCCCAAAAATGAAAAAATTTTTTGCGGGGCCGATTTTGGGTTTTCCAGGAATTTTCGATTTTAAATGTTTTTATATATTTAAAATTATTATGTAAATATCTAATATTACTTAAAAAGAAAAATAAGAAAAAGAACTATTCCATAAAACAAAAATTTCTGAAAAATATAGAAAAAGTATTTTTTCCAAGAAGAAACAACAGCACAAGCACACATATATTCAAACCTTTAAAATTGAATCATAGTGTTTTTCTGGAATGAAAACTAAACATTTTTGAAAAACTTCAGCACAATTTTTCCAAGTATAAGAAGCTGCAGAAGCTATGCAGTTTTCTTTTGAAATTTGTTCATATCGATTGCAATAGATAACAAATTCTTCAAAAGAGTTTGCAAGAAATCCATTATAACCATGTTGTAAAATATCTTTTGGACCTTGAACATTATAACCAATAACTGGAGTTCCGCATGAAAGAGATTCGATAATAGTAATTCCAAAAGTATCTGTTTTTGATGGAAAAACACAAGCATCAAAAGTTCTATACCAAGCAGCGAGATCTTCTCCAAATGCATAGCCAACGAAAAGCGTGGAAAAAATATTTTTATTTTTGGAATATTTTCTTTGAAGTGTTGAAAGATATGGTCCATCTCCGACAATGACTTTTGTACCTGGAAGTGGAGCGCGAAGAAAATCATCGAGATTTTTTTCTTTGCTTATTCTTCCAACATAGCCGAAAATAGGTCTTGGCATAAAATAACGAGTGTGATGAGTTGGACCAGTTGGCTTGAAAATGGATTTATCAACTCCCCGAGTCCAAGTTACAACGGAAGAAAAACCATGAAGCTCAAGAAGTGTTTTCATTGTGGGTGTAGTAGCAAGAATGAAAGAAGAATGCTTATGAAAAGAACGCAAATAAGAATATGTTAAAAATTTTGGAAAATAAAAATAAGTCCATAAATACTCAGGAAACATAGTATGATATGAAGTTGTAAATGGTAATGAGTATTGTTTACAAAGTGAAACTGCAGCAAATCCCAAAGGTCCTTCTGTTGCAATATGAATGAAATGTGGTTTGACAGAAAGAAGATAAGACCGAAGTGCTGATTTTGGAAAAATTGAAAGACGAATTTCTTTGTAAAAAGGACATGAAAAAGATGTAAAAAAGTCGGAGTCTAAAAGATAAACTTCATAAGATTTTTCAAGTTCCAAACAAAGATTTTTGAGTGTTGTTACAACTCCATTTACTTGACGTGAAGAAGTGTCAGAAATAATAAGAAGCCTTGGTTTTTTGGATGAAGTTGAAAAAATTGGTGAAAGACACATAGAAAAATCTCTTTTAAAAATGAGAAGTTTTTAATTGAGACAATTGAGAAAAATGAATTTCAGAAAGAATTTTTTGTTCTGGAAGGTAAATTAACTGTAATGAAGTTGGAGTTTCAACAATACAAGTCAGACTTTCTACAACATCTCCAGTATTGGCAAAAAGATATGTTTTATTTTGATAAGTTTGAAATCTCAAAGTTGGTGTATGTGTATGACCATGAATGATTCCTACACAATTTTTTTGAGAAAGATCAGAAAGAATTATTTGTTCAACCGACTCGAGAAATTGAAAAGTATACTTGACTTTTCTCTTCAAATATGATGAAAGAGACCAGTAGGGAAATCCTAAAGATTTCCGAACAAAGTTAAAAGCTGTGTTAAATCGAAGTGCTGCTGAATAGGCAAGATCCCCAAGGTGGTAAAAGAAAGGAAATGACATAAAAAGACCATCATAGACATCTCCATGAGTTAAAAGAATCTTATAAGAATGCGTTTCATAAATGTAAAAAGAATAGAGAGAAATATTTCCAACTTCAAGAAAATATGGAAATTCATCATAGGAATTTAAAAATTTTCGAACCGCTATATCATGATTTCCTGGAATATAGATAACTTTTGCGCCTTTTCTCGCCATACGCAAAACTTTTTGAATAAATGTATTGAATTCTGGTTTCCAATACCAATTTCTGCGAAGAGCGAGAAGATCAAAAATATCACCAAGAAGATAAACTTCATCAAAAAGATGATCATGAAAAAAATCCAAAAGATATGAAACTTGACACTGTGGAGTTCCTAAATGAATGTCAGAAACAAAAAGAGCTTTATAATGCATAAAAATTACTCCGGGGGAATGTTTCGAACTTGATTTGTTTGCCAATCTCCAACAAATTTAACATATGGTGATGAAACAAGCTTTTTTAAACGTGATGAAGAACATCTTTGACAGATAAGAGGTTGTGTTGGACCAGACATAGGATGTTCTACTTCTTGAATAGAAGCGCAATCTAAGCATTGATAATCATAGATTGGCATAGAAAAAACACCTCCATTTCAAAATATATATATAAATTTTGCTCTTCTATTATATATAAAAAGAAAAATTATATAAATAATGGTATGAGTACAGGAAAAATCTCAGTTATTTTTTATAAAGCCGAAGGTGGATTATTTTCAAAATTAATTCGATTTTATAAAAGAACTCCTTATAGTCACTGTGAGATTTTGTTTTCAAATGGATTTTGCGGAACAAGTAGCGAAATTTGTCAAGGAGTTTACTATTATATTCCAGATAAAAAAACTTTAAGTGAAGAATATTGGGATTTTATTGATATTGAATGTGATGCAGAAGAAGAAACAAAAATGAAAGATATTTTCTTGTATGAAGAATGTGGTTGTGGATATGATTGGCTCGGAATTTTCTTTTGTCAAGTGTTTCCATGGGGAAGACAACATTCTTCAAAATGGTTTTGTTCTGAGATTTGTACATATGCTCTGAAAAGAATTCATCATTTGAAACCAGTTTTCGAGAATTTGAAACCGCATTATATAGATCCGGGAGAACTTTATGAAATTTTAAGTGAATTTTCTCGAGTAAATCCAAAAATACAGGTCCGAAAAAAGAATACGAATTAAAAAACCGAAAGGAAATTCTATGATCTATGATCGTATGAAAAAAGAACTTGCAAAAAAATATCAACATGAAGCTCAAAAACTTTTTGAAGCAGAGGATATTTTTCGAAGCAATGCTATTTTGCATGAAGATGTAGAAGAATATATACAACCAAAACAATTTACAGCAAGTCCTAAATTAAAAAAGGATTATGAAAAAGGTGATATTTTGAGTCCAGAAGAAATTGAATATCTGAAAAAATTACCAAAAGGATATACATATAGGTCGGTTCGAGAATATGAAGAACTTATTTTGAAAATAGTGAATGATATTCAACAAAAATACATGGGACAAGATTTAACACCAGAACAATTGGAATATGTTCAAAGAAGAATTGGTGAAATACAAACACACCTTAAAAATCTTTCAAAAGAAGAAAGTTTGCGAAATTCAATTTTACACTGGGAAGTTTTAAAGAGTGCAACTGAGTTGTATAATTATGCACGAAATAAAAATTTGGAAAATATAAAAAAGAAATTCCAAGGACCGCAAAAAATAAAAACTGGACCAAAGACAAATCAAATGACAATAAGTGATTATGAAAAAGAATTAGATAGAAGAGCTGGAAAAAAGAAAAAGAAAGGAATTGATGCTTTAATTCAAAAAATTCATGGTGCTCAAAAAGAAGATTCTCCATTAAAAGATCAAGGTTTAGAAGATCAAGATTTAGGAGATGAAGGTTTAGGAGATGAAATAGAAAAGAGTTCAGAAACAGATAATATTCAACTTCAAGCATCACAGAAAAAATCAGAAGAAGAATTGAAAAAAACTCTTCAATCATTGGAAAACTTCTTGCACAGTGTGAAAGATGATCTTCATGAAAACATGTATAATGCTGCTATTCAAGCTATTCGAAATGCTCAGAAAAATCCAACAGAAGAAACAGTTTCTGCAGCGAAGGAGATGGTACAAAAAGCTCTAGATGAAACATAAAAGAAATATTAAGTAAAAATATAATATAACAAATGGCACTATGCGGTCCTAATAATGAACTTCTAAGAATTCCCAATGTAGATCAAATACTTCATATTTTTGATCCAAAAGGTTTGGGAATTATCTCTGTTGCTGGACAAAAATTTCGCATTCTCGATGTTGGATATATTTGTGGATTTCCAACATTTTGTGTTATTATTCTCGATAAATGTGCTGCAATTTTTTATCCACCTCCATTTTGTGGTGTTTGTGGGACTTGTTGGCATATTGAAGGAATAGTTCCAGTACCAGATTGGGCAACCTGCGGAATTCCACTTGGTCCATATGGTTTATTAGTATTTTTTAAATGTCCTTGGATATGCCATTGTTTAAGGTTACTAAATTATGTATCTATAAATGTTAATAATATTCAACTTATAGGAACAGCGATTGGATTTTGTGGTTCTCCAGTAATTCCACCACCATTTTTGAATTTTAACCCATTTCCTAGAATTCCACCTCTTGTAAGATTATCAGGAAACTTTTTACTATTAAGTACTCCAAATATAGGATTGAAATTATTAAATATTCAAGTTTGTGATGAAAAAACAAAAGGAGTTGGATTTGTTTTTGGATCTCCTTTTAGTATTAGTGCTGGTTTGGGATTTACTTTTAATGCTGGAATTGGTGGAAATATAAACTTTGTTGGTGGTTTGGCTGGGGCGATTGGGTTATTTGGAACTGGAACATTTTTTGCCGGAATTTCTGTTGGTGGAAGAGCTGGTGTTTCAGCAGGTGTTTCAGCTGGAATATCCGCTGGTGTTTCTGCTGGATTTTCTGGTGGAATTTCTGCAGGAGTTACAGCTGGATTAGTTGGTGGTATTTCAGCTGGTGCTGGAGCTAGTTTTGGTGCTGGAATAGGCGCTGGAATAGGCGCTGGAGTTCAAGGAAGTGCTGAAGTGGGAATTGGTGCTGGTGCTGAATTAAATATCGGAGCAGCTCTTGGTGCTCAAGCTTCTGTAAATGGAAGTGCTGAAATTGGCGGTAGTGCTGGACTTGGTGCTGGATTTGGTTTTGGTGCAGGAATTGGTGCTTCTACCTCTGGTGGAATAAATTCTTTTGTTTCATCATCTTTGAATAATTCATTAAACTTTGGTGGAGTTGCAAGTTTGGATTTTGGTGTTGGTGGAATAGCTTCTGGAAACACTCGAATTGGATTAAAAACTTCTTTAGGAGCAGCTGGAGCAGCAAATTTTAAATTATTGACAAATAATTCACTTTCTGCTGGATTTGGGGCTGGTGGAAACATTGGAGCTTCTGGAAGAGGATCAATTTCATTAGCAAATAATATGAATGCTGCAATGTTTGGAAAAGCTTCTATTTCTGGAAAGGGAAGTGCTGAAATTGGTTTTTCAAAAGAATTATCTGCAAAAGAAAAAGCTGAATATAATAAATGGTATGGTGGACAAAAAGGTTTGTCTGCGAATTTACAAGCAAATCCAAGATTGATTACTGGTGCAAGTGCTGGTGCTGGTATTTCAGCTGGTATTGGAGCAGGATTAAGTGCAGGCGTTGGAGCTGGGATAAGCGCTGGTATTGGAGCTGGAATAAGTGCAGGTATTGGAGCTGGAATAAGCGCTGGTATTGGAGCAGGATTGAGCGCAGGTGTTGGTGCTAATTTTAATCTTTTAACATCTGCATCAGCTGGATTTGGATTTGGACTAGCAGCATCTGCAAGAGCTGCATTAGGATTTTCAGCAAGTGCATCTTTGGGAGCTGGATTTGGTTTATCTGCCGGAGTTGGTTTTAATGCCGGAATTGGTTTTTCAGCGTCTTTAGGAGCTTGTTTAAATGCTAATATGAATTTTGGTGCTGGTTTTAATGCTGGAGTTGGTTTTGGTGCTGGTGCTGGTCTTGGTGCTAGTGCTGGTTTGAGCGCCGGAGCTGGAATTGGTGCATCATTTGGTGCTGGGGTTTCTGCTGGAGCTTCTGCTGGAGCTTCTGCTAGAATTTCTGCTGGAGCGTCAGCAAGAATTTCTGCTGGAGTTTCAGCAAATGTATCTGCAAGGTCATCTATAAATGCAAGTTTAGGATTTAGTGGAGGAATTGGTGCTGGAGTAAGTGGTGGATTATCTGCTGGACTATCAGCGGGGTTTGGAGCTGGATTATCAGCTGGACTTGGCGCTGGAATTGGAGCTGGGATTGGAGCAGGATTTGGAGCTGGATTATCAGCTGGATTTGGTGCTGGATTATCAGCAGGATTTGGTGCCGGATTTGGTGCTGGTATAGGAGCTGGATTTGGTGCTGGATTATCAGCTGGATTTGGTGCCGGATTTGGTGCTGGAATTGGAGCAGGATTTGGAGCTGGATTATCAGCTGGATTTGGTGCTGGTATAGGAGCTGGATTTGGTGCTGGATTATCAGCAGGATTTGGTGCTGGATTTGGTGCTGGAATTGGAGCTGGATTTAATGCTGGATTTAATGCTGATTTTTCTGGTGGATTAGATGCTGGTTTGAATATAGGTTTTGGTGGAGATGCATCATTAAATTTTGATTTATCTTTATTAAAACAACTTAAAGCTAATTTAGATGCATCATTTAAATTAGGTTTAAATTTTGGTGGTCAATTAGGTTTGGGAGCATCATTAGGATCTGATTTATCTGCTGCTTTAGCTTTTAAAACAGAAATGGAAAATAATTTATTGAGAAATATTGCATTAGTGAATTTTATGAATGCTAATGTTTCTTTATTAAAAAATATGTGTTTCTTAACAGCAATGGCTTTTCCACTAATGAAATTTAAAGAATCTCAATGGAAGCCAAAATCTAGTTCATTTATGGATTCAAGTGCATTCCAAGCTAGTTTATTAGCAAAAATGACTATTGGAGAATATGCTGCTTTAATGTCAGCTTTAAATTATTCTTCTAATTTAGGTTTTAATTTTAATGCTAGTGGAAGTTTAAATGCTTCATTATCAGCACAAGCAAATTTAAATTTATCAGCTGGTTTAGGTTTTAATGCAAGTTTTGGTGGATCGATAGGAGCTGGATTATCAGCTAATTTAGCTGGAGGCCTTTCTATTGGCGGTCAATTAAATTTAAATGCTAGTGCAATGGCTAGTTTATCTGCTGGACTGACAGCTGGATTATCAGCTGGAATCGGTGTTGGTGTTTCTG
>JANWZV010000034.1 GCA_025061805.1 Candidatus Dojkabacteria bacterium | reverse complement strand
TATCCGTTTTTCCAATGTTTCATGGCAAAAAATGCCTTTATCATTTTTTCTCTTTTTTCTTGTTCGTTAAACATCTTTGTGAGCAACAGATGACAAATGAAATGTTCTTTGGGGGTAAGATAAACCAAATTGTCCTTGTTATTTTTTCCACCAAGAGATCTTGGTAAAATATGATGTAGTTCTTTATATTGATCTTTAGGTATAGGATTCGCTTTTCTATAATTTATTATCGAGTGATAAATTCTTTCATAATTCACCAAAATATTTAATCTTTTTTATTTAAGGTTTTTTTAATTTTTTCGAAAAAATAAAGATAAATCTTATGCCAAATTTGTTCCAAAAACTTAGTTCAAATAATTTTCAAAATACGAAATGACCGATTCATCAAAAAATTTTTTATGATTTTTCATCAATATATTTTGAAAATAATCCTTGAAGATATTCGATTTAAATAAATCTTCGAAAGTTTTTTGTACCTTGTTTTTGAAAATTATTTTTTTCATAATTGCGTTTTTAAAATTATCTTGGGATATTCTTATGATATTATCAACAAAATATAATTTTTCCCTTACACTGGGAGTAGTTTTTGATGAAATATTAGAAAAAATATCGATGATTTTTTCTAATTTATATTCGTCTAAACTACCGTTGTTTTCATTTTTTAAAAATTCTTCAAAACATTCAAAAAACATATCTTTTGTTATCACATTTAAATTTTTCAATAAGAATATGTTCTTTGTCTTTTTTATGATTTTTTTCAAAAAAAGTTCGTTTTTCATAAAATCATATCCAGAAATTTCATCGAAACTTTCTATTTTTGAATCATTCAATAATAATAGAGTTTCTATAATTAGATTTTGCAATTTTTCGTCTTTTTCTGTTTCTTCTTTCTTATTTTTATAAATAAATTCATACATATCCAAAGCAATAAGATAATATTTTTTTAATATATCCAAAGAGTTATTAAAAATTTTCAACAATTCTTTATACAAATCTTTTCTTTTTGAAAAGTAAATATAATGCGTGTTATAATCTAAACGTATCACATCCATCAATTCAATAAATTGATTTTCTTTATATATTTCTTGTATATCTTTTTCCGTCAATACATCCATCATGAACCCATATATGAAAATATAAGCTCTTATGCTTTTCTTTCTTATTTCTTTTTTTATCTCTTTAAGATTGAACAAATCTTGATTATTTTTTACAAAATAAGAAAAATCATTATAACTCATATATAAATTGGCAGAAAATAGTTTTATAAAAGTTTTTAAGGTATCTTTATCCATTTTCAATTGATCGGTAAATACCAAAAAGAAGAAATCCTTCAATAACTTGACTGAGGAATCTGGTTGCATATTCTTTTCTTTAGTGAGAAAATTATAAAATTTTACCAAAAATCTTTTGTTAATTAGATCTTTTCTTTCAGGTAAAATATTTAAACCATAATTTTTTATAAAAACTTCATTGCTTTTCAATAGTTTTATTATATCATCAGATGTCAAATTTTCTACAGGTTTAAAAACATTTTTTAATTTTTTATTAACATTCATATTAGAAAACAAATCGATAACTTTTGGATATTTTTTCTTGAATTCTACTATATTTATTGGACTGTCTTTTTCGTCCATAAACTGAAAAGTATTGAAATGAAATTGAAATTTTCTGTTATTCTTTTTATCTAATATTATATATAATCTTCCTTTTCTATTGTAAGCTTTGAAATAATTCCTGGAATTGGTCGCAGCAGTACACCACCTCGTATTTCTTCCGAAATAACAACTTGCTCTTTCTGTCTTGGGAACAACGATTTTAATATCGGGATCGTTATAAATTAATTCTGCTTCATTATTTTTATAAAAATTTTGTTCTATCTCTTTTTCTTTTTCTGATATACTTTTCGTATCTTCATTTTGATATTCATCCAATATATCCAATAATTGATGTATATTTTTTACTTGATTTATGTCTTTGTGAATTGGTTTTAATTTGTTTTTTCTTTTCAAAGAATCATATGTCAATAATCCAGGTATTACTTTACTTATCACATCTTCATATAAACCGAGATTATTTGTGACATATCTTTGTACTATCCATTTCATATATGGTTCAATAAATTGAAACTTGTTTTCTTTTCTAAGCGGTTCTTCTATTGATTTGATGAATTCTTCTAGCGATTCATATTCATTAGAATGATCTTTTTGTTGTACTTGCTTATATTTTTCAGAAAAAAGAGATAAAAGATTCTGTAAGTTGTATTCAAGAAGTATTTCTTTTATACGCATTTTGCCATATTTATTTTATATTAAGATTTTAACTTGTTTTAATTATTTTTTAATTGAATTAGTAATCAAAAATTTTGATTTATAAATTAAATAATTTTTTACAATATTTTATTTCAATAACTTTTTATCAATGAAATTTTTAGTCGAAAAATATGAAAAAAAGTAATAAATATAGCAAAATGCTTATAAAAGAAATATTAATTGAGCATAACTTACAATATCTTTTGTCTCTTTTTTCCGACAAATATAAACAAGTACAACAAAAAGATCATTCTAATGAATATAAATCACTAGAAGAATTCATCAAATCAATCGAAGAACTGCTTAGAAAAGAAAACAAGTTTCAATTCATTGATCCATATATAAAATGGATAGTACAAAGATATGTTACAAATAATCTTGGTTTATATGAAGATGTAGTAAGTAAAGTCATTCCTGGATTATTGACATATGATTCTTTGAAAAGAAAAAATAAATTAAAACCAATTCACAAAGACATAAATCAAGTAAAAAACATACATCAGTTGTTGAATATTTTGGATGAATATCAAGATAAAGACACTAAGAGCAACAAAGAGAAAGAAAAAAAAATAGAAGAAAACTTTTATAAAAATGGCGAAGCAGAATTAATATACAATGACAGTAAAATAAAGATAGTAGTTCCAAAAACGGAAGAAGCAAGTTGTTATTTCGGAAGAAATACAAGGTGGTGTACTGCTGCAACGAAGTCTGATAATAGATTCTATTTCTACAATGAAAAAGGACCTCTTTATATAATATTAGACAAGAAAAACAATAAAAGATATCAATTTCATTTTCCGACAAATCAATTCAAGGATGAGAGAGATTTCGAAATAGATCCGGAAGAATTAGGAAAAGAGCATCCTATTTTATGGAAAATATTTTCTCCTATAGCAAAAAAAGAAAAATCTCTTTATTTTTTGCCGGAAGTAACAGACGATGAATTAATCGATATTTTGAAAACAAAAGAAGAACCCGATGTCAGAAGATTCTATAAATCTAACAAAGATAGATTCATCAATTCATTGAAATTAATGAATTTCGTAGTGACAATTTGTGGGGATTTGATCGAAGATTATTTGCATTATTATAAGGATGAAGTTACCGACGATATACTTTTAAAATCATTTTTGAAAGGAGGATATGTCAAAAGTTTAAAATATCTTAAAAATAAGAATTTTTCGGATTCTTTCATTATGAAATTAATAGAAAAGAATCCAAAAAGTGTAAGATATTTAGAAGATATACCCGATAATGTAATATTATTGCATTTGAAAAAAAATAATGATTATTTCTTGACTTTCTTGGATAAAAAATATTTTTTGAATAAAGACTTAATGTCGAAAATTCTAGAAATAAGTCCAAAATCGATATATACAATATATTCTAAAGAAGATGACATTCCGAAAGAATTGATAAAAGAATATTTAGAACATGCAATAAAATATGATCCTAGTGTCATAGTACAAATAGTAAAATACTTTTCGAAAAATAAAATAGACGATAGAATAATAATAAAAGCTTTGAGTTTGGAAAAAGGAAATGAAATATTCAAAGAATTGAAAGAACCTTCCGAAGAAGTTCAAATTTTTGCTGTAACCAAAGATCCAAGAAACATAAAATATATAAAAAAACCATCGATGAAAGTTTTGGAAACTCTAATAAAAAATAATCCAAATAATCTTTATTACTTAAATTTGGAATATTATGAAAATATTCCTGAAAGACTATTGATTTATGCTGTTTCCAAACAACCAAATGTTTTAAGATTCATACCGAAAAAAACAAATAGATTGAAATACGAAGCACTGAAGAATGATAAAGAAATGGTATCCAAAATAGATTATAATAACGCAGATGAAAAACTGGAAAATCTTGCTTTAGAAATACTAGAACAAAATCCTGAATTAGCAAAAAGAGAGTTTTATAACGTTACACCTAAAATAAAACAAAAACTGTATGACATAAGAAATAGATATAATTTCAAAATAAAAAAGTAACTTTTTATTTGTCTAAATGTTTTATGTTTTTTGAACGAAATTCATGACTTACTGTACAAGATTTTTGATATATTTTATTGTGTTTTTTCTTTGTTTTATTGCTTTCAATTGAACTTCTTCCTCGGGATTTTCTATAAATCTTACCGACCAGTTATATGTTGATATTTTTCTTCAAATAAATTAATCAAATATGATTTTTTCAGTTTTGTTTTACGTAGTTTACAATAATTTGTTGTTATGGAACGATTTTATTGTAAATGAATTTTTTAATAAAATATTTTTTTATTCATTGACAAATGATTATTTTCTAATTAAAAGAAGATTATGGCAAATTTCTTTATTTGTTTAGCTACCGTTGTATTTTCTAAACTAGAAATGTTTTTGTTATCAAAAATAATTTTTGTACTATTTTTGATAAATGAATTTTTAAAAAATGTTTTCATCAAAATGTTATGTTATGCTTATGTAAATCAAAAAAAAGTATTTATCTCTGTCTTATCAGAAGAAAGATTGATGAAAACAGAAGACACGAGTTTGAAAAATCTACAAAAAATATATCAAAAACACGTAAACTTTTATTTTCTTTTTTTCGATATTTTGTGCATCATGATGTTGTATTACTTCATAAATGATAACACCTTTGTTTACATTTATCTACTTGCTAAAATCTTTTCCGAAATAGTATTTGATCATCATAAACCTGTAATAGAAGAAATCATGAATGAATATAAGAGTTTTTTATAAAAAATATATTAGATATATTTAATACTCTTGTAAAACTCTTATAAAATCTTTTGTTTTAGTTAAGAATTGTTTAATAGTTTTTTTTATAAAAAATAAATACATTATAAAATGCGAATAAGAGAAATACTTCTTGAATATAACTTACAGAATCTTTTATCTCTTTTTTCGGAAAAATACAATTCAGTACAACAAAAAGATCATTCCAATGAATATGAATCGTTGGAAGAATTCATCAAGTCTATCGAAGAACCGCTCAGAAGAGAAAACAAATTCCAATTCATTGATCCATATATGAAATGGATAGTACAAAGATACGTAACCGATAATTTAGGATTATATGAAGATATAACCAGCAAAGTCATTCCGGGATTATTGAAATATGATTCTCTGAAAAGAAAAAACAAATTAAAACCAAATCATAAAGACATAAGTCAAATAAAAAACATACATCAATTATTGGATATTTTGGATGAATATAAAGAAGAAAAAACCGATTCAAGGAGTGAAGAAGAAAAAAGGATAGAACAAGAATTTTATTCATCTGGCGAAGCAGAATTGATTTATGATAGTTCACAAGTAAAAGTAGTAGTTCCTAAAACAGAAAAAGCAAGTTGTTATTTCGGAAGAAATACAAGGTGGTGCACTACTGCTACTAAATATACGAATTTTTTTGATACATATAATAAAAAAGGGCCCTTATACATTGTATTAATCAAAAAAGAAAACAAAAGATATCAATTTCATTTTGCGACTGATCAATTCAGAGATGAACAAGACAAATCCATAAATCCAAATTCATTAGCAGATAAATATCCCATATTATGGAAAATATTCACTCCTATAGCAGAAAAATACGAAACAATATTTTTGAACAAAAATCCATCTGAAGAATTACAAATAAAAACCATAAAAAGACGTCTCGATGATTTTAAGTACATAAAAAATCCAAGCGAAAGAGCTCAATTAGAAGCAATTAAATATAAACCTTATTTTATCAAATATATAGAAAATCCGAGCGAAAATGTTCAATTGGCAGCAGTAAGAAAAGATGGTCTTGTTATAGAATTCATAAAAAACCCATCTGAAAATGTTCAATTGGAAGCAGTAAGAAAAGATGGTCTTGCTATAAAATTCATAAAAAACCCATCTGAAAATATTCAATTGGAAGCAGTAAGAAAAGATGGTCTTGCTATAGAATTCATAAAAAACCCATCTGAAAATGTTCAATTGGCAGCAGTAAGAAATAATGGTTATGCTTTAGAGTACATAAAAAACCCCACTAAAAAAGTTCAATTAGAAGCAGTTAGAAATACCCCGAATGCTATACAATTTATAGAAAATCCAAGCGAGGAACTTCAATTAGAAGCAATAAATAGATCAACATATTCTATAGAATATATTCGAAATCCAACCGAAAAAGTTCAATTGAGAGTAATAGAATTGGAACCTAGTAGAATCGCACTAATAAAAAATCCGTCTGAAAAAATACAATTAGAAGCTGTGAGTAGAAGAGGTTATACAATTGAATTTATTAAAAATCCATCTGAAAAAGTTCAGTTAGTGGCAGTAAAGATAAGTCCTTACAATATTGCAAATATTAAAAAACCAACTGAAAAAGTTCAATTGGAAGCAGTCAAAAAAGATGGAACTGTCATAAGATATATCAAAAATCCAAGTGAAGAAGTTCAATTGGAGGCAGTGAAACAAAACAGAGATGCTATAAAATACATCGCAAATCCATCAAAAGCGGTAATAGATTTTCTCGAAAACAATTAAGCCAAATAAACCTTTTTCTACAAAATAAATACATCAAAATGCGAATAAGAGAAATACTTCTTGAATACAACTTACAGAATCTTTTATCTCTTTTTTCCGAAAAGTACAGATTAACACAACAAAAAGATCATTCTAATAAATATAAATCGCTTGAAGAATTCATCAAGTCAATTGAAGAACCGCTTAAAAAAGAAAACAAGTTGCAATTCATTGAACCATATATGAAATGGATAGTGCAAAGATATGTTACTAACAACTTAGGATTATATGAAGATATACTGAGTAAAATCATACCTGGATTATTGAAATATGATTCTTTGAAAAGAAAAAACAAACTAAAACCAAATCATAAAGACATAAATCAAATCAAAGACATACATCAGCTTTTGGATATTTTGGACGAATATAAAGAAGAAAAAACTGATTCAAGAAGCGAAGAAGAAAGGAAGATAGAACAAGGATTTTATTCTTCCGGTGAAGCGGAATTGATTTATGATGATCCACACATAAAAGTGGTGGTTCCAAAAACAGAAAAAGCAAGCTGTTATTTCGGAAGAAGTACGAGATGGTGTACTGCTTCTGCACAATCTGTAAATCATTTTAAATATTACAATAAAAAAGGTCCTTTATATATTGTTTTGATAAAAAAAGAAAACAAAAGATATCAATTTCATTTTCAAACAAATCAATTCATGGACGAAAAGGACAATAAGATAAATCCAGTATTGATTGCAGATAAGATACCTGTTTTATGGAAAATATTTACTCCTATAGCAAAAAAATATAGATCAATAGTATTGAACAAAGATTCTACCGAAGAAGATTATCTAAAAGCAGTAAAAAAATGTCCTTATAATATTCAATATATAAAAAATCCCAGTGAAAAAGTTCAATTGGAAGCAATAAATAAATCAAAACAAGCTTTCATATTTATAGAAAATCCAACAGAAAACGTTCAAATAGAAGCAGTAAAAAAAGATCCTTTTTTTATTCGATCTATTGAAAATCCAAGTAAAAAAGTACAATCTGAAGCAGTGAATAAAGATCCTTATGTTATCAGATTCATAGAAAATTTAAGCGAAGAACTTCAATTACAAGCAGTAAGAAAAAATGGTTATGTTATTCAACATATCAAGAATCCAAGTGAAAATATTCAACTTGAAGCCGTGAAAAACAACGGATATGCCATTGAATATATCGAGAATCCCAGTGAAAAAGTTCAATTAGAAGCAGTTAAGCAAAATATTTCTTGTATCAAGGTTATTAAAAACCCAAGTGAAAAAGTACAATTGGCGGCAGTAAATGTTAGTCCAACTGCTATAACACTTATTAAAAATCCAACGGAAAAAGTTCAATTGGAAGCAGTTAAAAAAGATGCAACTATCATAAGATATATCGAAAATCCTAGTGAAAAAATTCAACTAGAAGCAGTCAAACGGGATGGAACTATCATAAGATATATCAAAAATCCTAGTGAAAAAGTTAAACTGGAAGCAGTGAAACAAGATGAGGCCGCTATATTTTATATTAAAAATCCAAGTGAAGAAGTTCAATTGGAGGCAGTGAAACAAAACAGAGATGCTATAAAATACATCGAAAATCCATCAAAAGCGGTAATAGATTTTCTCGAAAACAATTAAGCCAAATAAACCTTTTTCTACAAAATAAATACATCAAAATGCGAATAAGAGAAATACTTCTTGAGTATAACTTACGGAATCTTTTATCTCTTTTTTCCGAAAAGTATAAGCAAGTACAACAAAAAGATCATTCCAATGAATATGAATCACTAGAAGAATTCATCAAGTCAATCGAAGAACCACTCAGAAAAGAAAACAAATTCCAATTCATTGATCCATATATGAAATGGATAGTGCAAAGATACGTAACCGATAATTTAGGATTATATGAAGATATAATCAGTAAAGTCATTCCAGGATTATTGACATATGATTCTTTGAAGAGAAAAAAAAATTAAAACAGAATCATAAAGACATAAATCAAATTAAAGATATACATCAATTGTTGGATATTTTGAACGAATATCGTGATGAAGATACGAAAAGCATATCCGAGAGAGAAAAAGAAATAGAACAAAATTTCTACAAGAACGGCGAAGCCGAATTGCTTTATAATGACAATGATTTTAAGATTGTTATTCCTAAATCCGTGAAAGCCTCATGTTTTTTTGGCAGAAATACAAGATGGTGTACGGCTGCTACGAATTCTCGTAATTACTTCAAGAATTATAATAAGAGAGGTCCTCTTTATATAATAATAGATAAGAAAAACAATAAAAGATTTCAATTTCATTTTAAAGTAAAACAATTCATGGACGAAAAAGATAGACCAATAGATTTGAAAGAATTCAAAGAAAATTATCCAAATTTGGTTAAAATCTTTGATGAAATAGAAAAGAAAAATTATAAGACACGCTTTTTTTCTGATTTGTCAGAAATAACAAAAAAAGACATAATCTATATGTTATCCTATGGATCGTCAGATTTATCTGTAAAATATGCATTAGATATCTTAAAAAACAATCCCGATATTTTAAATGAAAATTTCATAAAGAATTTTTACAGAACGCTAAAAAACAAAAATACCGACATAAACGTAAAAAATTCTTTTTATGCGTTTCTAGAATTTTTAATCAAAGAAAAAACTATCTTGAGTAAAGAACAAATCGAAATATTTCTTCACTTGTTTTTCACCGATAAAATTTTTATTGATAAATTAACAAAAAACCCCCTTTTATTTCCTAAAATATTGAATAAATATGAATTTTTTTTCAAAAGAAACGAAATCAAAGAACATATAAAAAACGTCGATTTTTATTCTTATTTGTTGATATACGTGAACAATTATGGCTCTGTGGGAAAAGATGAAATAGAAAAAATAATAGACGATAAGAAACAATTACAATCTTTGATGAAATTCTATTTTCTTGATCCTCCGATTTTAAGAGAAATATTCTTGAAAAACAATGAAATTTTCATGAAATTTTGTGAAAATTTATTGAAATGGAATGATTATGCCTTGATCGAAAAATACAAATATTTTATTTCTTCTGTTCATGAAGAAATTATCAAAAAAGGAATCAAAAATGAAAAATTAGATAAACTTGTCTTAGAAATTTCAAAAACATGAAATAATTAACAAAAGTTTTCAAATATGTTTTTTATTTCAATCGGATATGTAAAATTGACAAAAATTTTAAATAAATGTATAATTATGATATGAATTGTAGTTTTGTATCTTTACCTTCACCTTTATGTTTTCTGACTCGGAATTTTGCTTTGATCGCATGGCTTGGCTAATGAAGAATGGCGAAGGTTACTTGTTTTATCGACAGTGAGTTTATCCGAATGCCGTAAGGCGTCCGTGAAATCGGGGACGACATAAACACTAGTGACTGTTTGACTCAACCTGAAGCATCAACCCGAAGTGTCAGAAAATGCAAGAATTCGATATTTCCGAAATAAAAGACAAGTTGAAAGACTTCTTGAAAAATAAAAATATAAAAAATTCCATTAGATTTATAAAAAAATATTTTCCTTATGAAAAAATTTTTCAACATGTAGAAAAAATTTACAATTTCAGTCCAAGAACTACATCAGAAACTGTTTACTTGTTCTTGCATGATGAAAAAAATTTTTTATGTAAACATGGAAAAATAAAAAAATTTAACTCCTATTACAGAGGATATTTTGATTTCTGTAAAAGAAACAAAGATTGTTTTTGTTTGCAAGAAAGAAAAAAAGAAGCAACAAAAAATTATAAAAAAAATCTCTCAGAAGAAAAAAAACTAGAAATAGAAGAAAAGAAAAAAAGAACAAATTTAGAAAAATATGGCGTCTATAATATTTCTGAACTTGAAACAATAAAAAATAAAAAAAAACAAACATTCATGAAAAAATATGGTGTAGATTGCAATTTGAAACTTTTTTCTGTCAGAGAGAAGATAAGAAAAACGAACATTGAAAAATTCGGATATTCTTCTCCTGCCAAAAATGAAAAAATCAAACAAAAAATAAAAGAAACAAATTTGAAAAGATATGGAACAGATAACCCAGTAAAAAATCATGAAATAAAAAGCAAAATAAAAAAAACGAACATAGAAAGATATGGATCTGAAACACCCCTGAAAAACGAAAAAATTAAACAAAAAATAAAAGAAACCAATATGAAAAAATACGGTTCGGTACATCCTTTGAAAAATCCAGAAATCAAACAAAAATTGGAAAATACTAACATAGAGAAATTCGGTTTTTATTTTCCAATGAAAAACAATGATATAAAAAACAAAGCCAAAGAAACTAATTTGGAAAAATATGGTTATAATGTTCCATCTAAAAATGAGTTAATAAAACAAAAAATAGTCGAAACGAATTTAAGAAGATTCGGCGTGACTAGTCCGCTCAAATGCGAAGAAATAAAAAATAAGATAAGAAAAACCAATTTTTTGAAATACGGAACGGAAATTGCTTCGAAATCTGAACAGGTTAAACAAAAAGCAAAAGAAACAAATTTAAAAAAATACGGCGTCGAGAATTTCAATTATTTGAGATTTTCAAAAGAAGTTGTCGAAAAGTTAAAAGATGTTGATTGGTTGAAACATCAACACTACGATTTGAAAAAACCTTGTTATCAAATTTCGAAAGAATTGGGAGTTTCCGAAACAGTTGTTGGAAAAATTTTTCAAAGAAACGGAATCGAAGTAAAATTGTTCAATGAAAGTCATGAAGAAAAAGAATTAAAAGAATATCTGAATGAAATAGGTTTTCATTTCGAAAGTAGAAATAGAAAATTGATTTATCCATACGAAATAGACATTTTCATACCGGAAAAAAATATAGCGATAGAATACTGTGGCTTATTTTGGCATAGCGAAAGACAAAAACAAAAAGAATATCATAGAAAAAAGCTCGAAAAATGCATTCAGAAAAAATTGAAATTGATTACTTTGTTTTCCAATGAATGGATGCACGATAGGGAAAGAACCAAACAAAAATTGATTTGGATTTTAGAAGGAAATGAATATAAAATTCATGAAGAAGAAATAGGCAAAGAAGAAATTTTGGTTGACAGAAGATGGACCGAAGGAACTTTTTTACTGGATTTTGGTTATGAATTAATTGAAACATTGCCCGAAAAAAGATGGGGAATAACTAAAAATGAAAACATATATGAAATAAATGATGATATTGAATTCAAAAATTTCATTTGGGATTGTGGATGGCATAGATATAAAAAAATATAATTGACATTGAAAGTTTTCAAAGAAATAATTAAGAAGTGGAAGATTTTTCTGAAATAGAAAAAAAGAAAAAATTAGCTCAAGAAAAGAGAAAAAATACTTTTATACAAAAATATGGCGTGGATAATCCTATGAAATTAAAAGAAATAAAAGATAAACTCAAAAATACTATAATAAAAAAATTTGGTGTAGACAATGTCGCAAAAGTAGATCTGATAAAAGAAAAAATAAAAAATACTAATTTATTAAAGTATGGGGTAGAAAATGCTGCTAAAAACGAAAAAATCAAACAAAAGATGATAGCAACGAATTTAGAAAGATATGGACAAACAAGTCCTTTGAAAAATGAAAAAATAAAAGAAAAACTTATACAAAATAATATAAAAAAATTTGGATATTCTTGTCCTTTGAAAAATGAAAAAATAAAAGAAAAAAGAAAAAACACATATCTTAAGAAATATGGTTGTGAATCTCATTTTCAAAGTCAAATAATCAAAGAAAAAATTAAACAAACTAATATAGAAAAGTATGGCGTAAACGTTGCATCAAAATTGGATGAAGTTAAAAATAAAATAAAAGAGACAAATATAAACAAATACGGGGCAACATCTTTTACCAACAAACATATTTCCAAAGAAGTTTTAGAAAAAATGAATGATAAACAATGGTTGATAAATGAACATCATAATTTAAAAAAACCAGTAACTCTTATAGCTAATGAATTGGGTGTATCCAAGTTCACTATGTTGAAAAAATTTAATGACTTGAACATACCGATTTGTTTGTATTATGAAAGTGGACAAGAAAAGGAATTAAAAGAATTTTTGAATGAAATAGGTTTTCATTTCGAAAGTAGAAATAGAAAATTGATTTATCCGTTTGAAATAGACATTTTCATACCGGAAAAAAATATAGCGATAGAATACTGTGGCTTATT
>JANWZV010000033.1 GCA_025061805.1 Candidatus Dojkabacteria bacterium | reverse complement strand
TAACAAAAGAGGTATATAAAGAGGGAAATAATAAAAAGAAGTATAAAAGAAATAATAAAAGAGATATAAGGGGGAGTAAAAATAAAATAGTTAATGAGAATAGAAGTTTATGATGGGGGAAATAAGTAGTTAATAAGAATAAAAGTTAATGAGAATAAAAGTTAATAAAAGTTGAGATTCATGGGAGTGAAGTTAATGAGAGTAAAAGTTAATAAAATAAAGGTTAATAAAAATAAAATTTAATAAAAGATAAAGGCTAATGAGAATAAAATTGATGAGAATAAAGTTAATGGGAATAAAGTTAATGGGAATAAAGTTAATGGGAATAAAGTTAATAATAATAAAGTTAATGGGAATAAAGATTAATAAAAATAAAAGTTAATAGGAATAAAAGTTAATGGGAATAAAGGTTAATAGAAATAAAGGTTAATGGGGTAAAAGTTAATGGATAAAAGTTAATAGGTGGAATAAAATAGTTAATAAGAATAAAAGTTAATAAAAGTAAAATTTAATAAGAATAAGGATTAATAGGAATAAAAGTTAATGAGGAAAAAGATAAAATTAAAGATAATAAAAATTGGGTTATTTAATATATGAAATTTTTTAGTGTTGAATATAAAATTAATTAATGTTGTTTTCTAAAACTTATTTATAGAAAACCAAAAATCAAAATGTAGTTATTTTCCTAGAAAACTAAGATTTTGGCATTTTGACACATGTCTCATTTTGACATACAAGGAATTTTTTTATTAACAAAACTCAAGTAATATTTATATTCACTTTACACTTACTTATATACCCTCACTTTCTTTCTTTATAGTTTCAATTTTTACAACTTCAAATATATCATCATTATTTTTAACATTTAAAAATACATCTCTTAATATTTCTCCCATACTTAAGCTATAAAAAATATCCTTTTGATATTGAATAGAATATGACAAATTAGAACTTATGACTTTTATGACATTTTCACAGCATAAAATATGTAAAACTAATGTCTTTTTTAGATGAACTTCTATTTTATTTGTTTTTGTCTCATTATCTATTTCATATGTACCAAATTCAAATATTAAAAATAAAGAATGCTTATATGAAATATCTTTTTCATCGAGTGTTTTATCCATCTTTACTTTCCTTCCAATTTATTTATTATACTATATACAAATTTTTTTCAATTGATTTTATCTTTTCTAGAAAAAAATTTACCTTTTTAAGAATTTTTTATTGATTTTTTGTTTATTTTTCTTAATTTTTATCAAATTTTCATTGAATTTTTCATTATTTTTATCATTTTTTATAAATATTTACTTATTTTTTATGAATTTTTACTCATTTTTTATTGATTTTCATTTATTTTTTTCTCATTTTTCATGAATTTTTACTAATTTTTCATCAATTTTTACTAATTCTTACTCATTTTTTATCAATTTTTATCAATTTTTACTCAATTTTCATGAATTTTTACTCATTTTTCATCAATTTTTATCAATTTTTACTCAATTTTCATGAATTTTTACTCAATTTTCATCAATTTTTATCAATTTTTACTCAATTTTCACGAATTTTTACTCAATTTTCATCAATTTTTATCAATTTTTACTCAATTTTCATGAATTTTTACTTATTTTTTATTAATTTTACTTATTTTTTATCATATTTTATCTATTTTTCGCTAATTTTCATTAATTTTTCTTATTTTTCATGAATTTTTACTCATTTTTTATTAATTTTTATTTGTTTTACACCAATTTTTATTTTTTATTTTCTATTTTTTATTTTCTATTCCCTATTTTTTATCTTTCATCTTTTATTTTCTATATTCTGTTCCTTATTTTTTATCTTTCATTTTTTATTTTCTATCTTCTATTCCTTAACTTTCATCTTTTATTTTCTATTCTCTATTTTCTATCTCCCATTTTCTATCTTCTATCTTTTATTTTTTATTTTCCATCTTTTATTTTCTATCCCTTATTTTCTATTTTCTATCTTCTATTTTCTATCCCCTATTTTTATCCACTATTTTTATTCCCTATTTTAAATATCCCCTATTTTATATCCCCTATTTTTATTCCCCATTTTCTATTGAAATTAAAACTTGACAAAAAAAAATATTTTCTTATAATTTCTTTTATAGGAGAAGACAATATGTATTTTATGCTTCATAATGTTGGTTCTTCTTTACCATCAGAAAATGAGCTCATGAATTTCTTTGATGAGTCGTGGTTTATAAAGAAGTGTTGGAAAAAAGAAACATTTGAATATAAGGGAAAGTCAACTCCTTTTTTTGTATATTCTACTTCCCATAATTCACATTTAGTTCAAGTTGATATATCTTCTTCATTTTCTCTTTCAGATTTTTTGGCATTTCTTTCTTCTCATTTTCAATCAATGACACATATTTTTCTATTTCCAGATAGTAAAAATGATTTGAAATATCTTGTTTCAATACTTGTTTATTCTATATCCACCAACAAGTTCTATTCTCTTTTTCCATTACATAATGATTTTCCAAAAATTTCTATTTGTGATGTGATTTTTTCTGATGATGATGTTTCAAAAGTTTATAAATTTCAAGAAAAAAAGATTTGCTTTTTTACACTGGAAGAGGATGAAAGTTTAGCAGTTTGTGTTCCTGAAGATTTTTTTGATAAAACATATTTTCAATACATTCCTGTTTATTTTAGAGATGGTCAATATGTATTTTTTACAATTGATGTTTTTGCTAAACTCTTATTAACAAAGTCTTTACAGTTTGTTAAAAATAATTTATAAAAAATTTTTACGAAAACTTTTCAAGAGCAAGTAAAAGAGCTTTTTGATGTTTTGTTTCAAGAAGCTCAAAAACAGGAACAAAAATTGGAAAATCTTTTTTGGAGTTTTTGGGTTTTATTTTAGAAAGTGTGAATGGAATAAAAAACCAAAAATGAGGACGATCTGAGAATAAAGATTGGTAAAAAAAGTCAAGTTTTGGTGGAAAAGAAGTTTTCCAACCTTCTTCAAGACATTCTCGACAAGCAGTATCATAAGGATTTAAATCAATAGGTTTTTGTTTTCCACCAGGCAATGAAAGATCAAATGTATGGTTTTTATAAGTCAAAACAGCACATACATATTTTTTATCTTCTGAAAAAGAAATAAAAAAAGCTGAATAGGGTTTTTGTTTCATATTGAAAATGGCTCCAGGGGCAGGGTTCGAACCTGCGACCAATCGGTTAACAGCCGACCGCTCTACCTGCTGAGCTACCCTGGAATACCAATATTTTATGAGAAAAA
Organism: Candidatus Dojkabacteria bacterium; assembly: GCA_025061805.1. Classification (GTDB taxonomy): domain Bacteria; phylum Patescibacteriota; class Dojkabacteria; order J137; family J137; genus JANWZV01. The sequence continues at coordinate 10,271 of JANWZV010000033.1, read as the reverse complement.
TTGTTTTTTTAAAATATTTTTATATATTCTTTGAGCAGTTTTCAATTCCAGAGAAATGAAAATGGTAGGAGATTGTGATATACCAGTTCAAAAACTTCTTCTTTGAGAAAACAACATATGTATCATTTTGAGAAGCAACAAACATTGGACTAAACATATTCCGGTAATGAATAAAGTATGTTTCAGCTGCGATAAAAAATGCTTCTCTCTGACAACGAAGAAGATAAGGCTGATCACTTTCTGCAGCAAACTGAGCTTCATCACGAATAAGCTGAAGAAGAATAGAATGAAGCTCATTTACTGTTTCACACAAGAAATTCTTTCGTGTGCCAGAATTCCGATGCTCAATCTTCAAAGAAAAGCTAGTTGTAGAAACTGGAATGGTGTTCATGGTTTTTCTCCTTTTATTTGTTGAATGATTAGATTGGTTCTGGAAAACGCAACTTACCAAATTTTCTACGATAGGTAGAGTACCGATCAAAGTATGCTTGAAGATTTGTTAGCAAATCATTTCCGTAATCTTGCCAGAAATCATTAAATGTAAGATATGATACATCAACATCATAGTTCTTTGTAAGAATGATTTTTACATGTCGAAACACTTGACTAACAAAATTTCGAATTCGTTTTGTTTTTTCTGTTTCTGAGAGATTCAAATTGAACAATGCATCTGAGAAATTTTCTTTGCAAACATGATCATGAAAACCATTGATACAAATGAAATTCTTATTGTATTTTGTTTTCAAATTCACATTTCCACATACATCATCGATCAATGATCTGATTGTTTCCGAGTTTGCCAAGACTCTGAATGAAACTTCTTTTGCATCAATTATAAGTGAAACATTAATGTCAAAATTTTCAACAAGTGAAACAAACCGACCTTGTTTGATGAAAATATTATATCCACCAACGGATGAGTATCCACCAAAGAACTTACAAATCAATCTAGTTGCTGTTGTGCCAAAGTAAAACAATTCGAGAATGAATGGGTTGTTATACCAACTCTTTGGAACATAATCACCATATCTGTTAAGATTTTTGGGCTTCAATTTCATTGTCAATATAGAGTTAATTTGATCCACAAGAGTTGTTTCGAAATCAAAATCTTGAATATGATCTGGTGGTGTGATGGTTTGAATGGTCTGATTTAAAGTCTGGTTGCTGCTCATGGCTGTTTTCCTTCTTGAGTTTTGTTGAGTGTTTGGGGATTTTATGAATTTATTTAGATTTTATTTAAGAATTTTAAAAGTTAGGTTTCATTTGTAACAATTGAAATCGAGATTGAAGCATTCTTTTCTGGTATATCATAGGAGATAATCTTCTTTGAAGTTGATATACCAGAAATAAAGAGCTGTACTAGTTCTGCATGAGTTTGAAATGCGAGAGTTTCCAAGTTTCGAAGATGATGAGAAGCTTCAAAATTTTCTGAAATGTTTTCATGAGTGTAAATAGATGGAAGAATTTTATCACGGCAAAGAGTGAAAAGCTCATATGCATCATGAGCAATAAATTTTTGTAGGACCTTTTCATCTTCAATGTTTATAACCTTGATAGAGATATACTGACTTGACATGCTCTCGAGTTCCTTTCTTGGTCTTTTGTTGATTTTCTTGTTTCTTGAGTGAAAGAGTATAGAAGCTTTTTAGAATTTGTCAAGAGAAAAAAAATTTGTCATTTTGATAAAGTTTTGTATAAAAGACAAAATAAAAAAAAATACTTGACAAGGTTTTTGGTTTTGATATAATCTTAAAGTTTATAGATAATACTCCAAAGCTTTCTTTTACATAACTAAAAAAATACTTGACAAGGCTTTTGGTTTTGATATAATCTTAAGGTTTATATATAATACTTCAAAGCTTTTTTCTACATAATTCAAAAAAAAAAATACTCAACAAGGTTTTTAATTACTCTTAAGGTTTATAGATAATACTCAATAATTCAAAAAAAAATACTTGACAAGATCCTTAGTTTTGATATACTCTTAAAGTTTATGGTCATTGCTTTTAACTTCTTTTTACATACTTCAAAAAATACTTGACAAGGCTTTTAATTTTGATATACTCTTCAAGTTTATAAACAATACTCGATGATTCAAAAAAAAAAAAATACTTAACAAGAGCTTTAGTTTTGATATACTCTTAACCCACAAAACCAAAACTATTTATTAAATAAACAAAAAATGAATAAAAGAAAAATAAAAACACAAATAAATAAAAATATAAATACACAAAAAATGCAACATTTTATTTCTGAAAGGTAAAATCTTATGAGTTATAAGAAATACATAAAAAACTATGTTTCTTCAATTCTTTTAAAAGAAACATATCAAGTTTTATCAGACTATGAATTTATAAAAAAGCATTATAATTTATATGGTCCAAAGGCTTATATCCGTTTTTTGAATGAAAAACCATCACATATAAATGTTCTTTTCAGAAATAGAGAACATAAAGGACATAGTGATCCTTCTGGAATTTATGCATTTCCAGTTTCTTATGTTTTAGAAAATTATCATAATCAAGATTTAAATATTTTCTTTTCAAAGAGATATATTCTTGCTCTTGTTGATAAAAGTAAAAATAAATTTGTCATTTCTGAATTGAGAACTCTTGGAGAATGGAGAGAAATTTTTGATCGTATGGGATTATCACTTGAAAAACAAATTGAGCTTTTAAAGTTAGTGGCAGAAAAAAATTATTCTCCTTTGAAAGAGGACATACGGATTGTAGCGAATAATCTTCGAAAGCAAAATTATAAAGGAAAAGTTTTTTCTCCCCATGTTCTTTTTCTAGCATCGCAAGTAGAATCTTTTTCGAATGAAAAAATAAAAATTTATTCTGGAGAAAAACAGCGTCTTTTTTGGCTTCGAGCTGGGTTTGATGCGATTGAAGATTTAGGAGAAGGTATTATTCATAGGGATGAGCCAAGCCAAATTATTTTTCTGAAAGAAGATGCTTGTGATTTAGTCGATATTTTTGATAAAGAACAAACTTTTTCTACATTAAATGCTCCAATTGAAAAACGTTTGGAAAAAGTTTTGTCAAAGTTTTTGGGACTTTTATTTCAAAAAGTTCTCAATGATCATATTCTTGAAAGAATTGAAATTCAGATAGAAAAAGCAAAAGATGATGAATTCATGGACGATGTTTATTATTTCTCAGCATCAATGAAAGGTGAAAAATATCATGTACATATTTTATATGGAAGGTGTTCTGGAAAAATTATGGAAGAATTGCGTGGTTTTATTCGAATTCAAGAAGCAGAAACATTAAATATTCTTTTTGAACAACAATTTTTCATGAATAAAGAAAATTCCATGGATGATGTTTTGGATGCTATTCAAAAGAATTTTGAATCGGAAATGAAAAGAAGATTTGTTTCATAAAATAGTAAAATTTCAAGAAGGTTTTTATAATAATTTTAAAAATAAAATTTTTACATTTTGTATTTTTGATTTATAAAAAATTATTGATGATTGAAATTTATGGATTGATTTAAATTTAAAACAAATAAATTAAACAATATTGACAAAATTTTATTATAAATGAAAATTTTTTACTTAATGATATAATTGCAAAGATTCAAAAATTTAAGTTATAAATAAAAGTAGAAAATTTATGATTTATAAGAAATTTATAAAAAATTATGTTTCTTCAGTTCTCCTAAGGGAAACATATCAAACTTTACCAGATTATGAATTTATAAAGAAACATTATGAAACATATGGTGAAAAAGCTTATATTCGTTTCGTAGGAGCAAAACCAACATCAATCAAAACTCTTTTTAGAAATTTAAAAAATAAATTTCATAGAGACCCTTCTGGAATTTATGCGTTTCCAGCTTCTTATGTTTTAAGAAATTATCAAAATAGAGATTCAAACATCTTTTTTTCAATGAGAAATATTATTGCTTTAGTTGATAGAAGTCAAAATAAACTTATTCTTTCTCATAGAAAGACATTAGGTGAATGGATGAAAATTTTTCAACAGGCTGACTTAGATATAGAAGAAAGAATAAGAGATATTTGGAGATTAATAAAAACATATAAAAAACCAGTTGGAGAAGGTATAAAGGATTTTGTGGAAGAGGCTTCTATAGCTTTTAAAGCTACAAGTTGGGCAAAATATGATGTAGAAATTTCACCACATGTAATATTTATTGCTTCTCAAATAGAAAGTGTTGATTTGGATGGCAATGTTCGACTTTATTCAGGTGAAAGACAACGTTACCATTGGCTAAAAGCTGGTTTTGATGCTTTAGAAGATTTGGGAGATAGTATTATACATCCAAATGAACCACACCAAATTATTTTCTTGAAAGAAGATGCCTGTGAAATAGTAGATACTTTTGATAAAAGTGAATCTTTAGGAGAACCTTCAGAAGCTTTTGAAAAAGATCTTATAAAGAAAATGTTATATTCTGGAGCTTTTCCTTCTGGAAAGAGAAGTACTGTAAAAAAAGTTGTAAAAACAAATTCTTTTGTTCAAAAACATTTAGAAAGAAGTTTATCAAAGTTTTTTAGTTTTATCTTTCAGAGAGTTTTGAATGATGTTATTATTCAAAGAATAAAAATTAAAGTTGATGAAGTAGAATACACACCTGATGAAGAATTTATATTTTTATTTTCAGCTTCTATGAAAGGTAAAAATTATACTATAAGTATTGTAAACGGAAAAAGTAAAAGTTTCTTTATGACTGAAATTAGTGGAACACTTCAAATTTCAAAAACAAATAAACCGAAAAACATTCTATATCAACAAGATTTTGTGATGAATGAAAATCATTCATTTGATGATGTAATTGCAGAAATTCAAAGAAATTTCAAATTATAAATAAAATAAAAATATATGATTTATAAGAAATTTATAAAAAATTATATTTCTTCAATACTTCTAAGAGAAACATATCAGAATTTACCAGATTATGAATTTATAAAAAATCACCATGATACATATGGTAAAAAAGCTTATATTAGATTTGTGGAAAGAAAACCATTATCAATAAAAACTCTTTTTAGAAATTTGGAAAATGAATATCATAATGATCCATCTGGAATTTATGCATTTCCTGCTTCATATGTTTTAAAACATTATCATAATCAAAATTTAAATATCTTTTTTTCAAGAAGATACATTATTTCTTTAGTTGATAAAAGTAAAAATAAATTTATTGTTTCTGAATCAAAAACATTGGGTGAATGGAAAGAAATTTTTAATCGCATGGGATTGTCACTTGAAAAACAAATTGAATTTTTTGAAATAGCATTTAAGTCTTTTTATAGTCCACCATTTTTGAAAAAATTAGAATTTATAAAAGATTGTATTCAAAATAATCGATATGATCAAGAAGTTTCTCCTCATGTTTTGTTTCAAGCGTCGCAGATAGAATATGCTACAGATGAAACTGATTACAAACTTTATATTGGTGAAAAGCAACGTTTTCTTTGGTTAAAAGCTGGAATTGATGCACTTGAAGATTTGGGAAAGGGTGTTATACACAGAGATGAACCAGAACAAATTATCTTTTTGAAAGAAGATGCTTGTGAAATGATTGATGTTTTAGATAGAGAAAAATCTTTGGGAACACCATCGAGAAATTTTGAAAAAGATCTTGAGAAAAAAGTATTCCAAAAAGGATTGTTTTATACAGATAAAGAAGCTTTTGAATTTATTTCTTTTCAAAAGTATTTAGAACGTGATTTAGCGAAAATTTTTGGTCTTATTTTCCAAAGAGTTCTTAAAGATAAAATTCTTGAAAGAGTTCAAGTTCAAATAAAAGATGTAGAATATCGTTCTGGTATGGCTGAGTATATACTTGAATTTTCAGCTTTTATGAAAGGTGAAAAATATACAGTGAGAATTCCAGATGGAAAGAGTGTTGGAAAATCTATGTATCAACTTAGTGGAACTATTCAAATTTTAGATACAAAAACACAAGAAGTTCTTTATCAACGAAGAACTATTATGTCTGGGGGTGATACTGGTTATGATATAGTTGAAAAAATTCGAAAAGGATTTTTAGAGAAAGAAGAAAATGAAGAATTATAAAAAATTCATAAAAAATTATATTTCTTTGATTCTTTTAAAAGAAACATATCAAATTTTACCAGAATATGAATTTTAAAAAAATATCATCGATTATATGGTAAAAGCATATGTTCATTTTTTTGAATGAAAAATCTTCTCATATAAATGTTTTTTTTAGAAATATGGAAAATGAAAAACAAACAGATTCTTCTGGAATTTATGCTTTTCCGATTAAATATGCTTTAAATAAGTTTTATAACCAAATTTCTAATACTTTCTTTTCAAGAAGATATATTTTTGCTTTGGTTGATAAAAATAAAAACAAATTTATTGTTTCAAATGAAGAACAACTTTATATTTTGGAACTTGTCATAAAAAATTTCTTTTTAAACAAAGATTTGTTTTTAGCGAAAAAAATTCCTCTTCAAGATGTATTAAAAAATATTCAAGGATTATTATTTATTTGTTAAAAAATAGAAAAATTCTTTTTTATGAATTTGTTATAAATAAAAATATAAAAAGGAGGATTTTATGTTTTTAAATTATGATAAGTTGTATAAAAAACTTTCCAAAAAGTTTTCTCTTATGAATGAATCATTATATCTAGGAAGAGAAGGAATAGAAGGAGAAGGAATAGAAGGAATAGAAGGAAAAGATAGCAAAGAAATTGAATTAACTAATCCAGTACCAAGACCTGGAAACAGCCTTTATCTAAATAAAATTGTTGATGAAAAACTTAAAAATTTTGAAAAAGAAAAAGGACCTGATGCTTATTCATTTGTTGTTCTTTCAGATAAGAATCCACACTCTCCTCAAGATTTAATGACAACAATAAGTCATTATTATCCATATGGAATTTTTGCATACAATATTGAAAATTTTAAAAAATATTTGAGAAGAGGAAATCTTCTAAATTCAAAAGAAAAGTTCAAATATGTAGTTTTTATAAATTGTAATACAACACTTGATGAATCTTGGGTTGCTGTATCACAAACAGAAGATGTAGTAAATGAACTTTTGCAAAATATGGGATATGAAAATTATGATGTTGCTGATTTAGCCGATAAAATTGTTAAGATTTTAGATTATCCATTTTTTGATTTCCAAGGTAAGAGAAATGGTGAATTATCAGATTCTGATTTATTTACAATTTTGGCAGTTGATCCTAAAAAACTTGAAAGTGGTCAAGTAGGAAATGTTTACTTTACACCACATCAACAAAGACAAAATTGGTTAAGAGCTGGATATAAAGTTGTTAGTAAATCAGATGGCTTTGATTCTGATAGATTAATAAACTTTGTTATTTTAGATCCAACTGTTGTTGAAATAAGGGAAGTTATTCCTTTAACCTAAAGATTAATGAAAGATTAATTAAAATTTATAACCAATATAATCATTTTCAGCTTCATGTACAAGAAGCACTTCATCTTCAATGACTTTATTAAAATCGATAGAATCTACAATGTTAATGACTTCTGCAAAATCTTGAACAATATACTTAATGTCATTTTCATTAGGAGAATAATTGTTCTTTGATGAAATTCTTGCTACTTGTGCTAACCAAGTATTTTGCTTTTCAGAATAAAAAATTTGAAGAACTTTATAAAATGCTATCTTATTGTTTGGAAGATGGCAAAAGAAAATATCATTTTGACGAATTGAAGTGCTAAGATTTTCATGAGACATGATTTTTCTCCTTCAGTGAAAAAATGATAGCAAGTGTTATGAGGAGTATAACACTTTATTTCATGTTTGCAAGAAAATTTTTAAGTCTTTTTGTGAAAAGGATTTATGAAATTTTATTAAAAATATTTATGTTTTCTTTCTTCATCAATTTCTTGAATCATTTTTCTGATTTTTTCTCGTTCTTCTGGTGTTGGTGGTCTACTTCTTCCACTTTTAATTCCGCTTTTCCACCATCTTTCAATAATTCTTCTTTTTACTAGATCAGTCATAAGAGATTCAATAAGTTCAGTATTTACAGAGAAAATTCTCAATGATTCAGCTAATGAAAAGTTATGCATAACACCACCTAACAAAGTACCACCAGCTTGTGTATATTCTGTTGTATCACGCCGCAAATTAGGATCATTATAAATAGCTTTTCCAAATTGTGTTAAAACAGTTCCAGGTTCACTTGATCCACTACCACGGCGAGTTGAAATCAATTCTGCTCTTACTCGTGGTAGATCTTCTTCTCCAGGACCTGGAATTTCATTTTCCAACAATCCAGCTGGTTTAAAAATAACAGCATCTTGCTCATATTCAAGACCCCAACGAATCAAATCATCACGAAGTCTTCCGGTATTATTATGGTCGATAACAAAAAATGACTCTTCTGAAACTGGAATATATTTTCCGCCAACAAATTCTGACCATTGCCCACGAACTGGTACATATGAGTACCCAGCGGCTTCAATTTTACTCTTTAGTTCTTGATTTCTCTTACGGTTTCTTGGTAGAGTAATAATTCTCTTTCTTTCGGCAAATTCAAGAGCAATATCATTTTCTTGTTGTTCTGGTGATTTTTGAGAAAACTTTGGATCCTTATTTGCTAAGTATTGACGAATTTTGTCAATTAATGGGTTTCCTGGAACTAAACCCATGCGAATATATTTTTCATTTGGTAATGGTGGCAAGTTTTCAAGAGCACGAAATGCAGATATGAGACCAGTATCATAATTCTTGAAATGATGGCGTAAACGATTTATAGAACGACGGGCAATTTCTTCAAGTTTTTGCATTGTTGCATTATCTTTAGTTAAATTATTATCAACACCCAATTGACGAGCCTGCTTTTTCAAAAATGACCAAGAAAGCGGAGATTCCTCAATTAAAATGCTTTCATTTAAATTCTTTGATAAAAGAAAATCTTTTGCTTTTGGAAGAGCATTTTCATTTCCCATTGTGTTAAGTTTTTCAGCTGGAACTACAATGGGTTCAATTTTTCTGTATTTTTCTTTGTAGTCAACAAGCTTAATCGGTCTTCCACGAATGACAAGAAACCAATAAACATCAAAAATATCAATTTTTTCTTGATGAATTGGATTATTATCAATTTCACATTGATAAAAGTCCCAACCTTCTTCTTTTGCTTCTCGCAGAGCTGCTTCCACAAGAGATTCACCAGGTTCTACTTTTCCACCTGGCAAACCAATAGATCCAGGTTTATCCAAGCGAGTTGTCGCAGCAACATTTTCCAATTCATCATCGAGAAAGCCTATGATAAAGACTGCTTGTTTTGTTGGCATTTTTTGTTCCTTTGTTTCTTTAAGAATTATTTATATGTTTGCCTATTTGGTACATAAATATATATACTATTTTTTTTCAAAAAGTCAACTTTTTTAAAAAAAAGATATATTTTAAAAAAAATTTAAAAAATTTTTCTTTTTAAAATTTAACTTTATGAATTTTTTTCCAATATTATATATTGAACTTGCTCCCACTTTGGAACAGTTTTGCTTCGTCTCGATAATCATCGAGCTAACTAACACTTTCTATTTTTTCCTCGATACTCTGCTATCTTTGTTTACTTCTGTCTCTTGTTCATCATTCCTCGATTCTTATCCTCAACATCTTAACTTTCATTCAGACTCACAACTTTCAAGTAAACCTCTCCTACCTTTCAAAACTTTTCATTCAATCTTTCAATCTCAAGGAAATCTTCGAGACATTCAAACTCTTCACACAATCTTCTAAACTTTTAGGGAAATCTTCGAGACTTCATACAATCTCTCATTCAATCGCACAACTTCAAGTGGGGCGATCCTCAAGTCATTTCAAGAAATTTGACACAGATCATAAAAATATAAAAATGTTTTAAAAAAATTAAAGTCTTAAAGAAATAAAAAAGTTAATAAAAACCAATCGATAAAAAAGTGTTTCAAAAAAATAAGAGTCTTAAAGAAATAAAAAAGTTATTAAAAAATGGACACTAGAAAAAAGTTATTGAACGAAATCAAAGAAATTGTAAGAAAAGGCGACAACAAATCAAAAAAAGAATTAGATGAAAAATTAAATTTATATTTTGAAATTAGTAGAGATATATATGATATAATAAATTTAAAAGATTCAGTTAAAAGATTAAAAAACAATCTTTTGAAAGATTTTGTTATTAAGAAAGCTAATATTTTCTATGAAAAAAGAAAAATATTAGATAATATTGTCAAAGCTTTGGAAAAAGCATATAAAACTAGAGGTGTAATTTCTAAATCTCGTGGAAGACCTTTAGAAAGAGAGAGA
>JANWZV010000032.1 GCA_025061805.1 Candidatus Dojkabacteria bacterium | reverse complement strand
GTAAAGTGTATAATATTTCACAACCCATAATTATATCTTTCTCTGTTATTGGTTGATTGTATTTGTTTATGTCACATACTGTACTATTGAATTCATTATAAGCTTGTTTATATGCTTCTAGCAATTCAACATTTTGTTTTTCTTTTATACTTTTGGCTTTCTGTATTAATAACTGCAATACCTGTTTTGGATTTACATAGTATATGCCTATCGGGTCAGTACACAATTCAGGAAAAAAAAACTGAAACCCTGGCATTGCTATGTCGTAACAGGATATGTTTGTATTTAAATTGAGTAATTTAAATAAGGTGGTGAGAATAGGTACTGATAAAAATACCAAAGAAAAACCAAAAATATAATTTAGTATTGCTTTCCTTAATTTTACTAATTCTCTATCACTTGTATCTCTTGCTATCATGTATTTGTAACCTAAATAAACTAGCATTACAAATGATAGTGATGCAACTATAGCCCAGATTACGTAAACTATTCGTTTAAATAAGATTTCAAATTGTTGTATTGTTGGAGGTCTTATAATTGCTCTAGTTCCATCTTTACAATAAAAAAAACCATCGATTTCATCCTTCTCCATTTGTTCTGGTGTTGTTCCATCTTGACAATAGTAACTTTTAGGGTCGTTCCCTGAAAAGGGGATATTTTGCATTTGTGCACTAGCTGAATTATATATTCCGAAAAATAGAAATATAAGTATATTTGATAGTAGTATAATCGCTTTAAGACAAAAATACTTTATTTTTACCATATCAACATTATTAAAATAAATTAGAATAAGATTTTATACAAATAAATACTTGTAACTAGTAATACTAAGATTGATACTATATTACTATAATTAAAAGTAAAAGTAAATTTATAATTTATCTATTTGTAGCCACAATATGGACTTATTTGTATTACTTAGGTTATTATTCAATCAATTTTTTAACATATTTTAAAAATTAAAAAATTTTATACTTATATTTGACGCATTGTTAAACATTATTGTAGAAAATGCTATACATATCCCTTTAGATATTTTTAACTTCCATATATTATAATAATTTTAATAGTAGGTAGTTATAACTATACCTGATTACCTAACTTATTTTAAAACATTATGAGCGTAGTAAAAAAGTTTATTGTAATAAAATTGGGAGGTTCTGTTGTATCCACTTCCGAAGAAAATATTTTTGAATTTGAAAAGGCTTTATGTTTTGTCAATATTCTTCGTAGATACTTTAATAAATATAAGTTTGTCGTTATTATAGGAGGTGGCTTTTTAGCAAGAAAATATATAAGACTAATTCAAGAAAATAGTTACGTTCATAGTTATAGTGATAATAGAACAGAATTTTTAGATCTATTAAAACATGAAGTAGGAGTAGCTGCTGTTAATTTGAACGCTATTGTTTTAAAAAGTTTGTTTTTCCCGCACGAAGTAGAAGATAAGATATTGAGATATCAAGACTTTGATAATTTAGATTCGATTAAAATAAGCAAAAATGTATTGATTTCTGCAGCCGGACATCCTGGTTATAGTAGTGATTATAATGCATATTTAATAGCAAAACGTGTTGAGACAAATTTTGTAGTTAGTATAAAAAATATAGATGGCGTTTATACTAGTGATCCGAAAAAAGATAAAAATGCTGTGTTTTTATCTTACTTAAGTTGGAGTAAATATTTAAATATTGTTGGAGTAAAAGAACATTTTAATCCAGGAGATAATTATCCTGTAGATCCTTTAACAGCCAAGCTGTGTATGAGAGATAAAATCAAGTTTATTATAATGGGTAATGACAATGGTAGTTTTATAGAATTTAGTAAACTGTTAGAATGCAAAGATTACAAAGCAAGTATCATTGAATGAACTATCAAACTAGGAATGATATGATAATAAAAATTTAGAGTACGTTAATAAGATTAATTTTTATTATGTAGTGTAACAAAAATATAATGCTTTAATATGAGGCTGAAAAAGATAATTTTTTGGTTCTTTATTCTAATTTCATTTTTCCCGGTATTAATTGCTTTGTTTTATGATAGATCAATAGATTATGAAACATTAATGTTATTTATTGGAGAATTGTCTGGCTACTTGGGTATTCATCTACTACTTTTGCAATATTTTCTTTCGTCAAGGAACTCTTTTACAGTTTGGTTCGAAGATATTGTGTATTTAGTGAAATTGCACAAGATTTTTGGAAAATATGGTATATCTTTTATTATTTTTCATGTTTTCTTCTTATTTCTACATTATATTATAAATTTGGACTACAATATTATTTCTATTGATTTTTCCTCTAACTTTGGAATCTATAAATTTTTTGGACAATTATCTTTTTATATATTTTTGATCGTATGGATTACAAGTGTATTCTTCCGTTCTAAAATAAGTTATAGAATATGGAAAAAACTACATATGCTTGGTTATATAGCATTCCTTTTTGTTTTGTTACATTCGATATTTTTATCGAATAAAGACAGTTATTTGATAAATTTGTATTTAAGTATAGGAACTTTTTTATTCATTTTAATTCTATTGCATAGATTTATAAAATTTGCTGCTATATTAAAACATAAATTAAAGGTAATTAATGTTATACGTTTAAATGATAATGTAACAGAAATAGAATTACATTGTTCTTTTGTAAAAAAAATTAAATATGGACAATTTATGTATTTACAAATTTCTCCATTTAAAGATGAACATCCATATACTATTAGTAAGGTAGATATAGATAAACAGGCTATTAGCTTTACAGTGAAACATGTAGGCAAGCATAGTACTCAACTTAGTGGTCTTAAACCAGGAAACTTTATATATGCCGATGGTCCTTATGGCGTTTTTACTAGAGAAATTTTTGATGTTAATGATAAAAGCGATATAATTATTATATCTGGCGGTGTTGGAATTACTCCATTTGTTGAAGTAATACGATCTATCAATAAATTAAGTAAGAATGTATATTTATTTTATTTTAACAGAGCTGTAAAGGATATAATATACAGAGATATTTTTTTAGAAAAATCTAAAACATGTAGCAACTATAAGTACATAGAAATTTTGAGTGATCAACCTGATTTCGAAGGCGAAAAAGGATATTTTTCTGTCGAGATTTTAAAAAGATACGTTAGTGGATCTCTTATTGACAAAAAATATTTTGTTTGTGGACCGCCTAAGATGATAGAGTTTGTTATGATTCAATTAAAACAAATTCGTGTGCCATTATGTAACATTTATTATGAGGAATTTGGTTATTAAACGTTTTAAATACTTTTTTAATGTAAAAAATATTTATCTTATTTTGATATGTACAATAACAATTTTGCCTATATTAGCACCTATTTTTCTTAAAATAAATTTCCTATTTCCAGCAAAGGTTATATATTTCATATATAGCTTTTTTTGTCATCAATATGCGACAAGGTCTATACATCTGTTTGATTATCAATTTGCTTGGTGTGTTAGAGATACAGGTATTTGGATTGGTATTTTGTTTGGAGCTGTCATAACTCGCTTTAGTAGAGGTATGGTTTTAAAATTGTATCATATTCCAATTTTTGCGTTACCAATATTGTTAGATGGAGGCTTACAATTTATATCTAGTATTGTAAACAATTTTGATTATAATTCAGAACTATACTATGTTAGCAATAATTTTTTACGTTTTTTAACGGGTAGTTTTTTTGGCTTTGGAGTCTCTTTATGGCTATCACCTAAGATTATAAATGCAGAAGATAATAAAACAATAAGCCAATTAAGAGCTGATCAGCAAAAGAGTATTTATCCTTTTGATATACATAACTGGATTTCTAAGTTTAAAAAAATATTTTTGTATTATCTATTTTTACCTTTGATTTATATAGTGTTTATTCAATTGTGGTACGTAACAAGTAATCAATATATTCCAACTAATTTTTTTGACTCAATACCAAAAGTAAACTATAATATTTTTGCTAGGCGAGAGAATGGATTGTGCCCAACACACGACATAGATGAATTACTAGATTTTAGTTGTTTTCTGTATGATAGCTCGAAAAATAAACAATAAAATTAATTGTTCCCTGTATTCTTTCTTTTCGTTTCCAATGTTTTTATTTTTATTGTTTGCTTATATTCAACTTATTTCTATTGCTTATGCATCTGTTAAAAGTGGTGGTAGCAGTTTTGTAGAAGTTTCATACACTGAAAGTGTTGAATACTTAACTAATCCAGGTATAGGTTGGCAACATATGCCAAATATAGGTAGTCAAATGCTCCCTGAAACAGTAGAATCTATTCCTAGAGAGCAAATAAGTTGGAAGATATTAAATCCTGGTGAAAATATATATAACTGGTCTATTCTAGATGGATATATAGACGCTGCTAAAAAACGCGGTAATCAAGTTAGTTTTCGAATATATACGATGCGTGGTGAATCATTTGGTGGTCACCAAGTACCTGATTGGGTAATCAAAAAAGGAGCTAAAATAACTAATGGTGCACCTGATTATAGTAATTGTGTCTATCAGGAAGAATTTGGTAAGTTTATTAACCAGGTAGTTAATCGTTACGATGGCAATTCCTCAATTGCGTTCATTGATATTTCTGGATACGGTAATTTTAATGAATGGAGTTGGCAAGATGGAGTAACGGAGTTCGATAAAAAATGGGAAGAAGATTATAAATTAAATCGAGCAAATAGAGATTCTTTTTCTACGTTGGATGGCCAAACTAGAAGAAGACTTGTTGATACTTTTATAGGTGGTAGTTATATTGGCCATAAATGTAGAGATAACAACAATAAAGTATTAAGTGTAAATTATTCTTATCCTGGTTTTAAATATACACAGTTAGTAATGCCTTATGCTGGTATTAGACAATCAACGCAATACGTATATGTTATGAGGAAAGATGTAGGATTTAGATTTGATTGCTTAGGGTCTACTACTTTAGATAACATTAGAACTAAGTTAAGCAATGAAGTAAACAATATTTGGAAAAACGCTCCTGTTATATTCGAATTTTGTGCTTATTTAAATAATAATTTATATTCCCAAGCGCAAGCTACATTAAAGTTTGCTCATGGTTCAATTGTAAGAGACAACATAAGATCGCAGTTTAGAGATAGCAAAAGTATATTGAATTTAATGTTGAAAGCAGGTTATAGATATTATTTGAAAAGAGCTCGGTACTTAAATACTTTTTTAAATAATAAGTTAATTTTGGAAATGACTTGGAATAATGTTGGCTATGCTCCTTACTATAAAAAAATGGGACAAGATTTCGAATTACGTGTATTGTTATTTAAACAACCAAACTTAACTATAGCAAGAGAATATATTTTAAATACAGACATTAGTAAATGGATGCCTGCTGACAACTTAGATAACCAAAATTCAACACCTGATTACAAAGTTTTTTTAGATCAGAATGTAGGAAATTTGGAAAAAGGGGTAGTATATAGTATTTATGTTGGTATTTATGACAAAATTTCCAAGAAATTTATAAATATAGCTTCAAATGGATCTAAGCATAATAATTTAATTTTTATAGGTAATATATCACATTAATTTAGTAGTTGTTTAAGTATATCCACAGAATGTTTAATAAAATAGATAAATGTAAATAAATAAAAAAGATAAAAAATGTAACTTTTGAAGTTTTGCGTAGCTAGTCAAAGGTACGTTCAGTAAAGTGTACTAGTGATGTTTTTAAAAATTTTGTTTGTTTTAACATGCATAATGTTTTAATTAGTTCTGTTTTATATAACTAAATGTATGTTTCTAAATAGCCATATGTTTGATTTGATTAGTATCTTATGACATATATTCCAGTAATAGGACTAGAAATTCATATTCAAGTAAAAACAAAAACTAAAATGTTTTGTGGTTGTATGTCGGATTATTTTGGTTCAGAGCCTAATATAAATGTATGTCCAGTTTGTATAGGATTACCGGGTTCGTTACCGGTACCAAATAAAGAAGCTATTTATAAAACTGTACAGTTATGTATGGCTTTGAACTGTAGTATTAATAAAATATCTAAATTTGATCGCAAAAATTATTTTTATCATGATCTACCAAAAGGTTATCAAATTTCTCAGTATGATCTCCCAATAGGTTATGATGGACATATTGAAATAGAAGTAGATAGTGATAGCAGAAGAATTAGAATACAAAGAGTCCATATAGAAGAAGATACAGCTAAGTCTGTATATGATAGTAATAACATTTTGCTTGATTTTAATAAAGCTGGTATTCCCTTAATAGAAGTTGTAACTTATCCTGATTTTACTAGTACAGAAGAAGTCTTGGCGTTTGCAAAAAGACTACGACAAATATTAATATATAATCAGATTTCAGACGCTGAAATGCAAAAGGGACACGTGAGATTTGAATTAAATATATCATTGAAGCATGAAAGAATACCTCTTAATAAAAATGGTCTTCCTATATATAAAGTAGAAGTTAAAAATATAGGATCGATTTCTGTATTAGAAAAAGTGATCAAGTATGAAATTGATAGACAATCCCAAGAGTGGAATAAAGGGCACGATATTAGATCCCAAACAAGAGGAATCAAAGATATGAGTGGTAGAACATTCTTCCAAAGATATAAGGAAGAAGCAGAAGATTACAGATACTTCCCAGAGCCCGATATACCACCTTTTAAAATAGAAGATGAATTAATTAATTCTATTATTAGTAGCATGCCTGAACAACCTATAGATAGAAAACATAGATATCTCAAGTTAGGCTTAGAATCAGAACAAGCAGATGTATTGATAGAAGATATACAAAAAGGAAATTGGTTTGATCAAGCATTAAATGTTATATCTTCCAACTTAGTTGTGACTCCAAAAGAGTTGGCTAAATGGATTATTCAAGATATATCTGGATTTTTAGAAAAGAAGAAATTGACATTTTCTAATTTACCATTTAATCAAGAATGGTTGATAGATTTGTTAGAAGCGTATTATACTCATCAAATCACTGGCAATATAGTAAAAAAGATTATAGAAGAAGAAATACTAGCTTATTTACGTACAAAGAATTATAAAACTACATTAAGTCCGATTGAAATTATAGAAAAAAGAGGATATAAGCAAGTACACGATGAGAATTTAATATATAAAATAGCAGAGAGCTGCGTAAGAGATAATCCAAATTTAGTAGCTTCTTTGCAAAAAAATCCCAATGCAATAAAAGCATTAATAGGTTATGGAATGAAAATTAGTAGGGGTAAAGTCAATCCAGTTTTGCTGGAAAAATTATTAAAAAAAATACTTCAACTTTAATATTAAGTTATTAATTAGAAGTTGTATGAAGACTATATTGCCATCTAACTTTGGTTGTTATGTTTCGTCATCTGGTGGATTGTTTAAAATACTAGAAAGATCACACGAACTATGTATTAAAACTGTAATGACCCATCCTGTACCGCCACAAAAATGGAATACAAAATCATTTGATGAAAAAGTAGTAAAAGATTTTTTCAGCTCACCATTTTATTATCCCGATATAAACATATTTTTTCATAGCATATATCTGGTTAATTTAGCAACGCTGAATAATAAAAATTATCATCTATCAAAGCTTTCCATTTTAAATCATTTGGATCTGTTACTAAAAATTAAAGGAAAAAGTGTTGTGTTTCATCCAGGTAGTTTTAAAGACGTAATTAATGAAAATGATGGATTCTTAAGAATAGCAAATGCTATTAATTGGGTATTTTCAAATTTAACAATTGAGCCTACTCCAAATTGTTTACTAATAGAATGTTCAGCTGGTTCTGGTCGTATTGTAGGCGCAAAGATAGATGATTTAATGAAAATTTACGAATTAATAGATGAAAAATACAAAGCATATGTTGGCTTTTGCTTGGATACTCAACATTTATTTGCTTCTGGATATGATTTAGTTAATAAATTAGACGAAGTTGTACAAGAAATTAAATCTAAGCTGATCAATGATAAAATTGTATTAATACACTTAAATGATTCCAAAAGTTCGCTAGGTTCATGCTTAGATAGACATGAAGATTTGGGTAAAGGTTTTATTGGTATTAATGGATTGCGTCGAATTATAAATAATTATTTTTTTAAGAACAAATTCGTTGTATTAGAAACACCATCTCTAGGTAGTCTAGAAGGTTCACGAGCTGAATTAGATACTTTATTATCTATTTTAGATTGAGTTGAAACAAATAAAAAAATAAACTCTTAAATAAATACTATTGTAGTATTATCTTGATTTTCTTATTGTTCTTTTTTTTAATCCATTTATACCAAACAATAAATAAAACTATTATAGTAACGCTAATCCCTATTAACAGAGGATAAGGAATCAGAAAAAATGATATTGTTTCTTCTTCTAGTTCTAACTCTTTTGTAGCTTGATTATGTATAAGTGCTTTTACAGTAGCATTAAATTTACCAATATGTATTTTGTTTATTTGTGAGATGTCTACAAATGGATATATACTACCTTTTTCATCTTTTTTCATTCGAAAAAATGATTCATTCCATTCAATAGAAAATATTCTACTAATATTATTAGCAATTCCTTTATTTGTTATGTTTAAATCTGTTGTAAATATGGCTTTGTTTATATTATCTGTGTATATAAAAAAATTGCCTCCTGGTACTACATAAGTATTCCCATTATTTTTTATCCAAATTTCAAAATACAATGGTTGATGGAAAAATAGATTAGTACCAAAAATACCACTATTACCATATATATCTTTAATTACAACTTTTTCTATTGATATATCTTGTCTAATATCATCTCCTACAATTGTAATTATTACTAACATTGAAATACGCCCTTGTATACCAATTTGCGTAGCGTTATTATCTATTCTAGGATCTTGTTCAGATAATACTATTGCACCATAATACGATCCATATGGTGTATTTTTAGGTATTGAAATTTTAAAATCAACTTTTTCTTTATCACCTCGCTTTTGTAGAAATAAAAATTCTTTTTTGAATTCTATGAAATTTGTTATAGAAATTTCCTTGTTGTTAGGTCCCAAAAAAACTGGATGACCGGTCCCTTCTTCTATCTCTACATCTTCAGCTATTGGGTATAATTTTATACTGAGATTAGGTGTGTCATAATCATGTATAACTTCAAAAGAATCTTCTACATAACTTCCTGGTACTATCTTATATTCTTCTTTTATCTTGTTTATAATAATCCCATATCCTACGTTTGTAGAATTATTATTGCTTACTGATGATTGGCTTAGTACTTTTAGCCGTATATTTGAAAGATATATTACAAAAATTAAAACAAAACATATTGTATAGATAGCAAATTTATTTAAAAATTTTATCAACATAAAAGACAAGATAACAAAAAAAATCAAAAAAGATAAAGCAATAACAAAAACAACAAAAAGGCAAAAATCCTACACAAACATAGGATTTTTACCTAGTATTCGTAACAACTAACAACTATATCTTATGAGTCACATTAGAATGTTCCAGAAATAGTGTATGTTACCGTATGAGTATAGTTTCCACTTTCTTGTGCTATGCCTATTCTTGCTCCGTGAGTAGCTAAAACAGTATTCGTAGTATCTGGCGAAGGATTTGGAGCAAAAGGCCCAGATGATGTTATCATGACCGTAGAAGTGTTATTCGTAATTGTATAAAAATTTGTGACAACTGTACCAAAACTTGCTCCTCTAGTCAATCCAGCAGGAGTAGATATTCTAATACCATAGCCATTGTTTGATGTAAGAGGATCACCAGAAGAACCACCTACTTGATTAGGAATAGTAACTGTAGCATTTTTTGCTAACAATCCGCCTGCTGCTGAACTAGAAGAATAAGACAAAATCAAGCCACCAGAAGCATTAGTAGAAAATCTTAACCTATACTCGCATACATTTGTTGATGGCGAAGTAGGAGTAGTGTTTGGCTGTAACACCCCCATATTACATATTCTCGGACCTGAGCCTGCACCAGGATTCAAGTCTCCTGTATCCGTAGCATTTCTTATTGCTAAAGTAAGTACTGGAGCTACAGATGCATATATATTCACCTGATTAGAACTTCCTATATAGTACATAATTGCTCCTTCATCATATGGTGTTGTAATTGTTATAGTTACGTTACCTGCATTAGAATTAGTACTGAATCTGGAAGCAGCGATTGCTAAAGTTGATGCAGAAGTATTACAAGTTAGCCCAGTAATAGTTAGAGTGGGATTTTGAGTACCAGAAGGTATCGGAGAACCGGCTAGTACTGGAGTCCCACTGCATCCTCCACCTGGCGTTATATCGCTTGATGTTAAGTTTGCTGTTAATATTACGCCGTTATTTGGTACACCGGATTGAGGAATAAAAGTTATAGTTATAGCATCGGAAGCTGTTATAGCCGTAGATAAAGTAAAACCTAGTGTTGGAGTAATTGCGGTAGAAACAGCAGAAGCATTAGAAGTTATGCCAGTACCTGTCCAGGTAATGTTTGTTATACCTGCGGCTTTTATTTTCTCAAAAAAAATAGTATTGGAAGGAATAACTAATAACGACAATAGTACAAACACTATAAATACCTTTGTTAAAGACTTATAGCAAATCATAAGGTAGAACTAATAAATAAACTATAAACTCATTGCATTAAATATTAGACAAAATTGACGATAATTTGTCAAGAAGATTTTAAGATATCATTTTATTTTATAATATAAAAATCATTATTGTATAATTACTTTGACATTAAATACATTAAATATATATTTCAATCTTATTAACTTAAATATCGCATAAGTAAGAATTAAAATACTACTTTACTTGATTTTAAGGAATTTTTAAAGTACTGTAATAATATGAAAGAGTTTTTCCCAATTTTTAACAACAATAGCAATCTTATTTATTTTGATAATGCATCTACTACTCAAAAACCAAGTGTTTTGTTAGATGCTTTAAAAGAAGTTTATTATGTACATTATTCAAACGTGCATAGAGGAATGTATGAGTTATCGGAGAAAATAACAGAAATGTATGAATTAGCAAGACAAAAAGTAGCTAAATTTATAAATGCAAAACCAACAGAAATTATATTTACTTCTGGTACAACTGAAGCTATAAATCTTGTTGCAAATTCATTAAAATTATCTGGTGTTTTAAGCAAAAGTTCGAAGATTTTGCTGACCGAAATGGAACATCACGCAAATATTATTCCGTGGCAAAATATATCCAAAAATATATTTTATTTAAAGATAGATGATAATTTCCATGTAGATTTTTCTTCAATTTCTAATTCAATTAAGTTTGATCTTGTGTCGATTTCACTAGTGAGTAATGTGCTCGGTACGTATGTTAATATAGGAGATATACATAAGTTTAAAAATAGTAAAACTTTTTTGATGGTAGATGCGGCTCAATTTGCCCCACACTCCATGATAGATGTTAAAAAGATGCAAGTTGATGCTTTGGTATTTTCTGCACACAAAATGTTTGGACCAACAGGTCTAGGTATTTTATTTTTGAAAGAACAGTGGGGCAAGACGTTATTGCCTAGTAAGGTTGGAGGAGGAATTGTTAGAACTGTTAATAAGTATAAATCGGAATTTGTGGATACACCGTGGCGATTTGAAGCAGGTACTCCTCCAATTGCTTCTGCGATTACATTTGCAAGAATTATAGACTTTATTGAATCAAATCACTTGCTTAGTCGTAGACTAGATCTCAGAAATTATCTTTTAACACAACTACAAAATATTAGTGAGCTACGAATATTTCATGATGTTAGTATAGATGCGTTTCCTATAATATCATTTATGCATCCTAATATTCATGCACATGATATTGCTTGGTTTTTAGGAAAAAATAATATTTGTGTTAGAGCAGGACATCATTGTGCTCAGATTTTACATAGAGATGTTTTAAAAGTACCTGCAACTGTACGTGTAAGTTTTTCTGTATATAACAATCAAAATGAAGTAGATAAGTTTATTGATGTACTGAAAAAATGCATAGTCTTGTACAGTAAGTAGTAATGTAATTATCAATTGATTTATATTACTTTTAAATACTTTAAGTAATTAAATTTATGGATATTGAATTTATAAAAAGTAAGCTAGATATAGTTGCTATTATCAAAGAATATCTCCCTAATATAGTAAAAGCTGGAAATAACTATAAGACTATTTGTCCTTTTCATAACGAAAAAACTCCATCTTTTATGATAAGTACGGATTTACAAATTTTTAAATGTTTTGGATGTGGTTTAGGAGGAGATGTAATTAAGTTTGTACAAGAATATGAAAAAGTTAGTTTTTATGAAGCTTTAAAAATATGTGCACAAAAAGCTGGAATTGACATTAATAACTATCACTACGAGGACAATAAAATCAAGGAGGAAAAACAAAGATTAATTGAACTTAACTTAATTGTGGCAAAATACTATAACTACGTTCTAAAAAATTTAGAACAAGGTAGGCTGGGACTAAAATATGCGAATAAACGCAAAATAACTATGGATCTTATTGATAAGTTTGTAATAGGTTATGCTCCAAACAATATAGATAATTTAAAAAGGTTTCTCAATAAAAAAGGTTATAAGGACATAGATTTAGTTAAGTGGGGATTTTTAGTACAAAGGAATAGAAAATACTTGGATAAATTCAGGCATCGTCTGATACAACCAATATTTAATCAAAAAGGTGAAGTTGTTGGTTTTATTGGTAGATATATAGGTAGTTCGTCTTTGTCCCCAAAATATTTAAATTCTCCGGATACTATTCTCTTTAAAAAGAGTCAAACGCTATATGGCTTATATCATGCAAAAGAAGCAATGAGAAGAACTAGTTTTGTAATACTACAAGAAGGTAGTATTGATGTTTTATCGTCTCATAGAGTTGGTGTAGAAAATATAGTTGCTCCTTTAGGTACTTCATTTACTCTAGAACAAGCACAACTGTTAAAGAAATTTGTTGATACAATTTATTTTGCATTTGATACCGACACTGCGGGTATTAACGCGTTAATTAGAGCAATAGGCATAGTTGAACAAATAGGTCTTAACCACAAAGCAATTGATATTATGGGATACAAAGATCCAGATGAATTAATTAGTTCAGATCCAAATTTGTGGATCACAAAAGTTTCTAATCCTGTAGATACTGTAGATTACTTAATTAAATATTTTATTGATACTTATGGTATAGATTCATTTGATTTGAAAAATAAATTTTTGAATTTTATGCTATCCGTTTTTCGAAACTTACGTAATCAAGTTGCGATATCTCACTATGCAAAGGTTGTATCCGATATTTTAGATATTAGTGTTAATGTGTTTGTAGATCATTACCTAAAAAAAAGTAATGATCAACTTGATAAAAGTAACTTGTATTCGATAAACAAAAAAAGCAAAACAAGTATTTATTCTAGAAATAGCTATAACGATATTATTGACCGTAGAGAAATATATTTCTTGTCACTAATATACAATAGTAAAATTGTACCTTCTTTAGATATAGATCAAGATATATTTCAAAATGAAATCACAAAATACTTATTTGCTAAAATATGTGATCTTATCTTAAATAAGATAACATTAATGGATTTAGATAAATCCTTATCTCCCGAACAAAAAGAAGTCTTACACCAGGTATTAATGATGGATCTTAGTAGTGTTAAAGACGTAAAAATAGAAATAGAGAAAGTATTTAAATTATTAAAGCAAGAACAGATAAAGCGGCAAATACACTATCTTAGTTTGATAAACGACGAAAATGCAATAATAAAAATTAACGATTTAGTAAAACAACTAAAAAACTATATATAGTCGTACGATTATAATATCATGCTAGTAGACTAGATTTATAAATATTTATAAATTTTGTGCTTAGTAGCAAGATAAACTATTCTAATCTAATGGGATTATCTACTCCTAGGAAACATTTTGTTTTTTTCTACTCTATCAAATTTACTAGATAAAGTAATCCAATATCTACCTTTTGCTATTCTTGATTTTATTACCTTCAAGCCATGTTTTTGTGATGACCTCTTTATATATCCAAATTTTCTTATCCTTTTCATTTTACTTGGTTGGTATGTCGGTCCTTGCGTTTTTGCCATACCTCAAAAAAATGA
>JANWZV010000031.1 GCA_025061805.1 Candidatus Dojkabacteria bacterium | reverse complement strand
TATTGTAGTGATTTTATGCTCAACTTCTTGTGGTGGGATAATTGCTTGTATGAACCATAAGAAAGCAAAAGCTATAATAGATAGTACTAATAAATAATATCCAAGTATCACTGCTATTGCTACTAAGATTACAAAAAATAAGAAATAAGATGCAAACCAAAATTTATCTTTTTCTTCCCATTGCCTATCTTTTGACGACCAAGTATATAGTACTTTAAAACTTTGAATATTTAAATTATCATCTAGACTAGTAAACAGAGTTTTATTTTCATTTTCTGACATATCTATAAATGATAACGACTACTATGATTATCAAGAAAATGACTATAAAAGCCAATATTTTAATTAAGTTTAACAGACTTTTGTCTTGAGTTCTTATTATTTGTATTATTAAGGAATCTAATTGATTATTAAAATTATTAAATGTATTACTCACTGTTGTAAAGATCTCTCTTAGATAAATATCTTGATTATTTTCTATTATTTTATCTAATTCATTTTCACTAATTAGTTGGTCCCATGCAATTTCGTGGTTTACTACATTAATTGTAAATTTTTGTTTTGGAAATACTATATTTTTGTCAGCAACTACATAATTAACTTGCATTGGTGATGGATCTAATGGATTTTTGTGGGTATGATATAAATACAATCTATTCATATCTTTTGCTATTAGTTCTAATCCGTTTTCACCCCAGGTTGGATCAACAGGCAGCCATTTGTTTACTATTGGAGAATATATTTCAACCCATTGATGATTAATAGTAGATTCTGTTTCTTCAAACATAACATTATCTAAACTAGAGTATGCATATCCAAATGCGGCTCTGCTTGGTATACCAGCAGCTCTTAAAAGTGTAATTAACAAATCTGAATATTCCATACAAACAGCTGCATTACCTTCTAAAGTTTTAACTGCACCTTGTCTCTCATTTAGACCATATTTTTTAACTACACTATAATCTATTTTTTTTATTATATGACCATATATTATTTCGGATATTTTGAATATATTATCTTCATTATCAGGTATGTTATATTTAACAAATATGTCCTTTATTTCTTTTTTTATTAAGTCCGAATCTACTTCCCAATATTTGCCTGGTTTTGTGTAGGAATCAATTATAGCTTTATCTATGTCACTTAAATTACCTAGATTATTATATTTTAAAAAATCTAAATTATCTTTTTTTCTAGTATTAACGTAACCTTTAATTATTATTTTACCATTAGAACTTGCTGGTATCTTGAATACTAAAAACAAGTTGTTATTTTCATCTTTTACTATTTTACTTGGATTTGGTATTATTTCGGAAAAAAATACATTTTGTTTTATATATCCATTATCAAAATTTTTTGGTACAACTATTGTGTACTCATTCAGAATAAAAGGAAAATCTGAAGTTTTTACGTATTCTTGTTCTATTACAAAACTATAATTTTGTTGTTTACCAATTTGTATCCATACGCTTTTGCCAATTAATTCTTCTGTATTATACGTAATAAAATTAAATTTTTCATCTAAGCTAATAATTTCTTTTTTTGGTAATACAAATAAAATTTCTCCCAAATTTTTACTTATTTTTAAAGTATACTTGACTTGTATATTTTCGATAGTATTGTTTGAATTAAACTCTTTTCCTAGTCCACCTATGTATATATCTACTATTGAGCCATTGCGAAAAAGAATACTAGGACTTTTATATTTGAAAGTTAATTTTGATGTTTGGTTATACTGTAGCAACTTATTGTATTTAGGGTATACTATTATGTCTTTATTTTCTGTAATTTTGTATGTGAATGCAATTTTATTATTATTTTCATCAATTATTTCGCTATTTTTTAGGTTTTCCATTAAAGTTTCTATGCTTTGATTACTTTTTTTTATGTTACTTATTATGAAGCTAGAGTTTTCTGGTGTCAATTCCACATAATAAGTTTGATTTATTAGTTTTCTTTCTTTTGTTTCTATGATTTCAACTGATTCTGAATCTTTAGAACTTGAGGAGATGATATATTCTTGATGAATTAAAGTATTTAAAACTTGAGCGTGAGTTTGATGCGTAGATAAAAGAATAAAAAAAATTGTTAGAATTACAAAATTATTAATTTTCATGATAATAATATTAAAAACTTACAAATTATAGTTTAATTGTGGTATGAACTTATGTTAGATCTTAACTCTCTTAATAATAATCAAAAAGAGGCTGTTTTGTCTAATCATGGCCCAGTTTTGGTTATTGCTGGGGCAGGTTCCGGTAAAACAAAAGTGTTGACGTATAGAATAGCATATTTAATTAAAACTGGACAATTTAAACCTAATAACATATTGGCAGTTACTTTTACAAATAAAGCTGCTGATGAAATGAAATCACGTGTTGCTGGCCTATTGTCAAACGAAATAAATTTAGATAATTTGTGGATAGGTACGTTCCATTCAATTTGTGTAAAAATCTTAAAAAAATATGGGAGAGCTATTGGTATAGATAGTAAATTTACGATAGTCGATACCTACGATCAAAAGCAGATTATTATAGAAGCTATGTCACAACTTAATATATCATCCAAAGCATTTAATCCTTCTACAATACTTAGTTACATTTCTTTTGCAAAAAATCATTTAATTTTACCTAATGCTTATTCTAGTACAGTTAAAGGATATTTTCATGAAATAGTCGCAAAAATTTATGAACAATATCAAAAATTATTGAAACAAAATAATTCTTTAGATTTTGATGATCTTTTAATGCAGGTATGTGTATTAATACAGAATGACCTTACAGTTTTGGATAAATTACAAAAGCAATTTAAATATATTTTGGTAGACGAATATCAAGATACTAATTATGCACAATACATGATAGTAAAAACTATAGCTAAAAAACATCAAAATATATTTGTTGTAGGAGATGATGATCAAAGCATATATTCTTTTAGAGGCGCAGATATTAATAATATTCTTAGTTTTGAAAAAGATTTCCCAGATGCTAAAGTAATAACTTTAGATCAAAATTATAGATCTACGCAAAATATTTTAAATGTAGCATATTCAATAATCTGTAATAATACGAAAAGAAAAGATAAAAAATTGTGGACGAGTAATTTGCGAGGTAATTTAGTAGATTTATATGTAGCTATAGATGAATATGATGAGCTACATTGGATAGTAAATAATATAAAGTTATTACGTAGTAACAGTAGTTTTGAAGAAATTGCAGTACTATACCGTACTAACGCATTTTCAAGATTAATTGAAGAGCAACTAGTAAAAAATGGTATACCATATAAAATTTTTGGTAATATAGGTTTCTACGAGCGAAAAGAAGTAAAGGATATAATTTGCTATGTCAAATCTATTTATAACATAAAGGATGATATAAGTTTTAGTAGGATAGCTAATACGCCGAAGAGAGGAATAGGCGAAAAATCGTTAGATAATTTAAAGTCATATTCTAGTAAAGCGAATACTGGAATGCTAGAATTTTTAATAACTAACGAACTTGAACTTTATGGCTTAAGTGCTTTTAACAAAGTGCGACAGCTTTTTATAGAAGTCTTAAATAAACTTGACCTTTTAAATCCAGCAGCAATTATTCAATATATTTTAAATGAAACAAAATATATCGAGTATTTACAAAGTAACGATACTACAAATAATAATGTAGAGGACAAGGTTCAAAATATATTAGAGTTAATTAACTTGGCGTCAAAATATAATCATTTGTATGGCATGGAAGGGATTGAGTCTTTTTTGAATGAAGTGATTTTAATGGAAAATGTACCAAGGACTTACAATTACTCAAATTCATCTACTGTATCTGAAAATAGAGTAATATTAATGACAATTCACTCTGCAAAAGGGCTAGAGTTTGATAATGTTTTTATACCCGGATTAGAAGAAAATATATTTCCTCATGCTAATGCAATGTTTTCTGACGAAGAGATTGAAGAAGAAAGAAGACTAATGTATGTGGCAGTTACTAGAGCAAAAAAACGTTTGTATTTATCGTATGCACAAAAAAGGCGTATGTATGGTTATTTACAAAATAATTTACCTTCACGATTTGTTAAAGAAATCAATTCTGGCTTGTTAAATATTATTAATTCTAACTTGATTTTAGAAGATGACGTAGAAAGATCTTTGAATTATAATTTGAACGATACTAATGTACGTTCAAATATGTGTAGTCAAGAAAGCAAAAAAGATGTTAGTACTATTTTGTCTATAGGTGATAAAGTTAGACATCCGTACTTTGGCAAAGGTGTAGTCCTGTCAATCAATTCTGATACTATAATTGTTCAATTTGATTTATATGGTGAAAAAGAATTATTAAAAGATCATCCCTCTATCGTAAAAGAGATAAGAGATTAAATTTTTAGCTCAGTTATGTATGAGATTTGATATTCTTACGATATTCCCAGAATGTTATAGTTATTTTGAATACAGTTTGATAAATAAAGCTGTGTTAAAAGGATTAGTACAAATATATGTACATGATCT
Source organism: Candidatus Dojkabacteria bacterium (assembly GCA_025061805.1). GTDB lineage: Bacteria > Patescibacteriota > Dojkabacteria > J137 > J137 > JANWZV01. Next base: position 11,729 of record JANWZV010000031.1, on the reverse strand, counting down.
CAGAAAATATGGCTTAGGAAAGCGTAAGAATATTGATGATAGACCGTATGGTGGCGGTCCAGGTATGGTATTCATGATAGAACCGATTTATCGTTGTCTAAAAGATATAGGTGCTTATCCAAAAAAAAATAATAATACTCGTATATTTTTAATGTCAGCGAAAGGTAAGCTATTAAGTCAAAAAAAATTAAGTAGTTTAACAAAATTAAAACGTATAGTATTAATTGCTCCTAGATACGAAGGAGTAGACCAGAGAGTTGCAGATTATTTATGTGATGCAGAAATAAGTATTGGTAAATATGTTTTATCTGGTGGAGAATTGCCTGCCATGATCTTAGTTGACGGTGTTGTACGTTTGTTACCTGGTGTGATTGGGAACGAAAAATCATTACACATAGAAAGTTTTCATAATGGTTTACATAAAGAATATCCTCAATATACTAGACCTAAAATTTTTGTGACAGATGAAGGTAATTGTCTAAGTGTCCCAGATATTTTACTTTCTGGTGATCATAAAGAAATAGAAAGATGGCGTCTCTCTAAGATTTCCCCTAAATCAAACTATTAATAATAATAAATGAAATAAGTACAAAAGTTGTATACATATATGTAGTTTATCAGTTATATTGAAATTTTACTTTTTAGTGTTTACTAATTATCATAAACAATATATTTGATACGCAAATTACGTATCAAAATATATAGTTTGTGGATAATATTGAATATTTTGTAAGATAAGAAATCAGAGTTTAAATATACTAACTTTCAGGTTTATAATATCCATATGGATAAAATAGTTTTTTTCTACAACATGAAACAATTAAATAACGATAACGAGACGGTATCTTTATCTCAACGTGAGTATTATGATTTATTAAATATTTTCGATATAAATAATTATGACCTATCTACAGATACGATTGTTTTCAGTATAGTATTTAAATCTTCTGATTTTTATTCTGTTATACAAATTGTAAAATCAAAGATAGATAAAAGTTTTAGAGTTTTTAAAAACTTTGTAGAGGAAAATATAGATCTTAAAAGTTTGTTTTTAAAAGACTTTCAATTAGATTTTATTCCAGAATTTTTTAGTAACACCTTTTTAACTTACGAAGATTACAAAAAAAAAGTAAACCAAAAATACTTTTTAAGTGTGACTACTACTGATATAGATAACAAAATAAGAGCTCTTGAAGATGATATAAGTTCTATGGAATTAAAAGAAAATGCAAAGTTTACCGAAAGTGAACTAACAAAATTAATTGAGTATAGAGAAATCTTAAGCAAAATTAGCACAATCGACCAGAAGCTAGCACAGATAGAAAAAAACAACAATGAATTCTTGATTGAATCAAATGGGTACCAAAATTTGGATTTTTATAAAAGTAAGTTAGAAAAATTGCGTAGTATTGTTGATACTATAGATAATTCCATATTCAAGCAAGTTAAATACTTAAATTATATTAAAAAAGTTATAGATAATCTTACAGAAAAGAAACGTGTGATATCAAAAAATATAAATGATTTATATAACGAGTTGAAGTACAACAAGATATCAAACGTGGTACAAAGTTTAAAAAATGTAAAAGTTAGTCATAAAAACAATGATGTTTACATTACTAATAGTGATAGTAAAACTGCATTATTGGAACAACGAGCCATATTTCAGATAATATCTCTATTTTTGTCCGCATTGCAATTATTTATAGGTATAATTATTGCATATTTATCTTACAATATTTTACCAATACTAATTTCTTCTGTTGCAATTTTTTTATACAATTTGCTACCCGTATTTTTATTTAAAAATATTTTGAATAATAGTTTTAAAGACTATAATTTTGTCGACAATACTAACAATAATTATAAGTACATCAACATAACAAATGATCCAAATCAAAAACAATACTTGAATGTGTTGCGTTTAGTTGATAAAAAAAATGATGATATATTTCTTAGCTTGGCTTTAATTAAAACTTATCAAGAAGAGATTATAAAAATTCGCGAACAAACAAAATCTGTGATTGGCGGAGATAGTTTTATGCTATACAAAACCAATTTCCATATTTGTAACTATATTTTGAATACTGCTACCTTACGGAATAAGAACGATCAAAATGGTGTTAGTGGCAATAGCAATCAAAATAACAAGAACACATACGATAAAAGTGCTTTAGATAAGGAGAGAAATCTATTAAAAATTCAAAAAGAGAATTTGGAATTTGAATGCTTAAAGATTGATATCGCATACGAAAAAGAAATTAACAACAAAAAAACTGAATTAAAAAAATTGTTATTACAAAGAGAAAACTTATATCTTTTAGGCACTCGACTTTTTCCAGTATTTTTTGTAGCCGATATGAGCTATGAAAAATCTAAAATATATAACGATGCTATTGCTGAAATAAGATCATTATATAATAATCTTATATATACAATTTACTTGGTTTAAAACATTTAAAATGTGTGTTATGACGATATCTTGTAATAGAAGCAAAAATAACAAATTCATAAAAGTACCTTTTTTGTTTCTGCTTGCGTTTTCTTTAATTTACCTAAGTATTAGTACAATATATGGTCTTTCTTCTCAGCAAATTGGCGAATTAATTCAACAAGAAGAGCAAAAATTAAAAAATTTAAAAGAAAGTATTAATCAAAAGTATCAAGAATTATCAAATCTTCGACAAGCAATTACAACTACACAAAATGATATACCTTCTATTCAAAATCAAATAAATCATATACAAAAAGAGATAGAGTTGAATCAGCTAATAAAACGTGAAATTGAAAATCTTCTTGGTATAAAGAAGTTAGAAAAAAAGATTCAAGAGTATAAGTTGATAGAAAATATAAAGCTTGATTACTTAAATTGGAAATCTAGCAGGTTTGATGTATTTCATGTGCTGTTAAATGATGGATTAGATGTAAAGTTAACAGATTTTTATCGTATTAAATTGTTCCAAGAACAAACAAAGTTGTTATACGATTTAAACTTGCAGCTAGATAAGATACAAAAAGATATAACTGATATACAGAATAAAATTGATACTTTTGTTGCTAGAGAAAAAGAATTATTTGCGAAAAAAAAAGAATTAGAAGCTTACTTAAATTCTCTAACTTCAATGCTTGGTCAAACAACTAATATAATTAATACGTTAGAACAACAAAGACGAAATATTCAACAAAATCTCTCATTTTTGTCAATAGAACAAAAAATAGCTCAAGAAAGGGAAAGAATACTACTTTTACAAAACAATAACATACAAAGTGCTGGTAATGGTGTTTATTTGGATACATTTGAAGAGAATAAAGGCTTTGTAGTGTTTGGTCGTGGTCGTGATTTATATCAAGGACATGGTGTAGGTTTAAGTCAGCTAGGAGCTCATGGAATGGCCCAGAATGGTTGGTCATATAAACAGATACTACAATTTTACTATCAAAATACTGAAGTAAGATCGGGATATGAAAATTTTACAATTAATGTGGAAGGGTATGGACCTATGAATATAGAAGATTATGTTGCTGGACAAGGAGAAATATTACCACCGAGAGCTAGAGCTTGTGGTACGCCTGAGCAAGTTGCACATAACCCCAGAAAATATGCAACGTCTGGTTGCTGGCCAGAAGAAGCAATTAAAGCTTTAGTCGTAGCATATAGGACGTATGCATTATTTTATACAAAAAATGGTAGGAGTATATGTACAAATGTAAATTGTCAAGTTTACAATCCTAATTATGATTCTAGATGGGCAGTAGATGAGACAAGAGGTGAAGTGATTACTTATAATGGAAATTTAATCGAAGCAGTTTATTCTGCTGAGAACAATCAGGGTTTTGGTACAGCTAACAATGAAACTGTATTTCAAAGTTTTTCTGGTGATGGGAATCCATTCCCATATTTAAGATCTGTAAATGATAATGATGTGTCAACTAAAGGCCCATATCATAATTGGACATATAAAACAAAAGCATATTCTTTAGAGGATATAAGAAATTTGTTAATGTTTGTCGCTAACAATCCTAGTAAATTTGGTTCTATTTCAACATATATAAGTTCATTTGATTTAAGTAACACTAATTACAGATACATGTCTTTAGAAAGAGATCCTTCGTTAAGAGTTTCAAAAGTTAAACTCTTTACAACTGATGGTAGAATTCACGTTATAGGTGGATACTGGTTTAAATACATATGGAATATTTACGTATATGAAAATAATATACGTAACGAAAGTGGCCGATATGATTATATATATAGTCAAACTTACTTTATACATAAATTGTAATTTTACAAATGTATTACTAAAGTAACATTTATTGTGTTAGTAATTGTTAAGTATGTATACAGACAATGCAATGGATAAAAATCGGTTGATAGAATGTAAAAGAGAAATGTTGTCTTGTGTACCTAAAAAAAACTTTAATTTTCTTGGTGAAGTCTTATATAGACCAAGTAATACAATACTAGTTAACAAAAAAGAAAATGAAGAAATCTTCCTTTTGGTTAGATCTGATTGGATAGTAAATATGCCGTGGATACTAAAATCAATATTTTATTTGTTGTTACCTATTATAATTTATTTTTTATTTCCGGTTTTCTTAAATTTGCTAAATTATAATATTACAATTAATGTCCCGATAAGTATTATATTCGGATTTGTGTTGTTTTACTATTCAATAATGTTTACTTATATTTTTATTCATATTATTGATTGGTATTACGATATCTTTATTGTTACTAATGATAGAATAATTGATATAGATTTTAGTCCTTGGTATGGATATTCTATTAAAGAGGCACCTTTAGTTAATATTCAAGACATACAAGAAACTTCAAAAGGATTTTTTGCAGTAATTTTTGATTATGGTGATATTATTGCTAAAACAAGCTCTGACAATGGTGTATTAAATTTAGAAAAGATACCACAAGTACACAAAGTGCGTACTATATTACATAACTTAGTTTCTATAGCTAAAAAATATTATGACATTAAATAATTCGTATTTTTTATAGCAGAAATATATATGTTTGAGCTTTACCAGATCTTGAAAGGAATAGGTATATTTTTATCTCTGCTACATCTTTTCTATACCTTATTTATAATATCAAAAATTTCTAGAGTATCTAATATTATTCGTACCAATAGTTTTAATTTATTAAAAATATTTAAGTATATATATTTTTTGTTATCCTTATTTGTCTTAATCGTTTTTATCGTTATACAATAAACTATGTTGTTAATAGCATTTAGCATTATTAGTGATATAAAGTTATGAACTATAGAGTATTTAGTTATGTCAGTCCTAACAATCAAAGAACATGGAGCAATATTTATGGATACGATTCATCAGTGAGTAATCCTAATTATTCCCCACGATACGAACTTTTTGTATTAACTAGAATTACAACAGATGCAGATATTAATATCCAATTATTTGAAAAAATGTTGATAGATGACATCCAAAGTTTTTATGAGAATAATAGTAATCAGTATAAAGATAATATAGAAAAACTAGAGAATGCCATATGGAAAATGAAAACGAAAATGGAAATTTTGTTATCAAAAGAAGAAGAAATTATTCAAAAAGGTATAGACATGGAAATGGTAATAACTATATTTACTGGTGAATACATGTATATATGTGTTATTGGAGAAAGTAGTGTTTTCTTATTTAGAAATAATAAACTTATTGAAATATCAAAAGGTCTAATTGATCTGAATATGAGTGGCTTTGCAAAAACAGGTAGTTTAAAAGTAGAACAGAATGATCGAGTTATTTTGGCGACAAGTTCTTTTGTTAGTAAAAATTTGGATTTTTTAGTGAATTTATCTGCTACCTTAGATCTAAATTTATTAAGCCAAGTAATTCCTACAGTAGGTGGTAGTTTTTTACTAATTGCTGACAAATCACTACCTTGGAAAGAACAAAATGACCAAAGTGAAAAAGTAGTAAATGTACAAATTGATGATAAAAAAACTTCTACGGCTGAATTAACCGCAAAAGATATACCTGAAAATATTAGTATTGAAAAGAATAATAATATAGAAGCTAATCTTTCGAATGCAAATTATGTAGATCATATTGAAAAGAACACGTTACAATCTTTAGCAGATAATTATTATGGTCAATCAAATACAGATAGTAATAATTATATTCGTGTTAAATCAAATAGCTTAGCAAATCAAATTAGATTTAACTTACAAAGTTTAATTAGTTTTGTTAATTCCTATAAAAGTCGATTATTATTTGGTATAAGTCAGTCAAATAAATTAATTCAGAATTATGTAAATTTATCTAGAAAAATATATAAAAAAATTGTTGCGGGTATACTACATAAAGACACTACGTTTTTTGTAGTTACTAAAAAAATCTTTAAACAAACATATGGTACTTTAAAAACCTTTATCCAATTTTTATTATTACGCTTTAATTTATCTTATCAACGATATACTAAGCTAAATAAACACGATATCCGAAAACGAAACAGAAGATTATTATTCATTGGTATATGTGTACTATGTATATACTTATTTGTCACATTTAGAAACGCAGAACTAGAAAGAATAGAAAAACAACGTGTTGCTGAAATTCAAAATACGTTGTACAAATTAGCCTCAGAATTTGACCAAGTAGATAGTGCAGCACATTCTGTAAACTTAAATAACATCGAATACAAATTGGATTTAATAAAAAAAATCAACAACTTGCAAAATAATTTAAATACACAAATTAATTTACTTACGTCTGATATAAATAATTTAGAAAATAATCGACAATTTGTCGCATCATTACATAATCTAAATAAAAGTTTAAGTTTGTTATACAATAAAGTATTAAACTTGCAAGAAATAAATGAAACTAATCTGCGTATATTGGCAGATTTTACTAGACTATTTCCACAATCTGAAGTTGTTGATATAGCCTTTACTAGTATTACTGGTCAAAAGTTAGTTTATGCCGTAGATATAAAGAACAATAATGTCTATAAGCTTAATGTGAATAACAATTCTATTACAACTGTATCAACAAATAATTTGAATAATTTTATTTCACCAAGAATTATATTTACAGATGCAAATCAAAAGATTTTGGTATACGATAGCTCAACAAATTATTCCATAATCCGTATAGATCCTACCAATAATGATGCAATTCAAAAAATTAATATTCCATATCAGGATACTATAAATGTTGTTGCAGCTGAAACGTTTACTAATGGTTCTATATATGAATTACGTACATCACCTAATGCATATATTCATCGTAGATTACCATCTGGTAACTCTTTCATGTCCGGAGGAGGTAACTATGTTACTACGAATCCGCCTAATTGGCGTGTTGATCCAGATTTTGCGAATGCAATAGACATAGCTGTACCATATGAAATATATGTTCTAATAAAAGGACAAGGAATTAAAAGATATTTAAGTGGTGGGAGTAATTCGATTACACCACAGACATACAAAAATTTATTACCTGAAGATCTAGATTCACTAAAAACGGCTACTGCGTTTGATGTCAAATTGAAATATATGGTAGTTGGTGATTCAATTAATAAAAGGATTTTACTGTTTGAAATTACTCAGGATAATGTAAAGAATATTGTATTTAGGCAACAATTTAAATATCTTGGTAGTGGTAATATATTTTCTAATATACGTGAAGTTATTTTAAACGAATACTCTAATGAAGAAGGAGGAGAAATATATATATTAGATAATAATAGGATTATCTTTTTAAGTTTCAAATGAAAGTTATTTGGATCAAAAAAAATGCAAATATAGATTATGAAATATATCATCGTTTGATAGCTGGAGTACAATTATTAGGTTGGGAAGTAAAGTCGTTAAAAAGTTCATCTCTTGACCTAAGTACAGCATATATTTGTATTGAAAATAATGAAGCTTATGTACGTAGTGCCACAATTAATCCTCCAAAAAGTTTAATTTTTAGTAATGCTCAAATTGTAAAAAGAGATAGAAAATTGTTACTTAAAAGAAATGAAATTTATAGAATATTATCTTTTTTAAAAGAAAAGAAAGGAATAGTTGTACCGTTAAAATGTTTTATAAGCGATAAAGGTTTGATAAAATTTGAAATAGGCTTGTGTAAAGTACGAAAAAAATTTGACAAAAGAAGGCTTATCAAAGAAAAGGAAATTGAAAAAGAAATACGGTCTAATAAAAAAATATTTTTCTAAGTTACGATATTTAATGTTTATATTTAGCTATAATGAATAACTTAAGTAGAGAACAAATACAAAAAATATTGTCTTTGTTGTACAAAGTAGGCTTTAAATTGCATTCAATAGATCCCAATACAAATGAACCTTTATTAATTGCCCCAAACGGTCAAGTTGTAACTATGACTGTAGGTTATCTTTTTTTACGAGATCAGGTAGCTAAAAGAATACAAAAAAAAAATAGTGTCTCCATTTCTTTTGAAGGGGTTCCTAATTCTTCAAATAATATTGAATCTACCGCAAATCCTGATAATAGTATTTCGTTTCAAGATGTAGAAACATATATAAATAATCTTACTAAACTCCCGCTAGCAGAGACAGCCCCAAACAATATTGAATCCCCCTCTGTAAATAGAGAATTAACCGAACGTAGTTTGGAATCAGAGAAAAAAGAAACTGTTGAACTAACTAAGAATAGTGATTCAAATAAAGATACAACTAGTTCGCGGGCACAAATTCCTTCTGCTAACAAAACTACTTATAAACCTTATGGTATAGGTTTTGATGTTGATTTTAATATTGAAAAAATAGATCAAATTCTTAAGTTTATAGAAATTTATAAGAAACGATATAAAGGATCTCTGCAAACATCATATTCTAATACGTGGATAGCTGTCTTATTCGAAAAATGGTTAGAAGAATATCAAAATATTAGTAAATAATTATTTAACTAAGTAAATATTTAATAACAGAAAATATTTGTATTAAATACTTTAATATATGAACCAAGCAGTTATTTTAGTTCTACTTATATGTATAGGAATAGTAGTGCTAATAATTTTTTATATTGCACTATATATTTTGGTTAAGAGTTTAAAAGAAGAATTATTAAAGCTCAAGTCTTTAAACTTGGTTTACTTCGAAGTAAAACTACCACAGTCAAATGATGTAGAAATAAAAGCAGCAGAGCAGATGTATGCTGGCCTAATCACAATAGCAGATAAGTTAAAAAATATACGAAAGTTACTAAGTGCAAATAATTTTGTTAGTTTCGAAATAGTTGCTTTTAAAGAAAGTATAAGATTTTTTGTTGTATGTCCAAAAAAAATAGCAGGCATCGTAGATAGAAATATTAATGGAAGTTATCCTTTGGCAGAAATACAAAAAGTAAAAGAATATAATTTGTTTAAAGAAAATGCATTTGTATCATATGCAATGTTAAAACAAGTAAAGGATCCACAAGTTCCACTACAGTCATATGAATTCTTGCCAGTTGATCCTTTGTCTGCTATCACGGACTCAATGAGTAAGCTTGTAGATGATGAAGCAGCTTGTATACAAGTAGTTATAACTCCAGTAGACGAAGGTTGGAGAAACAAAGTAAAAGAATATGTTAAACAACAAAGAGAAAAACTATCTAAAGAAAAAGATGAAAATAACTCAAAACCAAACAGTAAAAAAATAGATGAAGAAGCAATAAATATGATTGATAATAAAATATCAAAACCAAATTTTTATACCGATTTACGAATTGTTGTAGTATCAAAAGAAAAATATGCTGCTGAATTACATATTAATAACATTTTAAGTACTTTTAATCCGCTTTCAAAAGAAGGAGGTAATAAACTGCAAAAAATTAACGATGAGAATCTAAAGAGAACTATTGTATACGATTTTATATATAGAATACCAAGGAAAACTATGATACTTAATACTTCTGAGCTTGCCACAATTTACCATTTCCCTAACAAAAACATTAAAACTCCACATATCAAGTGGCTGTTATCAAAATCAGCACCAGCTCCAGATTTTGTGACAAATTATTTTGATGATCATTTTATGTATTTAGGTAAAAATACACATCGAGGAATTTCTAAAGAAATTTTCATAAAACCTGAAGACAGATTACGACATTTTTATGTAATAGGACAAACTGGTACTGGTAAATCTAAGTTTATGTCTGGTATGATGATACGTGATATAAAGTTAGGACACGGTTGTTGTTGGATTGATCCACATGGTACTGATGCTGAAACAATATTACAACAAATTCCTCCCGAAAGAGTTGATGATGTAATTTTTTTTGATCCTTCAGATACTGAAAGGCCGTTCGGTTTAAACATGCTTGAATTTGATTCTGAAGGAGCAAAAACTAGAGCAACAGATGAGTTATTAAATATTTTTGATATTCTATTTGACTTACGAACTACTGGAGGACCTATTTTTGAACAGTATTTTAGATATGGTATATTACTACTAACTGAAGATCCTGAATCTGGATCCACTTTACTGGATTTTCCGCGCATTTTCATAGATCAAGGGTATAGAGAATATAAGTTATCGAAAGCAAAAAATCCAGAAGTAATAGATTTTTGGAGAAAACAGGCTGAAAAAGCTAATAGAGATCTGTCGCTAGAAAACTTAGCACCATACATAACTTCGAAATTAGCACCAATGATAACTAATGCATACGTACGTCCGATTGTTGCACAACAAAAGTCAACAATTGATTTTCGTAAGGCGATGGACGAAAGTAAAATAATTATATGTAAATTTTCTAAAGGCAAAATTGGTGACAGAAATACTAACTTACTTGGGATGATTGTTGTGGGCAAAATTTTAGTAAATACTTTAGAAAGAGAAAGCGTGGATGAGTCTAAACGTACCCCTTTCTATTTATATATTGATGAGTTTCAAAATTTTTTGACAAACGGAATACTTACTATACTATCTGAAGCAAGAAAGTACAAGCTAGGTTTAGTGGTAGGACATCAGTATTTGGGTCAATTAGTGCGCAATGGTAATACTCAATTCAGAGATGCTATATTTGGAAATGTAGGTAACAAAATGTTTTTACGAGTCGGGCCAGACGATTCTGCATTTTTATTAAAAGAGTTACAGGGTAGTAATTTCGAAGAACAAGATTTGAGAGAATTACAAAATGCTACTGGTATAGCAAAAATATTGGTTGATGGTAAGCCTACACCTGCTTTTACTCTAAGATCTTATTGGGGTGAGTCACCTTATGATATGATATCTGAACCAAATTTTGAACTTGCCGAAGAAATAAAAAAAATCTCAAAACTAAGATATGGTAGAGATAGAGATTTAATAGAGCAGGAAATTGTTACGAGAAGCAAATTTACAAAACAAGCAAATACAGATAAAGGATCAAAATCCCTTTCTACTAATGTTAGTGACAATATTTTTGGCTTTTAAACAATTTATTTAACTTGCTGTACGTATACCATGAATATCTGAATAGTGTTTGTTTTTTATATACTACTTGTGTTAAAATATCTAAGTACAAAACACGTATATTATATAATTAACTAATTATACATTTGTGTTTTATAGGCCAATAGCTCAGTTGGTTAGAGCACGGTTCTTATAAAGCCGGGGTCGCTGGTTCAAGTCCAGCATGGCTCACCATTGGTTTAGACGTTGGTATTAATAAACTAAAAATTTTAACTAAGATTTTAGTTCATTTATGAATGAATTTCTCAATAGTAATTTAGCCTCTAGTTTTGATAAGGTCTATAAAATT
>JANWZV010000030.1 GCA_025061805.1 Candidatus Dojkabacteria bacterium | reverse complement strand
TTATTCGAAAATATTTAAAGTGATAAAAACATCTATTTAGCAGTCATTTGTTGAATATCCCTTTTGTTAAATAGTTGAAGCAAAGGTATTTGTAAAAACAAAATTCCACAACATAAAATTTGACCAGTTAGAAAATATAAAACTAGTGAAGTGGTAGCAAACACTGCACTTATTAGTAAAATAATTAACAAATTTTTCCAGTTCATGTTTTTTAATATATAATATTTATTTAATATTACTTACATATTACTTGTTTTAGTCATACAAGAAATATAATTAGTTTATGTACATAGCATATACTAAATATAATTTATTGTACATATTTGTGTATTTTTCGTTTATTCGACATGATCAGTTTATACTTAGCTATTATTAATTACTTGTATGAAATTTAAAGATAAGGTTGTTGTAATTACTGGTGCTTCAACCGGTATAGGGAGATCTGTAGCTTTACGTATTGCCAAGGACAGAGCCAAAATTGTTTTAGTTGCTAGAAGTTTGGATAAGTTACAATTATTGCAAAATGAAGTTAGTAATTGTGGTAGCGAGAGTACGATATATAGCTTAGATTTGACTAAATTTAACAACATACAAAATATGTTTGATGATATACTTTTGAAGTACAATAGAATAGATGCAGTTTTTAACAACGCTGGTATAGGTTTCGTAAAGCCAATACAAAACATGACCGTAGAAGCAATCAAAAGTATAATTGACTTGAATGTTACATCAATGATTTTAGTATCAAAATATGCTGTTAATGTGATGACACAACAAAAGTTTGGACATATTATAATAACGTCTTCAATTGCAGGTTTAATCACGATCCCTTATTGGTCAGTGTATGTCGCTAGCAAATGGGCTGTAACTGGATTTGCAGATTCAATACGTTTAGAAGTAAGTAAAAATAATGTTATTGTTACAACCTTGCATCCAGGACCAGTAAGAACAGATTTTTTCAACCAAGAAAAAGCGAACTTAGATGTAGATTCTTTAGGTAGTAAAGTATTGAATCCAGAAGAAGTCGCTGAAATAGTATACAAAACTTTCTTTACTAAAAAAGATAAGATTATTGTACCGTCAAACTTGAAATACTATTATTATCTAAAAAAATTTTTGCCATCAATATATGATTTTTTTGTAAATACACTAAATAACAATATAAGATATGTAAAATAGTAATTTAGAACCTTAATTACATTAAATTTATGTATCAACCAATATTTAAATACACAGATTTGCTAGTAAACAACTTATTGAAAGTTGAGAATCTCAGAACAACTATTTCTATGACAGAAATTTCATACAATACAAAGTTAACTTTACAAATGAAAATTAAAGCACTTAATCTATTTTTTATTGCTAGTTTTAAAAATTACAAACTTGATAATATAAAAGAGTGTCAAAAAATAGTTAGTGGAATACAACCTAATAATTTACCAACCGATGTGTTTACTACGTTGGTCAACTTTCGTAATTATATGGATTTTGCATATTCAGAAGCCTCAGAGGGATATATGGAGTATGACATAAATTCGATATTTCATATTCATAAATTGGTTACCTATTCATGGCGAGAAACACCAACGCTTAAATTTAGAAACCGTTTACCTAACGATATAAAAACTGGATATAATTGGACGGATTTTATTGATAATGATATTACTACCGAAGAAAAAGTAACACAATCTTTAAATTCATTGTTTGAATGGTATAATGATATTAGTAATAATTTGCCAATTCTTGTAAAAATCGGCCTGTTTGTATTTAGGTTAATAGAAATTCAACCATTCATAACAAATAATTTTATTTCAATTGTTGCAATAATTGATTTCATCTTGTATAAGTACGGATACGGAATTAAAAATTTTTTTTCTACTTCAAGAATGCTGTATTCTAGCCAAGAAGAATTAAAAAAAAGTATATATTATTCTAAGGTAAATCATTCGATTGAGTTTTGGTTAGAAGAATTTTTGGATGCCATTGCGAAAGAATACATGAATATTAAACGAGAAATGACGGAATATTTAATTGAGGAAGAAAAGAACAAGAAAAAGCCTTTTTTGAACCTTAATAAGCGACAGTTGAAGATATTACAGTACTTACAAAATGTTCCAATGATTAAAAGAGCAGAATATTGCCATATTATGGAAGTTTCCCCAATGACGGCTTTTAGAGATTTAAGTGACTTGGTTCGTAAAAAGTTATTAAAAACTGAAGGAGTTGGAAAAGCTACTAGGTACAAATTGTACAACATGTAAGGTACGTTTAGCATTATAGTAAAATACTAAAATTGTGTATCTTATGTTGTTGTTGTAGTTCCTTTGGTGTATTTTTTACTAGTGTTATAATGTAGTGTTGTAACGTTTTTCTGGCTTATTGTAATTTTCTTATTGTATATTTTATCTATAAATTTACATGTTTAGCAAAAAATTTATTGACTTACTTAGTGAGCTCGTTTCTTTTAAATCAATATCTACGGATATTGCATATAAAAAAGAACTAGAATATACGGCCAATTATATTGTTAAACTTTTCGAAGATAACAATTTTTATACTCGAGTTATAAACTATGAAAATTCTAATCCAGTAATTTATGCAGAATTTACAGTAGATCCTAAGTTTCAAACTATTTTGTTTTATGGACATTATGACGTCCAACCAGCAAAAATAAGTGATGGTTGGTCATCCGATCCATTTAAATTGCGTATAACTGAAGATAAAATATACGGTAGAGGAGTAACAGATAACAAGGGTCAGTTTCTAATTTATGTCTACACAGTTTTTCAATTAATTAGTGAAGGCAAATTAAAGTATAATGTTAAGTTCTTTATAGAAGGTAACGAAGAAACAGGATCAAATAATATCGAAAATATAATTTTAAAAAATAAAGATTTATTGAAAGCAGACTTTGTATTGTTTTCTGACGGTGAGTTAACGATGCAACATCCTACAATTGACGCAGGATATAGAGGTATTATTAATATTATTTTACAATTAAAAACTAGTAGTAAAGATAATCATTCAGGTCTGTACGGTGGCTCTATACCAAATGCAATTACTGTTTTAGTAAAATTATTATCAAAACTATATGATCTAAATTACCATGTAAATATATCAGGTATTAGTAATAATATACTAAAATTTAATATAGATGGTTTCTATACTGATATAGCTGATATACCATTTGATTTAGACGTTCTTAAGAAAAATACAGGTGTAAAAGATATTTTATATAAGGATCACAATTTTTATTACGTTACTGGTCTTTTTACTTCAGTAGAAATCACATCAATAACAGGAGGTTACCAAGGTGAAGGATTTAGAAATGCTATACCAGGCTATGCAGAGGCAAAGTTAAATGTACGGATATCTCCATTTCATAGTGTAGATAAAGTATTAAATGCTATAAAGGATACTTTATATAGTAGTTTGCCACCTTTTGCTGAACTTCACTTAATTGTACATGAACCTGTAAGTCCTGTAAACTTAAATTTTTCTTCATCTGTAGTTCCAGAGATAAAATCATATCTAGAGAAAGTGTATGAAAAAAAGGTCTTTTTTAAATATTGTGGTGCAATAGTACCAATTTCAGGTATACTACAAAGAGTTTTAAATATAGATGTAGTATCAATTGGCTTGGGGAATGAAGATGCTAATATGCATGGTATAGATGAAAATTTTGATACTATACTGATAAAAAAAGGTCTAGAGTTTGCACGTAAGTTTTTATCTAAGTCTTAATTTTTATGTAATGTATGAATTTTCGAGAGTTTTATGATTTATTTAACAAAAAAATTACGACCTTTGAAGAATTAGTAGACATACTTAACATATCTAATATAAGCTATGATTTGTCTTTTATTTCTAAAGCATATGAAGTTGCTAGTAATGCTCATAGAAATCAATATAGAATATCTGGAGAGTCATACGAAATACATTTTTTAAATGTTGCGAAATTGATTGCTTTACTAAAATTAGATGAAGTATCAATAGTTTGTGCGCTACTTCATGATGTAGTTGAAAAAGGAAATCTTAGTTTAGAACAAATTGACAAAGATTTTGGTACAGAAGTAGCTTTCATAATAGACGGACTAACTACGATAAAGTCGTTATCTCAAAAATATTCCTCTTTTTATGAAGAAACTAGTAATAACATAAAAGACTTAATTTTGGCTGCAACAGATGATGTACGAATAGTAATTATTAGAATCAGTGAAAAATTAGATAATATTTTGAATATTACAAATGTGAACACTGATATTGTTGTTAATTCTGCTAATAAAATAATGAATATATATGCTCCTTTGTGTGAATATCTAGGACTCGGGTATTTTAAGCGTGTTTTAGAAGATAATGCTTTCAAGGTTTTATATAAAGAAGAATACGATATAACTTGCCAAGCTATAAATAGTATTGTAAAAGAAAAAGGAGATATCCTAGAAGAATTCAAAGAAGACTTACAAAATTTATTAAAAAAAGCAAAAATCGATTATTTAGAAGTTCAAACAAGAGTAAAAAGTCTATATAGCTCCTACTTGAAAGTAAAAAGAAAATATACACAACCAACAAATACAAAAATTACAATCGATGGTTTTAAAAAACTTAAAGATTTGTTAGCTGCAAGGATAATATTAAAAACAGTAGAAGAATGTTACATGGCTATAGGCTTAGTCCATTTTCAATGGGAACACGATCCAACTGAATATGATGATTACATAATGAAACCAAAAGAAAACGGATATAGATCAATTCAGAGTGCAATAATTTATAAAGATTGTTTTCTCGAAATACAAATAAGAACACAGGAAATGCATGAGTACAACGAGTTCGGACCTGCAAGCCATATCGCTTACAAAATGCTAAGTTCTAAAAAAAATTCCGGTAATACGTTTACGTGGACAAAAGACTTAATTAGATGGAAAAATGCAAATGTGGTTAATAATGATGTATATAAAATCAAAGTTTTTGCGAATAGTGTTTTTGTGTTTACTCCAAAAGGTTTATTAATACGTTTACCTAAAGGAGCTACTCCATTAGATTTCGCATTTAGAATTCATACTGAGATTGGTATTCATTACGGTGGTGCTTTAGTCAATGGAAAAATGGTAAATAAACAATATACTTTAAATACAGGAGATACAGTGGAAATATTGTTATCGGCTAAACCCACTGTAAATGTAGATTGGCTAAAGCTCGTAAAAACCCAAAGTGCGAAGCAAAAAATAAAACGTTATTTAAATGCTAAGTAATGTGTGTTGCAATCATCACTTCAAACATAAATAGCTTAAGTTAAGTAATATGCGATGGTATATATTATGTTATATTTTTCTAAGTTTTTGTACTATTTTTTTTATAGTAAATCATTCTCATGAAAATAAAACTTGTCAAAACTTTGTCAAATACTATAGATTTTTTTATAAGTAGACAAAAAAATCAGATATTTTCTAGGTCTTTTTCTTTAGATATTTTAAAGTTTTTAAATGCCTTACAAGTTGTCAATGTAAAAGACTTGTCTTTTCAAGATATCATAAACTATTTTAACAAATATGGCTTTAGTAGGACTAACTATCCTGAAAAATACAAAGATTTTGCAATACGAGGAGAAAGTATAATAGTAAAACTACCAGTTTATCAAGATGTGCTATTTTTTGAGTTTGAATTTAGCCAATTACGTAAAGCACGTTTAGGGAATAATAATACCATCTTACATGAGATATATCTTCCTTTTTATTTTATAAGTAATGCGGAATATTCTTCTTTGGAACTAACAAATGAAAGTTTTAGCAGTTTAAGTGATCATGCATGTATTTTTTTATCATATTTAGACAATAATATAAAAACATTACTACAAACATACAAAAACGTTGAGTTGATAACTACAGATTTTACATACGCTCCAATTTATTTTAAAGATATACAAAAATTTAAAAAAGATATAATTCATTACGCTACGTTGGGATACAGAATAGTTATACAGAGTAACGAATTATATGATTCCTATCGCAATCAAATTAGCGATATACAAAAGTATTTTTTGCAGGTAGAATCTTTAGATAAATTTGATCCAATACGTATAATATTTGATACCAATATACCGTATGGTTTTATTAGTGATTCATATAAAATACTTTATTTAACTGATAGAGAGATCTTTGGGTCTCTGTATATAAAAGGCATTAAAAAAACTTATTGTAACAAGATTGAAAAATATAATAATATTCAGCGCTTAATAGACGAACTACAAGGCGAAATATTTGTTGGTGACTATGTTGTACATGAAGATTATGGTATTGCTATTTATAATGGTGTAGTACAAGAATATATTAACAATGATTGTATAGAATATATTGAATTAGTATTTGATGGTGATGATAAAGTTTTACTCCCCTTTATGCAAATTAATAAAATTAAAAAGTACTTAGGTTATGATGGCGTTTCTCCAAAATTATCAAGTTTAAAAAATAATTTATGGATACATACAAAATCTAAAGTAAAAAAAAATATTGAGAATTTGGCAAAGGATTTATTTGAACACTACTTAAAAAGAGCTACTGCAAAAAGTTGTATTATTGATACAATTAGCTACTCTCAAAACTATGAAAAGTTTGTTGAGGAATTCCCGTATCCAGAAACTATGGATCAGTTGAAAGCAATAGAAGAAATCTTTGCTGATTTGAACAAAGAAAAACCAATGAATCGTTTGTTAATTGGGGATGTGGGATTTGGAAAGACAGAAGTATTTTGTAGGGCTGTCTATAAAACAGTAGAAAATGGTTTTCAAGCAGCAATTTTAGTCCCAACTACATTATTAGCATATCAACATTATAATGTAATTAAAGACAGATTCAAAAATACAAATTTTAAAATTGATGTAATATGTCGATTAAATACAAAAGCAAAAAATGAACTAGTTATCAGGTCTTTAGAAAAAGGGAAAATAGATATAGTAATTGGTACTCATAGGTTGCTAAGTGATGATGTTAAATTTAAAAAATTAGGTTTGTTAGTAATAGATGAAGAGCAAAAATTTGGAGTTCTTCAAAAGGAAAAAATAAAAAAATTAAATATTAATGTGCATGTTCTTAGTGTTTCTGCTACTCCAATACCTAGAACTCTATCTATGGCTTTATCTGGCATACAAGATTTTTCTATATTATCAGAGCCACCTTTTAACAGAAAACCTATTAAAACATTCATATCAGAATTTAGTGAAGAAATTTTAATAAAAGCTGTACGTAATGAAGTATCACGTAATGGGCAATTCTTTTTTGTTCATGATAAAGTTGAAACCATATACAACATGCATAATTATATTCAAAAGATTTTGCCAGATATTAATTGTGCAGTTGTACATGCGAATTTATCTCCAAACAAGCTAGAAAATATAATGTTTGATTTTATAAATAAAAAGTTTCATGGTCTAATATCTACTACAATAATAGAAAATGGTATAGATTTACCAAATGTTAATACAATTATTATTAATAATGCACAGAACTTTGGACTTGCACAATTATATCAGCTACGTGGTAGAGTAGGTCGTTCTAATATTCAGTCATATGCATACATTTTTTATAGACTTTCGAATAATAACAATCCCAATAAAAAAAATGTTTTTAAGAAAAGAAGTCTATCTTCCTTAGAAAGGATTAATGCAATATTTGATAATCAGCATTTAGGTGCGGGTTTCCAAATTGCCTATAAAGACTTAGAAATTAGAGGAGCTGGTAATATATTAGGTAAAGAGCAAAGTGGATACATTGCTTCTGTAGGCTACGTTTTGTTTTTAGAAATGCTAAACCAACAAATACTGGACATGTATCAAAGAATTTAGCTTTGTGTTTTAATATTTTGCATATCTAATTTTATCTGTATCTGATTGACTTGAATTTGCATTTTATACTTTGGTTCTTGGTATAAATTTATGCTTAAGATTGGTAAATAACTGTTAAATGAAATTATGTATGACTCTATAGTGTTCATTGTGTAGTCAAACAATATTTCTAGTAACATGAATGTATTTTTTTCAAAAGTTATATTCAATCTTTTATCAATGTTTTCTATTTTATACATATCATATATGCTTTTTGCTATTTTTTCTAATAAGCTTGTATACAATTGATTAATTGAGTCTTTACTGCTTGTGGTTATTTGTAGCTTACCTTTTTGACTATATGAATAAAATTTGTAGTTTTTACTGTTGATGTTTTCTATGATAAATTGTTTATCTAAAATGATTGATCTATCTACAACAAATTCTAATTCTTCGTCTGACTTGTTATTTGATAAGAATGTATTTAATGTATTTGTTAATTTTATTTCTTTTTCATCTTTCAAAATAAGATTATTGTCATCTTCTACAGACAATTCTACGTTGGCAATGATTATTATTTCAAATGTATTATTAAAAATCTCATTTTTTTTAAGTATTTCTTGAATTCTACTAACGACTTTTTTATCTGATAAACTATTATGCTGTGAATAAATTATTATAGAAACGACTATAAGTGTGTTTATCAAGGCTATAAAAATTAGAAAGAGAATACCATTACATACTGTACTTAATAATTTTTTATTAAAAGAAAATATCATTTTTTGCTTTGTGTGTTTTGAATTTATCTATATAAATTCGATTAATAAACTAGTCTTTGATTTGTATTGCAATGCCTTGAGAGTTCCCTGAACCTGGTATATTTACTACTTTTGCTAATATCCTAAACTGAGACTTATTTTTTGTTTTGATTTCATAAACAGCTTTACCATTCGAATAAGATCTTAATTTTATTTTAATGAAATTTGCATTGCTCATATTTACTCCTATATTATTTTGTATAGTCATTGCAGTTATTTCATTCTTATACTCTGGTGTTTGACTATCAAACATAAACGTTCTACCTAGATTTTCTACTTCCCAAACTAATGTTGTGTCGTTTTCCCAGTATGCAGTTGAATTTGGAATAAAATTGTTACCTACGTTATTTCTCGATGCAAATATAAATTCAAAATATGATCCTTCGTCCTCTACTGCAAATGTATTATGAAGTATATTATTACTATTTATATTGTTACTAATATATTGTTGATTAATAGAAAATTGATTTTCAAAAAATGGTGGGGTAGGTTTTATATTGTTTGATTGAATACTAGTTGGTGTGGTTGTTAGTGTAGGGGAAGGAGTTGGAGTTATAGTATTAATTATATTTATATAGACAAAATCTAGGAATAATCTATTTTGTTTATCGAAGACTCTGTATTTTAACTTGTTATTAAATAGCAAAATATGTTTTTTGTTTATTGTATCAAATCTAACTTCTTTTAGTATTCCATTTATTTTTGTATCTTGAGTCAATTCTTTTTCGTACTGTACTAATCCATTAAACTTAATGTTTATTATATTTTTAATATCATCAAACTGTATAATGTATTCCGGAACTTTTAGGTCACTATCATCAAATATAAATGTTATTCTATTAAAAGTTGTGTACTGAGTTATTTCTATTTTTAGTAACTTTCTTTCTTTGTTAGTGGTGTTCTGTCCTCCTTTCACCATGATTGAATCAGTAAACGAATTAACGGTTGGCGGATTTTCGGCAGAAGAGTCTTCCTGCTGTACATTATTTACTACTAAGCTCTTACTCGTTTGTTGAATCACTTCTTGGGTTGGAGTTATACTTGTTGATATATCTTTACTTTTTTGATTATTTATTTGATCGGTTTGGTTATTTATTGCTAGATTTCTAATTATCAAAGCTGACCCCATCCCAATCACAACTATTAGTATTATTAAAAACATTATCTTACCGGGGTTGGCATTACTAGAATTTATTCCATCTGTAGGTTTTGATGTTGTACTGAACATTTTTTTTGATGATGCATACAAATCAGGCATAACAAATTTTGTTGTAGAACTATTAGCCGTAAATGAATTATGTCCGCTGGATGTAGAATCTTTAAATTCTTGCATATCTTGTATTATGTTCTTTTTTGCCATAAGTATAATTAAAGTAATAGCTAATTATTACATTTAGTAGTATAAAATTATTTTGAATGACTTTCAACGTTTTATTATAAAAACTTTTAACCTTTGTAAATAAAAATGAATATAATAGTTTGGCACAGAAGAGATTTACGGACAATTGATAATCTAGCATTATTTATGGCATCTAAAAATGGAATAGTTTATCCAGTTTTCATTTTTGATCCTTTTTTTTTAGAAAACAATTCTACGTATTGTAGTTCTAGAATAGTATTTCTCATAGAATCTATAAAAGATTTGGCAGCTCAATACAAAAAACTTGGCTCCGAGCTAATTATTAGATACGGTAATCCCATAGAAAAGCTGTTGGAAATGAAACAAGAATTGAACGCCGAAGTATATTATAACAATGACACAAACTCGTTATACGGTTTTGAAAGAGATAAATTAGCAAAAAGTTTAGGTTTTTTTTCTTTTGATAACGATGCAATACAAAGGCCAAAGCGTCAGGACAATTGGAAAGAGTATGCTAAAAATTATTTTGAGTCAGAGATATATACGTTAAAACGTATAGAAAAACATAATTACAATAACGCTAAATTACATGATGAATTAAAGACTTTACAAACTATATTACAAAAGTTTAGCCACGATAAAGTTACGTCAGAAAAAGGAGGAAGCAAATCAGCAGAAGAAAGATTAAATTTTTTTATTAATCATATAAAAAATTATCCAAAAGCAATATCTAAACCATATATTGCTGAACGATATACTTCGAGATTATCAGTTCATTTTTCTTTTGGTACTATCTCTTTAAAATATGTTTATCAAAAAATAAATATTTTAGGTTATAAAGGTAAAGACTTTTTTCTATCTAGATTGTTTTGGAACCAGCATTTCACTCAAAAATTGAATGATAATCCTAGTATTGTAAATAAGCCTGTTAATAGTGCGTTTGAAAGTTTTTATGATCAAATTTATGACTATAATCCAGACATCTTTACCGCTTGGAAGGAAGGAAAAACTGGATATATTTTAGTAGATGCAGCAATGAGAGCTCTTAAAAAAACTGGTTTTTTAAATTTTCGTATGAGAGCATTAGTTGCGTCATTTTTAACATATGTTTTAAAACAACCTTGGAAGTTAGGAGCTGACTATATGTTTAGTCAACTGATAGATGCTGATTTTGCAATTAATTACTACCAGTGGCAAATGCAATCAGGTATGGTAGGTATTCATCCTAATCGTATATATAATCCAGTAAAACAGATCAAGTTTGTAGATCCAGATTTGGATTTTATTTTGAAATATGTGGAAGAAGCTCGTGACATTCCACTTAGTAATATATTTACTGATCCAGAGGATGAACAATATACTTTGTTTACCAAGAAATATATTCCTCCAATAGTTTCCTTTCGTGAAAGATCCAAATGGGCTAGAGACACGTACAATAAAATAAACAAAATTATACAAAACCAGAAAATTAAATCGTAATTTGTTATTAAATTTGACTAGCTAAATAGTAATTTTGTTGTTATTATTTAATTAATTTATTATTGCAGTGTGAGATAAAAAAATATAAATAAGTGAATACAATTTTAGAAGCAAGCAAGTTTTAAAAATTTGTCATAGTCATATACTGTTGTTTTCGTTTCGTTTCTTTTTTTGATTTCAACTAAATTTTGATCTGCTAATTTTTTACTAATGACTATTCTATATGGTATACCAATTAAGTCACAATCTATTAATTTTTCTCCAGCTGATACATTTGTTCGATCGTCCCATAACACTTCTACATTATTTTCTATCAATTTATTATAAAGCATTTCGGCTTGTTTATAAACTGTATCTCTATTGTCGTTAGTTAGACTAATTAAATGGTATTTGTATGGTGCTATGTTTTCTGGCCAAACCAGTCCTTTTTCATCAGACAATACTTCTGCTATAATACCTATAAGACGCGTTAGTCCTATGCCATAGCTACCCATGTACACAAATTTTGTTTGTTGAGTTTCATCTATGTATGTAAACTCAAAGTCTTTACTAAATTTCGTATCTAATTGAAATATATTTCCAGCTTCTGCGCCCTTAATTACAGTATATTGTAATCCAGTTTCTGGATCTATATCCCCTATTTTCGCAATTTTTACATCATAAAATTTGTCTGGTTTAGGTATATCTCTATCCCAATTTACATTTATGTAGTGATAATTTTCTTCATTAGCACCACAGAGAAAATTTTTAATATTTTCAGTCGAGTCGTCAAATATTGTTTTAATTTTATTCGGCATGTCTATTATTCCTATATATCCCTTAGATAGTTTTACAAGTTTATAAATTTCTTCATCTTCTAACAAACGTATTTTTGAAGTTTTTAGTACCTTTTTTAATTTGTTTTCGTTTATTTCGTAGTCTCCACGTAGTACAACTCCTACATAATCTTTCGAATCGACTTCATATATAATAGTTTTTATACATTTATGTTCAGGTATACCTATAACATTTACCAAGTCTTTTATTGTTTGTGTGTTCGGAGTATAAATCTTTTTTCTTTCTAACATCGGCTGTAAATCTTCATATACAGGAGCTTTAGATGGAGCTATCTCTTTATTATAAGCTATGCCATTTTTATTGATGAATATCAAATCTTCACCGCTACTACACTCTACTTGAAATTCATGAGTGTAATTATCCGTAAAATCTCCTCCAGATGCTAATGTTAAATGTGTAATATGGCCTATACCCAAACGATCAAATATTCTTATGTAACTTTCTTTTACTAAGTTATAGTATTTCTCAAGATCTTCTTTTGTAGAATGAAAACTGTATAGATCTTTCATTATGAATTCTCTACATCTTAGTAGTCCAGATTTACATCTAGCTTCATTTCTGAATTTAACCTGAAATTGGTACAAGCATATAGGCAAATCTTTATAGCTCCTGATTAAATGTTTTACCATTGGAGTTATATTGTCTTCGTGTGTGGGATTTAAAATGTAACTTTTGTTATTTTTCTTTATTGACTCTGAATTTGCTCCTCTAGCTTCAAATAAGATATCTATTGAATCTCTAGAGGTCATTTCGTAAAATTCACGTGGACTTAATGCTGTAAGTAACATTTCTTGCCCTATTTTATCCATTTCTTCTCTTATAATATTTTCGATTTTCTTTAATACTCTATAACCTAAAGGAAGAAACTTAAATACTCCTGACATTGTTTGATCTATGAATCCAGCTTTCACAAGTAAAGTGGCATTTTTGGAGTCATATTCTTTAGAGTATTTTTGGGTTTTACCAAACAACTTACTATATTTCATAAGAATAAAAATTATCTATCAACTAAAATTGCTTCACTAAATTTTTGTTTTGTAGTGTTTATTTGTATAGTATTTTGTGTTACTGTAGTATAAAATAAGTAAGTATAGATATTTTATTTGTTTATTGCCTTAGTTTCAACTATTAATAAATAAACTATGAATATTAGTAAATCTTCATCAAATCTTATAAAACAACAAGTTATTTTGTTTATTTCTGCCATCTTGTTATTTGTAATGTTAGGTACTATTGTATTTTTTACTCAAAACGTACAGACAAGTTCAAATAAAACTAATAATAATGAAGTAAAACTTACTGATGTTGATATATACAAAGATCAAAATAATCAATTTTTAGAGATAATAAAAAGTGACATAAAAAATCAGTTTTTGGAGATTCTTTCTAATCGACAAGATTATAATAACGATATTAGTGTAAATGAAATCTTGAATACAGATTCTGTATATTCTGAAAATTTTGACTTTTCAAACAATAATTTTTATTTAAGTTTGATACCAAAAGACTATGTAATACTTTCATCTAAAAAATATGTTAATTCGAATATAAACAATGTGTATATTCAATTTGTTGTGAGAAATACTTCTATTGACTATGTTAAAGATTTTTTTAGGTCAAATTTTCAAACTTTTGGCTGGTATATTACAAGAGATGATTTAATTTTAGGATTACATATAATAGATGCAGTACAGAACCAATCAACTATAGAAATTTCCATACTTGACTTTACAAATGATTTAGATATAAATGGTGTAATGGTATTACTATCCCATAGATATTAACAAATACATAATAATCTGAGCTTGTGATAGTAAAGCTTAAGGGCTCATAGTTCAGTTTGGCTAGAACGCTCCAATGGCATTGGAGAGGTCAGGGGTTCGAGTCCCCTTGAGTCCATATATTATACTTATTTATCTTTCCTACTTTATATTTTTCTATGTTTTATGATTACTATTTCTTAGTTCTAAATTTAAGTTTTTGAAGACGGTTTTCTAAACTTTGACTGTTACTATCAGTTTTATCAAAATCAAATCTATTTTTAATATTACTTATTTTTTGCACAGGTTGTTCTAGCTGATTGGTTGTATAACTATTTGAATTATTTGCTTCATATGGATCTTGCAAATTACTTTTTGTTACTTCTCTATCTTTATATACTTCTCCAATGTTATTATCGTATTTAGGCATAGTAAACCTTGTAATCTTAGTTTCAATTTCAATATTGTTTTGCGGAGTATTTTGCATTCTATGGTTTAGATTCCCTTGGATATTTTTGTGACGAACGTTTTCAAATTCAATTTGAATATCATCCGCATTACTTTCAATGTACGAGCTTTTTTGTTTGTTAACAATTGAATGTATCTTTCTTACTAATTCTATTAGCTTGGTTACTAAGCCATACTGGTATGTAATACCCATCGTAAATATTGTTATGGATGCAAAACCTAGGAAATTTATATTTTTTCTGAGATAGTTAATAATTTCTATGTAGTCTTCTGTTATGTTTATATCTTGAAAATTTCCGAGAATTAGGCTACTACTTAATACAATCAGTATAGTACCAAGAATTGATGTAAAAACTTTTAATATATGCCCTCTTATAAATAAACTAACTATCCCCCCGATAATCCCTACAAGTATGAGTGATATTATTTTTTCTGATGAAAAAGAAAAGTTTTCCCATATTCTTGTAACAAAAGCAAAACCTATTACACTGGTTACAAAACTTATGAAAAATAATCCTATTTCAAAGAAGAAAGAAATACCAAATGCTGACATTATCCCAATTACTAATATTCCAATAATCGTGTAAATGTTTATGTTTGTAGTCAGTATATCTATAACTAAATATGTTATTCCTGTACCAAAAAGAAAACCTAATAAAACTAACGTTTTTTTTAGATATTTATGTCCAAAAAAGTTAAAAAACAAACCAATTGCAATCAAAACAAGAAAAACTATTGTTAACATGTATTGTTTAATAAAAACTAAAATAAAACAATTCAGCTACTGTATTTGTTAAAGTATTTTTAAATTATCATAAATTTAAAAAATATTATTGATTTTGCGTTAAAACTAGTTTTACGATGTCTGATATATTTTTTATCCATCCAATAATTAGGTCATATTTCATTCTTGTTGGGCCTATGCTAGCTATATATCCTAGATTTTTGTTATTTATACGAATTTCAGAAAAAACTATTGCATAGTCATTAAAATCTTCAATACCAGATTCTTCTGCTATTATAATGTTTAGATCATTATCTGGTAAACCAGCATTTAATATTCGTGATAGCTTGGAGTAATCCTCTAATATTTCAAGTATCTTGTTTAATGCAGTACTTTCTTCTTTAAATTCTGGTATATCTACCAGACTGGAGAGACCAGAGTAATATATATTAGATTCTAAAATTGCAACGCATGTAGATTTTGTCATTTTATGTAACAATGAGATGGCTTCTTTAATCAAAACTTTGCTATCGTTGCTTATTGAGGATAGATAATATTTTATTTCGTCATTTTGATACTTTCTCAATACTACCGGTAAATCTTTTAGTATTTCGTTTACAAAAAATCTCCATCCTTTTGTTGTGGGTATTCTACCTCCACTAGTATATTTTTGATATAAAAAACCAGCATATACTAATTCTGCCATTTCATTACGTATGGTCGCAGAACTTATATTAAAGTTATATTTGTTTAATAGACTAATTGATCCAACTGCTTCTGCTGTTTCTATAAACTCTCGTATTATTACCATTAAAATTTTTTTTTGTCTTTCAGTAAGTGTTTGGTTCATGCTATCATGATATGTATCAAGTATTCATGTAAATTATATCACTTAAATCATTTTGTATTTTTCTACTATTCTTCTTGCATCCTCTTCTGTTAGTCTAGCTTCGTATTTTTGTGTGTTACCTGGAATAATGTGAATGTGGGCATATGGTATATCTGTACCTATTATTTTCATAAAAACTAATTCGTTTTTTGTTATTTTTTGAAAATGCCTTACTATTTTTCTTGCTGTTTCCAGATATTCACAGTAATTTTCAACATCCCAAACATATCTATAATATTTTTTCGGTATTAGCAAAGTATGACCTTCTGCTAATGGGAATATGTCCAGAAATGCTAAAAAGTTTGTATCTTCATAAATTACGTAACATGGTATTTCTCTTCTTACTATTTTATGAAATACTGTATCTGTTTCCATGGTTCTAATAATAAAAAATATAATTTTAAATTATTATAGTTCATTAAGACACGTAGTTATACTATCTATATTATTGTTATTGTATAACCTAGTTTTTTTAGTTCCATGGAAAATCTATCTCTTATTCTAATGTTTTCTATTTTTTCATCCAATACAATTTCATTTATTCCCAAATCAGATGCTATCATCAAAACTTTTACAATGATTATTGAATATATAATCTCCAAAATTGTCGCAAATATGTCTTGTTTTCTCATTAGATCAATTATTTTAATAAGCTCTATATTATTGTATTTAGTTAAACGTTCTAATAGTTTTTTATGAT
>JANWZV010000002.1:66279-76651 GCA_025061805.1 Candidatus Dojkabacteria bacterium | reverse complement strand
TTTTGTGAAGTTTTGAGCGAAAAACAAGCAAGTGCAGTCGTCCTAGCTCATCATTTAGATGATCAGGTAGAAACTCTGTTCCTGAAATTAATGCGTGGGTCTGGTATTCGTGGCTTAAGAAGTATGACTTTCACTTCGAAAAGCCCTTATGATGGTAAAACAATCATTGTTCGTCCTTTGTTGAATGTAACAAGAGAAGAAATCAGAGAATATTTGAAATCATTAGGACTTACCAATGAAAATAATATCGATTGGATCGACGATCCGACAAATGATGATCCCGAATATTGTGACAGAAATTATATCAGGCACAACATTGTACCTCTCTTCAAGAGGAGATGGTCAAACTTTTATGATTCTGTGAGAAATACCATTAATAGTCTCAATGATGATTTCGTTGCGTTGAATCATGAGCTTCAACCAAGGAGAAGCATTGGTCTCGGATATCTTTTGTCAAAGCCAGATGAGTGTATCTATTCTTATATCATGAATGTTTATTCTTCTTGGGGGAACAAGAGACCGACAAGAAAACAAGTCATTGAGTTTGTAAAGCAATTAAGGCAAAAGAATATCAATTCTATTAATCCACAATTGTTAGTTGGCAATCTTCGTCTTAGGAAAGACAAAAATGTAATCATGGCAGAAAGAACCGACAAGAAAGAATTGAAGGAAAGGAAAAGCAGAAATACAAATCGAAGAAATAGAATGTCACAAAAATCTTCCAACACTGCTTTAGTAATGTAATTTTATGAAAAAGGGAAGAGAAACATCAACATCGAGTTTCTCTTCCCATAAAATTAAAAACAAAAAATGTGATTCTTCTAAAACTTTTTTATTTTAAACTTAAAAAAGCGAAAGAGTAAAAAATGTATAAAATTTTGATAGAAAACAAAGAAGCCAAAGATACCCCTTTGGGGAAATACTTTTCAATAAAAGAAAAATATACTAATCTAGAAGAAGCAAAAGAAGATTATAAAAAAATATCACAATATACTTATAGAGTAAAAATTGAAAAAATAAACGAAAAAATAGATTAGGAATTTTTTAGTTTTTGATTTTTCTTGCTTTGTCTATTAGTTCAAGCTGTTCTTTACTATATTTAGAAAAATTATAAATCAAATTTATATATAAATCCCCTCTTTTATTTTCATTTCCCATAAACGGTAATCCTTTTTCTTTTATTCTTACCATATTTTGTTGAAAAGGTCCGATATTGACTAAGATTTTTCCTCCTTCTATTGTAGGTATTTCTATTTTTTGCTCAAAAAATGCATTTAATATATCTGTTGTATAATTTATATATAAATCGTATCCCTTTCTTGAAAAAATTTCATGATCTTTTACAAAAACATCTATTATGAGATCTGTTCTTATTTTTTCTGATATCTTTTCTCCTTGTCCTTTCAAAATAAAAGAACCATAATTTTCGTCATTTCCTGGAAAACCTTTGGGTATCCTTATTTGAAATTCTTTGATTTCATTTTGAATTTTATGTTGTATGGTTAATAATTTTCCGTTATATACGTCTTCTAATGTTATATATCTTTTTATTCTTATTGGTTGTATTCTATTACGAAATGGATGTGATCCGAATGTGAAGGAAAAACTGCCTCCGTGAAAAGGATTATCGAATATGTCAAATATGTTTTTTATGATTTCTTCATCTCCCCAAGGAGAATTCCTAGCAAATCCACCGAAATTTTGATTGAATATGAAAGAGTTGTCGTATTGTTTTCTTTTTTCCGGATCTTTTAGTGTATTGTAAGCTTCGTTTATTTCTTTTAGTTTTTCTTCTGCTTCTTTTGAGTTATCGTTTACATCTGGATGGTATTTTACTGCTAAACTTCTATATGCCTTTTTTATGTCTTCTTGGGAAGCATTTCTGTCAACTCCTAAAATTTTATAATAATCTTTAATCATTTTTTTTTATTTTACACCTTTTTTTGAAATAAGCAATCAAAAAAATATTTATGTAAATAAATAATAGTAAATGTATTTATTTGAATTATTGAATGAAAAGTGGTCTGAAAAATATAAGAAATCTATAAATTGTAAAAAACCCAAAGGGTTTTCTCAAAGAGCACACTGTCTAGGTAGATTAAAAAGAAAAAAGAAAAGAATAAACGAAAATTTAAGAACTTGGTTCAAAGAAAAATGGGTCGATATTTCCAGAAAAGAAGGAAACAAACATCCCCCATGTGGTGCTTCTGCAAATAAAAAAATTAGAGAAAAAAACAACAAAAAAGCTTATCCTAAATGCTTACCAAAAGAAAAAGCAAAAAGATTAACCAAAAAACAAAAACAAAAATTAGTCAACAGAAAAAGAAATATGGTAAGAAAAAAACAAAAAGGTAAAAAGCCTGTCTGGACTAAAAACAACTTAAAATAAGATTTTCGTAATTTTTCATGTAAATTATAAAATTCATTGAATTATCATAGTAAAAGAGTAAATTCAAATCTCGTATGTTTTTATTTATGATTTTTTAACTATCAATTTTGTGTATTTATAAATAAAAGTTCAATAAATAAGTAGCTTTATTATATTTCTGTAATTTAAACTTTTGGTTTTTGATGGAATTTCTGTTTGTTTATCATTTAAAAGTACTTATCTAAGATAAAAACCATATTGCAGTTTAGGTTATATGAAAGTAAAATTGATTAGGATTTTATTCTTAATAAATAGTTCTTGACTTTTTTGTAAAAAATAGAATATTTGGTTTTATGAATGATAAGGTTTTCGTATCCACAGTTAATTTCAAGAAAAAGCTTAATGAAGAACTCGCAAAAAACAGTGATCCTTCATGGAACATTCACGATAATTTAAAGGGTTTGGATTTAAAGACTCTAAAAAATATTCAAAAATCTCAATCAAAAAATCTAGAAGCCATTCTTTTAAATATCGAAGGCGATCTTAATGTAGGTGTTATGATCAGGACTTCTAGTTTGTTGGGATTTTCTAAAATCCATATCTTAGGTAGACCAAGATATGACAGAAGATCTACAGTTGGTTCTCATGTGTATATTGACATCGAAACATCCTATTTAATGAAAAAGGACCAGTCAGATATCGATTATGAATTGGTTTATGAATACATAAAAGAAAGAAATTTGTTTCCTATTATTTGCGAGCAAGGGGGGATCGAACTTTCTCCTCAAACGAGAGATTTTTTGCGAAATAAAATTTTACAAAAAATGTTGGAAGATAAGACACCTTGTATTATCGTCGGAAATGAATCTTCGGGTATTCCTCTTGAGTTCCTAAACAAGTTTAAGAACAACGAAGGAATCGTTGTTTCTATCCCACAACTCGGCGTCATAAGATCTTTTAATGTTTCTTCTGCTTTTTCTATTGTCGCGTGGGAAATTTGTAATATTTTATAATTTTTGCAAATGATCTATACTTAGTTCATTTATATGAATATGATTAGGCTGATTGATAACCCATTCTATGTAATCAACACACTCCTCCATTTTTAATGTTTTTCTATCCGGATATTTTTCTTTTTTATTTTCCATTAGGCCAAAACTTATTAAAGTAACTTTCGGTGCATTATCATATACGCCAATCATCGATAAACATTCTGATATATGTCTAAGACATTGTTTTTCTAAAGGATAAAAAGCACTTAATCCGCGTTTAACTCTGTCATAATTACTTCCTATGACAATGATTTTTTTGTTATTTAACATATTGTTTTTCAAAAAATTAAATAGTTCTATTAATAAAATTGATTGTTTGAATTTATTTAAAGCAGAGCATAAAATGATTATATCAAATTCTATTGATAAACTTATGAATTTTTTTATATCTTGTGGATTATCAAAATCGTAACCAGAACTTCTAGAACAAAAATATGCTTGTTTGAATCTTTTGCCTATAGCTTCCGCTAATCCATAATTTTTATTTCCTGCTACTAATATTTTCATTAAATTTTTTTATTTTCCTTTTTTTATTGGTCTTCCTCTTTTCGGAGTAGGAAAAGAAGATGATGTTACTACTTTTTCTCTTTTATATAATATTTCGCTTTGTTTATTCTTTTCTTCTACTTTTTGAACAACTCTTGATCCAATATTATCATAATTTTCTATTATGTAAGATTTTAATTGTGGATTCATCGAGACAGCTTTTTCCAAATATCTAACGAGTTCGTTCATGGCATTGTTTGCACTATTCAATATGGACATAGCTACTTTGTTTTTTTCTTCTAGCTGCTGTCTCTTTAAATTCATGGAATACAAATTTTCCTCTGTTTTGTTCACTTCTTCATCGACTATCAATGTTTTTTCATCATCTATTTTTACTTCTTCCAAATTTTCTTTTTGCTGCTTTGTTATGCTTTTATTTTCATCTTGTAGAACTTGTTGTTTTTGTTCATTTTGTAATTTATTTTCTTGTAGATTTTCTTGATTTACTTGCTTATCTATTAATTTTTTCTCCAATTCTTCTTGATTGAAATTAACTCCCATATTTCTCAATTCTTTTATTAGATCAGTTAACAAAATGCTTATGCCTTGTCTTGGCATGACATAAACATTGTTATGATCTACCGTATAAAGATATCTTCTTTCATGTAATTCATTTATTAGTGGTTTTCTGGAATCAGGGGAAATTCTTCTTGCCAATAAATGATAAAATTCCTTAAAGGGGCCAGTTTGAGCCTCTTTCGATGTCAAAAGAGACTCAACGGCGTCTGCGAGTCTAGTAGGTAAAGATTCTAATTCACAAACAAGTGCTTTATCTGTTGTTCCAGGGCAAATGTGAAACACAATTGCCACTTTTTTATTTGTGTTTTTTAGTATTCCGAAATGTCTTTGTAGATTGTTCATGAAATTCCTTTTCTTTTATTTTTTATATCTTTTTATTATTTTTTCTTCTTCGCTTTTGTTTGAGAAGAAGTTCCTGTATTTTCAACAGCACTTGTGGTGTTATCAGTATTGTTTTGATTTTGCTGATTTTGATTTTTCAATTTATCTTCGAAATTTGGATCAACATGTTTCAAGAAATCATACAATTTTTGCCTTAAATTGTACACTGCCATCGTGGTTTCCCACCCTCTGTACAAACCATTGTTTGATCCATAATCAAGTATCAATAAAAGATTATAAAGATCTT
This sequence comes from Candidatus Dojkabacteria bacterium, assembly GCA_025061805.1. Lineage (GTDB taxonomy): Bacteria > Patescibacteriota > Dojkabacteria > J137 > J137 > JANWZV01. The sequence goes on along the minus strand of JANWZV010000002.1, from coordinate 71,538 downwards.
GAACATTAAGTGTTGGATTGTTTTCTGTTTCTGGAGTAGTTTTGTTATTTGCTGCTTCCATGTTTTTATTCTCCTTTACTTTTATATTTTATATTTAACATAAATAAAAGCCAATTTTTATTTTTTGTATTTTTTGACTATCAATTTTTTGTCCCAATCCAAAAATTGTAACCAAGATTCGTGATAAACAAAAATAATTTGTTTTTTTCTTTTTTCTATCATTTCCCATATGGTTGGTTCCTTTGGTATTATTTTTGGCAACAAATCCATTCTATCTGATTTTTTGGTATTGCAATCTATGCAACATGTGACTACATTGGTCCAAGTTGTTTTTCCTCCTTTAGATTTTGGAATAATGTGATCAATAGATGCCATTTCCATACAATTTTTCAAATCCAATTCGCAATATGCACATTTATAATTGTCTCTAAGATAAATCGAATATTTTGAAAATTTGACCCTTGTATTTGGTTTTTTATATTTTTTCAGCATAGCAACAGCAGGCAAATTCCAATCTAAATATTGTGATCTACATTTTATATCATATTCATAAAGAACATCTATTTTGCCCTCGTATTTCATTTTTATGGCTATTTTCCATCCTTTTATACTTAATGGAAAATAACTTAATATGTTTCCATCTGCGTTCAATATGAGACAATCCATGGTTTTTTTACACCCAAACGTTGAAATTTCTTATTCTTAAATTTTTTTCATTATCGAACACAAGGTCAACAGAAGATAAAACTCCTTTTTTGTTACACCCTGTGTCCATGAAATATATTTTATTATTTGAATTTTCATCGGAAATAGCTTTTGGACATTTGGTACTTAGAATTTTATGACCAATAAAAACAGTAAAATTTTTTTCCATCAGAAACAAATTATCTATCCAAGATAGATCGTCCTCTACTTTCTTATCTATTTTTTTATACTTTCCACTAATTCTTTTATATTTTTTATTCTTGTAATCGAAAAAATCATCCTTCTCGTCGTTTGTTTCCCATAAAGCATGACAAAACACGAAATTATCTATTTTGATGAAATCAGAACCTAAATTCATGATGTTGAATAATTTTATCGAATTAAATAAATCAATGTTATTTATTGTTAACAAATTATCTAATGAAAAATTTTTGATAAGATTATATTTAAAATACTTCATATCGTGATTTCCGAAACATATAAAACATTCTTTTCTTATAATCAAATCATAAACTATGTCAATCAATTCGATTTTTATTTTTTCGGTTTTTATGAAGTTATTATCGAAAATATCGCCCAAAAATATCATAAAATTAAAATTACTTTTGGCCCAATAAATAGATTTTTTCAATGATTCGATATCAGAATGTATGTCCCCAATTACTGTTATTCCTTTATAATCACGTTCTATTAAGAAATTTTTGAAATTTTCCGAATCTAGTTTCTCTATTTTTTTCGTAAAATTAAATTCAACATCTTTGAATATTACTTTTGGAAATAATTTGGTTATTTTAGAAAAGTTTTCTGATTTATTATCTATTAATATATTAATTCCAAGATTTTTCATCTTATGGATAAATGGAATTAAGAATTTTTCTTTTATTGTAAACGGGTTTATTATAAAATAACTTGAATTTATACAATGATACACATAATTCAAAAACAATAAATTATCGATACTATAAAAATTTTCAATATTCTTGTTTATGAATATGTTATCCAAAAAATATGATTTTTCTTTGGAAAGATCTAAACCTTTATCGGAAAAAATTATATTTTTTATAGGATCTATAAAATTACTCATCGTTATCTAATAAAATATTTTTTTCTGATTTTTTATTTGCGAAATCTATTCTAACTATATTTCCTTCTTGTGTCATGTTTCTTTTATTAGATTTTTCGAAATTTGTTTCTTTTTGTTTATTTTGGTGTTCTTCCGATTCTATCTTGTTTTCCAAATTCAAGACAATAGAATATAATTCTTCTATTTCTTCTTCAACAAAATTTGCTTTTATGAAATCGGAAAAACTAATTTTTTCCATTTCTAGCCATCCGGATGTATTTTTGAATCCAGAATATACCAAAGATAAACAATCTATGATTTGCTCGATTTGATTTTTACTTAAAACTATTGATATTTTTTCTGAATTGATTTTTTTCATATATTTGATTATAATTCAAAAATATCATAAGTCAAAATGTTTCTGTTGATTTTTATGTATGAATGATTGATAATCTAATCATGATTACTATACTAAACTTCACAAAAAATTATTCTTACACTCCTTTTAAGATAAAAACAGATAATTTGGTCGATAATATAAATTCTTCACTGGAAACATTGAAAGACGGAAATCCATATTTTTTAAATTATAATCCGATAGAAAAAATAGAAAATCTGAAAGATATAAATCTGAATAAAATATACGATGAGAATATAGATGTATTTTATGCTAAATTCTTTGAGATTATCAAAGATGTGAAACACAATTTTTTCATTGGCGGCAATCATTTTATTTCTTATCTATTAACAAGATATTTTAGTAAAAAACTAAGAAAAAAACTATCTCTTGTTTGCTTTGATGCCCATCACGATCTATGGGATGAAACACCAAAAGGAAAAAAATACACAAATGGAACTTGGTTAAGACGATCAATAGAAGAAGGATACGTTGATCCGCAAAAAACCTTCATCTTTGGAGTAAGATCGGTTTATACAAAAGAATCAAAGGAATTTTTAGAAAAAAATAAAATAAATGTTTTTCATTCGTACGAATTAATGAAATCGGATCCAGAGTCGATTTTTGATACATTATTATCTAAAATAGACGACGATCCATGTTATTTTAGTTTCGATTTAGATTTTTTCGATCCTTCTATAGCAAGTGCGGTCTTGTTTCCCGAACCAATGGGCTTGGATTTTTTCTTTGTCAGAAATTTTTTTGAAAAAATTTCTGAAAATTGGTTTTCCAAAAAAATAAATTTTGTTTGTTATGATTTTGTTGAATATTGTCCAAATCTAGATACAAAAAATCTTATTTCAGCAATAACTTTAGTGAATGTATTTTTGCTTTGTTTATGTTATGAAAATATGCATTTATAGCATTATTATCCAAGTTCCTGGTCTCCATTGACCTTCTATGGAATAAATCCATTTTTGTCCAGTCCACAGAAGCTGTTTATTTGTATTTAAATTTATCAAAAACTGTCTATCGAAAGAAACAGCACTGGGAAAACTTACAAACCAATTTGTTCCGTTGTATTCTATGATATCATTTTTATTTGCCGTCAAGGATCCCCAACCGACTGTAGTACTTCCTATTTCATCTGTAATGATGTATCTTTGTCCTAAAGCAGGCAGTGGTAAACCATTTCCCGGATATACAGTATGAGGATTGACTATGCCATTTATGGGAGGAAGAGTATTAGGAGGCAAAGTTATTGGATCTACATACCAATATAATTTATTTGGTTCTGGATGAAAATAAAATACCCCTCTAACATCTTTCGTGTCATCTTCTAGATTTTCGACGAATCTCAACCTTATCTCTGAAATCCCTTCTCTATATTTTCCATATCTGCTTATAAGATTTTCCCAAACAAGAACATCCCCGTTAGGCAGTTTTTCATTTCCTCCCGAAGTTAACAATGTTATGACATTGTCTTCTATTCTTATTTGATGATTTCTTGGAGTGTGTATGATCCTTGCCATCAAATCTTCGCTATCCCATTTTATACCTTCTGCCCCTGGTGTTTTATCTATATTATGTACATCTAATATATTATTGATAATCCTATGAATTATTTTCATGGGTTTCAATTTTGCCGGAGGTGATATCCATATCGGGCATTTGAATGTCATTTCCATGATATCTATTTCAGATTCAGTCCCGATAGGTATAGTTCTAGAGCTAAAATTGTAATTGGTTGGTTCGATTATAGTTAAAGCAGTCCAATCGAATACATTCGTATTTGCTTGTAAATCTAGACTAGGATTGAATAAAACACACACTTGTTCAAAAAGTTGTAATTTTTGTTCTATATTAGATGTCCAAAGATCGACTTTTATTTCTAAATTCAAAGGAACAGGCATTTTTCTTTCCAATAAAAATGTATTTCCCACCGTAGAACCATATTCTTTTGTTTCCTCGTTATAATCTCTTTCATATACTTTTCTTTTTTCTACATATTCGTCTACTTGTGTTCTTGATCTATCTATTTCTATACCACTCAGATAAACCGTGAACATCGGAACACTGAGCATCGTATTTTCCGATTGATTTCTTTGTATGGCACTGACCATTCTGTCGGTAGAAGCATATCTTGCCGGAACCGGTAGTATTTTTTTACTTCCGTCTTCGTTTGTGCCTGCTGCGTAGGAAAAAACGGAAAAAACCCTAGTGAATTGTATCAGATAGTTTCGTATCTGCTGGTCATACCAATAATCTAAATATCTGTTTTTGCTCATTTTTAATATTCTTTATATAAGAATAATTTTTTTTCTCTTTCTCTTTTTTTCTTGAAATATTCTATTTCTTTTCCGCCAAAAACGATACTTTTATCTAAAAAATGAAGAAACATACTAAAATCTTTTTTATTTATACTATTTGTGAATAATTTATTAGAAAATATTTTTTCGCCATAATCGAAGGAAAAACAAAATAACGAATCATATTGATGTTCATCTAGGTCTACTTTTATGTATCTTGCTATTGTAGATTCATGAATATTGATGTCCTTTTTCAATATTTCCAGTGCTTCTTGTTCGGATATACCTTCCAAAAACAAATTATTTTTCTTTTCTTTTTCGGTTACTTTATGCCCAAATCCTATGCAGATATCTCCTCTTGCTTGGTTGTAATTTTGAATTATCTTTCCATCTAAGTTATCATATAATCTATATTTTCCTAAATTATATGACTTGTGTTGGTTTTCTATAAAAAATTTAATGCCTTTTTCAGATAACTTTAACATAACAAAAAATATTTATGTTGACAAAACCAACAGTCTGTATATAATCATGAACGAAAATGATGAATAAATCATTTTCGAAATAGCAGAAGAAAGGAGGGAAAACATGAAAAGTCTGCTAGCAGTTTTTTCAATTGTCGCCATTACTTTGCCATCCGCTGCAATGGCGGATGGTGGTGAAGGTCGGGACGTGACCCCAGTTTGGGGTACCGTCGAGGTCTTCACACGGACCGTAACTGATCCCATCACCGGGACATATAAGGTCTCGGAGGTGGTTGGTTACCGCAACTACCGGGGATATGT
>JANWZV010000002.1:42522-66180 GCA_025061805.1 Candidatus Dojkabacteria bacterium | reverse complement strand
ACGGACCGTAACTGATCCCATCACCGGGACATATAAGGTCTCGGAGGTGGTTGGTTACCGCAACTACCGGGGATATGTAGTTGATAGGGTTTGGTCTCGGTATGACGAGACAACCCGGCGCTGGGCTGGGGTAACCCTTGATACCCCACCGCAACCCCGAGTGGTTGAGGTTGACCCGCCCAGCCAGTAACAAAACAAAAATAGAAAGGGCGGGGGAGGGAGAGGGGAGGCGTTATGCCTCCCCTTTTATTTTAAAAATTTATATTATAAAAATCAAAAACATAAAAAAATTTTTTTTAATTTATCTTATTTTCAAATTCCTGAATAAGAATTTCTCCGTTTTTTTATCGATCAAAACATTCATGACTATGAATACAACTTCTTTTTCATCTTTTGGAGAAATATTACAAGCAAAATGTGATAAATTAGTGTTTACCAGATATATCTTTTCATCTTGCAAAGACAATAAAGTGTCATCTAAACCAAAAATGAAATTTTCTTTTTTACAATTTTTTATGGTTATTATTATCCTTAACATAGGAAAACCATTATAATCCCTGTGATAAGGAAAATATCCACCTGGTTTCAGTATCAGAAAATGGCTTCTATATAAATGATCGCTTATTTCATTGAATGATTCCTCTAACCCGGAATCATGCCAAGCTTCTGTTTTTTTGGAAAAATCTGTTTCTTGTAATTTTATTCCTGTTTTATCATAATATTCTAACAAAGAACCAAAGGCAGTTGGATCATCGATTTTTTCTGTACAGGAAATTAAACTTATACCAAATCTTCTTATAAGAGGCTTTGATGAATTATATTGTATTGCATAATTTTTATATTTTTCATAACAATATCTTAATTTATCAAAGTTTATTGGAACATTCAATTCATTGAATTTTCCCCAAGAAAGTACATTTAAGTAAGAATAAAAATTTTCCATATTTAAATTCATTTTCATTTATTTATATATTTTATATGTTTTTTAGATATTTTTTTAATTTTTCTTCGTTATATACTTCGGATTTTTTTGCACCAAACAATTTCATTTTCCATGTATTTATACCAGTCAAGGGCTTCAATTCTCTCAATAAGTAAGATATGCTTTTATGAACTGTATCTGTTTTTTCCATTTCGATGAAAAGTATCCAGTACCCTTTATTATTAGAATGCGCGCTTATTTCTAAATCTATTATTTCTTGTATGGGAGATTTGTTTATGAAATCCAGTAAATCTTCCAAAGATTCTTTTTCTTTCGAGTAAAAAGTCACAACAAATCCATTGTTGAAAGATAAAATTTTATTATCATAGTAATTAATATATACCGTATCTTTTATTAAATCTTTTAAATCGTTTTGTCTAAGACCTCTCAAATACATCAAAAATTATTTATTATCCTATTTTTAAATTTGTCAGATATGTTCTCGATGATATTCTACTTTTGTTGACAGATACTATTCTTATTCCAGGAAAAAAATTTTTTGTTCTTCGTGTTTTGCAATTGAATAACATGATTCCTATATCATTGTTATCTTTTATTGATTTTACATTAGATAGAATCATATCGCAGAATATATAAATGTTTTGATTTTTTTCCAAAAAAACAGAATCTTCGAAATTTCCTATGATGACACAACCTTTGTTTTTCAATAAGTCTTTACCAAAGACTATTTCTTTTTTTAGATTTTCATCAATATCAAACCATATGGAAGAATAATTTTTTATTTTAAAAATACCATTGTCTTCGAATAAAAGATTATTATTATCTTTTTCGAGAAAAAAATTAATGCTGTTTTTTATTTTTTCGTTCGAATCAGCTGATTCCCAAAATGAAAAATTTCTTTTTTTTATCGAAATAGGATAAAAAAAATTATTTTCATCAACTAAGTAAACGTCGGCTTTGATGTTTTTTTTGTTTTCCTTATTCAGTATAATATCTTTGATGTTTTTGTATATTTTTTTTCTATTTAAAGAAACAAGGTATATATTCTTTTTTTCTTTTTGTAAAAAGTTTTTTACATTGTTATAAAAAGAAATTTCATTGAAATAACCTTTTTTTATTCTATAAATCGATGATTTCAGAAGAATTAAGAATTTATTGTTGTTTAGGTTAAGAATCATATGACCTATAGAAGAATAAGGAGAATTCCGCACATATTCTATATTATAGTATTTTGAAGCCAAATCATTTGCTATCTTTTCTCTATCTTCTTCTTTATTGAATACTATTTTTATCTTATTATTTTTTTGGTCTATGAATTCCACTTTATGATTGTTTTTCACGAAAGAGTATAACTCATTTATGTTTTTTATTTTTTTTAACTTGCTTTTCATTTTCTAAATATTAATAGAGAAATGTTCGAATATATATTGAATAATAACACAAGTTTAGAAGAATTGAAAGAAAAATTGTATGATTTAAGAAAAAAACTTAATAAATGTTACTCTAGTGGTATTTATAATCAGTCTGTTTTTTCTTTGGAAAAAACAGTAGAAAGTCTTAATGAGTACATAATGGAAAAAGAAAAAGAGGAAAAACTAAAAAACAAAGAAAAGAAAAACGAGGATAAAAATGTATAAAAAACTAAAAGACAGACCTTTCATGACCATTAAGTTTATTTTTTTGCCTGGAAGAAATTATAAAACATCCATGAAGAATTGGAAAGATTTTAATGATTGGGAAATAAAAGAAGAGATAGGTTTCATTGATAGAATAAATTCCGATGATATGATAAAATATGACATAATCATAGATATATTGAATTTGTGTGTCGTAAAAAATAGAGCAGATCATATAAGCCCAGGAGAAGTAATCCAGTATTTTACCCAAAAATACGAAAAAAACATAAACAAAGCGATAAATATCTGGAAAGAAAAAAGAAAACAGACACTAAATAAACAGATAAAATTAGGTCCATGGTAAAATTCGTTGAAATCAATAATTTGTCGATATATTTAAACAATGAAGAATATGATTTGTTTCAAAAAATAGAAAAGAATAAAATAATGAAAAAATCGGATTTGAATGAAAGAGAACAGTTTTTGGCGCGTAATCTAGTCATAAAAGGCGTACTGAAAAGAGTAAAGAAAAACGATAAAATATTCTATAAAACAGATTTTCGAGCACAAGAAGAGATCAATAATAAATAATTTTAATGAAAAACTTAGAAAAATTTCTAGGCAAAACAAAATACGAATATTTAATCAATTTTGAAAACATGTTGGATAGATATCATATATATTCGTTTTACAATTGGTTTGATGGCGAAGTTTTTTTAGGGCCAGAGATAGAAAAATATAAAGTAAAAATAAGTCTAAAATATGAATATGATAAGATGCCCGATCCGTATGGTGCATTGAGATTGAAAGATCTTGGTGTCAAAGTCACATATAATTTGAAAAACGAGGAAGATTTGGAGTTGGCTTTGAATGTGGCTAAAATAAAATCGGGCCCTATGAGTGTGAATACCGAAGAGTCTGTAGAAGATTTGCCTACCAAAAAAGTATGGATAATAGATTTAGAAATTCCTCGAAAAATTCTCGATTTGTTTTTTAATACGGAAGTAACAAAATAAGAATTTTTCATGATCAAAACAATCCTTCATAAAATTTATTGTAAATCCGAAAAAAATCTTGATTTCTATTCTTATCGGTTATCATTATATATTTTTTCAACATTTCCTTGTTTTGTTCATATCTATCCTTGAAAAACATGAAATTCACGAAATGATCTACATATTTTCTTATGATTTCGTTTTCATTGTTTTTATGATTTAATAGATAATCTTTTATTTTATGTTTTTTTTCTTTCGGTAAGGATTGTAGATTCAAAAAAGAGGGAAAGGTAAGATGTGTAGGATTGAAAGTCGATATTTCACTATGAAAGTTTTCAGATATGTTTTCTTTCCACCAATCTAACATTTGATGAAAGTTTACTATATTCAGTATGCTTATCGTTGATCTGAATACGTATTTCGAATTTATTGTATCTTTTAGGGAATAGAAAAATTTTATATTTTTTTCTACGGTTTTCCATTTCGATGGATATCTTATGTATTCCCAAACATCATCGATTCCATCAAAGCTCAAGGCGAATTCAACAAATTTGAATTTTTTCCATTTTTTTATCAAATCATCTTTTGGCCTTATAGTACAGTTGGTATTATAGTTCAAAAATATTTTCGAAACATCATAGTTATCGATCAGATAATCAATAATTCTTTCGTATTCCTTTATAAGAAAAGGCTCCCCACCGGTAAACTTTATGTGAACAATGTTGTCATCTATAATTTTCAATATTTTATTCAAATTTACATATGATCTTTTGTTTTTTATGAAAGTTTTTCCGAATATTTCTTTTTCTTCATCATACCATTTATAAGAATATCTGGAATCGCACATTCTGCATTTCAAGTTACAATTATTAGAAAAAGATAATTCTATCCATTTTATTTTGGGTTTGTTCAAATCGACGGTTTCTTCTATCTTTATATAAGAACTATCATTGTATCTTTGTCTCAGACTTTTTTTGCCGCTTTCTTCTTCTTCATAACATCTTTTGCATCCATCTATTTTTTCTCCTTTCAACATTTTTTCTCTTGTTTTTTTGTAAAATTCGCTGTAAAAAATATCATTAACTTCAAAGTTGTCCAAATTCAAGATTTTATCGAATTTTTCATATTCAAATCGACAACAAGGTTTGACGATATTGTTTGTAAGGAAAAACATGTGATTCCAAATCATACTACAAAAACTTCCGTTTTTCTTTAAATTTTCTATAGACATTTGTTTTTATTTAATTATGTTTTGAAATAATTATTAAATAACTCTAATGGAAGATTATGATAAGAAAGAAAAATTTTGCATAGTTCCTTTCATACTTTTAAACACGAGACCAAACGGAACAATAAAGCCTTGTAGTGAAGTGCAGAATATGGATTCCATACATAAGGATAAAACATATCAAGAAATGTTGACAAACGATAAGAAAACCTATTGGAATTTACAACACGACGATTTGAAAGAAATATGGAATTCAAGATTTTATAAGGATTTTAGACTCAAGAAAATAAACAACGAATATATATCTCATTGTGAAACATGTTATTATCAAGATAAAATAGGAATACCAAGTAAAAGAAAACAATATATAGAAAGATTTTACGAAAAATATAAACACATTGTCGAGTATGCCAAAAACAACAATGGAGAATTGAACACTTTTCCGATATGGTGGGAATTCAGATTAAGTAGTTTATGTAATTTAGGATGTAGATTTTGTATTCCTCAAACGTCTTCTTTCTTAAGAGAAGAATTCAATAAGAATTTCGATTATTTGACAGATTTTTCAAAAAGAGATGCAGTATCTTCCATGAAACTGTATCAAAATCATGGTTATTTATCTCAGTCGGAATTTTTTATAAATCAAATTTTCAAGTATTTGGAAAACATAGAGTATATAGAACTCCATGGCGGAGAACCGACATTGGAGCCGAAAGTATGGGAGATTCTGGAAAAGATAGATCATCTTGGATATTCGAGTAGAATCCATATAAACATGTTTTCCAATTGCATGCAAATAAAAGAAGAACAAATAAAGCTTTTGAATAAGTTCAAGTCCGGAAAGCTGGGATTAAGCATAGATGCGTATAGAGAAGAGAATCATTATATAAGATATCCATCGAAATGGGATAAGATAGAAAACAATTTACTAAAATTCAACAAATTGGATAAAAAATGGGATAAAAGAATAGCATCAGTTATAGTGGCATACAATACCCTTTCTGTTCACAAATTGTTGGATTGGTATAATAACTTCGCGAAAGAACATGATTTGGATATTTGGATGAATTTGAACGTCATAAAACATCCTTTTCATTTTAAACCTCAAATAATACCGTTAGAATATAGATTAAAAGAAGTAGAAAAAGTGGAAAAATTTTTGAACTCTTGGATGTGTACGGAATCAAAATTTAGTGAAATTCATAAGAAAGAAATAGGAAATATAATAAAATCATTGAAATCAGAAGAAAAAATAGACGAGAAATGGATTGAAAATTTCGTGAAATACACCTTATCTTTGGATAAAATAAGAAAACAGAATGTATTGGATTATTTCCCTCATCTCGATTTTCTATTTACCAAGAAATAGCCGAGTATCTGTTTTTAACGTTGTTTTTATCGATTACATCCTTCAAATGCACTAAAGCACAAATCATCCCGTGTTTTTTTAGAATTTCTCTAAAATTTTTATTATCTTTTTCTTTTTCTAAAGATTTTAACATTTCGTTTACATTTTCTATGACTTTTTCATCTTCCAGGATATTATCTAATAAAACTATACTATCAACGACCTCTTTATAACCTTCCACAAATAAAGAAAAATTGTTTCCTAGATTTTTTGTTTCGTTGAAAATATTTTCACATGATTTTTTTATGTTTCTGAACCAATAAGAGAATTCCTTGTTTTCGTTCATTTCTAAATATTACTATTTCTAAAAGAAATTTTCAAATTTTTATCAAAGATTCTTTTAGAAGATGAATATATTAAGCTGCGTTTTTTTCTTGTATGTAAACATACACATCAAATTTTAGTTTCTTGAAAAAATAATCAAATGCAGAAATCCCAAAGATGCTATTGACGAATTTTTTGAATTTTTCTCTTTTTACTTTTTCTACAAAATAATCCAAAGATTCTTCAATTAGATTATATTTGTTTTCTTCTAAGACATATTTTATATGGTTTTTTAATTCTTCTATTGTCATGCCTTCGATATTTTTGTTTTTCAATTCGTCGATGATTCTTTTTAAGATAAAGATATCGAAATTATTTTCATACAATGAAGTCAAAAGATATCTATAGTTTGTTACTCCCATGAATATCTTATTTTTTTCACAAAAAACGAAATCGATGTTTTTAAATTTAATCATTATTGTTTTTGATATTATTTTTTATGAAATCTTTATATATCCTATATGTGAGATAAATGAAAATCATACAATACAAGAAAAAGAATAGAGATAATATGATATATTCTTCAAAATAAAAAATCTTGATCATTGCATCTATTGATAGTAGTATGCAAATGAAAAATATAATTCTTGCAAATAAATTTTTTGTTTTTTGTGGCAAATCGTTGCTCATGTTATTCTTTTTCTATTTTGCGTATTTCCCCGTATACTGAAAATATTTCTTTTTCTTCTGTTAAATCAATTATAACTTTATTTATTTCAGAAGTCAATAACATGTTTTCATATCTTAAAACAATAAAATCGAATTTTCTTGGAACATGGTTTATGTCTTTTTCTATTTCTATCAAATTTTTAGAAATTAAATTTGAGTCTTTGAAATTATGAAAATTTTTCAAGTAAAATTTTACTAGCATTTATTTATAATAATAAGTTACTACAAAAGTATAAATTAATCAATAAAAAAGTATATATTGCTTTTAGTCACAATATCGCTTGTATATACATCGAGTTATGAAGCTGCGTACTTTACTTAGGAAATTTAGCACCAACAATGCCTGCCGCGCGCATCCGGAATCGGTGTGTTAACTGTATGTCCCCGCCTGCGACCGTTGCGTCTCCATAGACAACTACACACCCGCAAAAGGACGCACCTGATTCTGATGCCATCGCTTCTGCGGCAAAAAATTCAGCTTCACGGACGATTACTACTGAATGTTACTCATGTTACATTCGGTGACTGAAGCAATAAACGAGATAAAATAAATACATCATGAAATGCAAATATTAGAAATTGAATTCGATCTAATAAAAAGAGAGTGTTCGGAAATAGTGAATTTATACAAAAAACATTTGAAATTTTTTTATAGAGGATCAAAAGACGTAGAAAAAGAAAAGGTATTCATAAAAAAATATCCGTTTCCTTTCAGAAGGCCTAAAGATACTCCAGAAAGTTTGAATTTGGTTGTAAACAAGATATTCAATGAAATAGGTTTTTCTGTAAATAGATACAATAGCGTGTTTGTTACACCTAATTTAAGTACTGCAAAAAATTACGGAAAACCATATATATTTTTCCCTAAAAACGGATTTAAATATTTGTGGTCACCTGAAATATCAGATTTCTATTTTTTTTATAGATATGGGGATTCTTTGCTTGAAAAATTGAATGAAATAAGTAAAGAAGATGATATCATAGTATTAAAAATAGATAAAAATAGTCCAAATTTCATAAGAAACTTATCCAATTTTTATATAATAGAAAATTCAAACAAAGAAAAAGCATATAAGGAATTTAGGGATATAATTGTTCATGCTTTGAAATATGAATTGAAAGCACAAGATTGGTATGCTGATGGAATTCTAAAAGAATTAAAAAAATATAAAAAAGATTTTGATAAAATTTTTTCTGCAAATCTTGGTATAGTAAATTCCATAATTAAAAATGATTTTAATAATCATTTGGTATCCAACAATATGTTTTTAAAATGGTTAAAAAAGTATTTCAAAAATATATATGGCAGTGAAAAGTTAGAAAAAGTATTGAAAACTTTTTTTTCTTCGATTTATATGGAAAACAGAGAAATAGAAAAAGCTTTGCATTCCGACTGTGAAGTTTTATTCAATACAGAATACTATTATATTTTTCCGCAAGAACACGAGGAAGACTTAATAAATTTATTGAAAAATTCATAATTATAAAAAAGCAGGAAAATGGATTTTTCCATTTTCCTGCCAAAGGCAAAAAATGTTTATTTTCAAAGAATCAACGGTTACGATTGTTGACCCTATTTATTAGAACCAAAACCTCGCCGTTTTCCAAAACAACTCTTCTTGCAATTGCATGTGTTTGTTGGTTGCCATGACCTAACTTTAGTGATCCATCTGGCATAATATAATTTTTACGGCGGCTGATGAGAAGCATTTTGTCTCTCATTTGATTGTTTTCCATTAAAATTTTTCTTGCTTCTTCATTTGCTCTCTTTGAGCTTTGAGTAGAAAAAGTAATCCATCGATTCCCACTCAAATACGTTACATAATATGTATATGTATCGGTTGGAGTTGAATATGTTACTTTGTTGTTTAATGTTAGTGTTTTTGTTTGGTTCATTTTTTTTCCTTTCAAATTTTATATTAAAATTATAATAAGTTTTTCAAAAAAAGTCAATCTTTATTTTTTTTCATAAAAAAAATAATAAATAATTTATTTTTTTATTTTATTTTGTCATTAGACGATGGAGATCAATCGGCACGCCATCTTCAGTATATTCGTTATTTTCATCGATATTCGTATCATTCATTGATTTCTCATCGGTGGGCATATCAATTGTATTCATGTAATTACTTAACGTAATTCCAGATACTACTGCAACGGGAGTAAATTCCTTTTGTGTGCACTGGTTGGTTTGTTGAATTTGCTGGGATGGTTGAATTGAATGAGAAGAAGTAGTTTCGTTTGTCGTAGAATTTTTGGGTGAATTGTTTTCCTTGGTGAGATTGTTTGCCCAAGCATTGAAAACAGACAAGTAGTAAAAAATGGCATTATATAAACCAAAGATGGACAAGAAAAACAAATTCAAGTAAACAAAAGAATAGTCAAATTTCGTAAATCCCATCAAATACAGCAAAAAATAAAGATATGTAGAAATTCCATAGAATGCCCCCATTCTCATATTAAATTTATATATGTGAAACAGCTTTTCTTGGTTTTCCTGAAAATACCTATCGATAGAACGGGTATGATACCCTGGTTCAATCTTCTCGAAGATCCAATTTAATGATCTTGTTATAACCATTTTTGATCTCCTTTTTCAAAGAAAAAATATATTTTTTCTGCTTTTTGTCAACACATATTTTGATTTTTTTTGATTTTTAGGAATTTTTTCAAATTTTCGGGAGTTTTGAAAACTTTCCTATGAATTTTTTACTAAAATATTTTATGTTTCATATCAAAATATTTTTTTAGATATTAAAAAAAATTTGTTATGAAATTTTTTTTTGATTGAATACATTTTTTTCAAAATTTTATCTTGTAATAATGTATAAATAAATATTTTTTATCTTATGTTTTATGTCAGAGTTAAGAATAGATTGAATTGAAATGTACAAATACGAAGAAATTAAAGTCGTTCATTTGGAACCTACTCAACGTTGTCAGGCAGCATGCCCTATGTGCGACAGAAATAAAAACGGAGAAGAAGATAACCAACATTTGACATATTCTGAAATATTTTATGAAGATGCTGTAAAAATTTTTGATCAAGATTTCATAAAAAATCTAAAAAAAATGTATATGTGTGGAAACTTGGGAGATCCCATATTTGCTAAAGATTGTTTGGAGATTTTTCAATATTTTAGAAAAAACAATAACAACATACAACTTTCGATGAATACGAACGGCGGGGCTAGATCAAAGGAATGGTGGGCTGAAATAGCAAAAACTTTGGATTATGTGATATTTTCCATAGATGGACTTGAAGATACTAATCATATATATAGGCAAAACGTAAATTGGAATATATTGATGGAAAGCGTGAATTCATTCATAAAAAATGGTGGAAATGCGGTATGGGATTTCATAGTTTTTAAGCATAACGAGCATCAAATTGAAAAAGCAAGAGAACTCGCACAAAAATTAGGATTCAAAAAATTTGTTATAAAGAAAACAGGAAGATTTTTTTCTAATGTAAGGAATCAAGGGAAAGACGAACATGATATGTTCTATAGAAAAGAAAAAAAAGTAATAAAAATAGAAAAACCAAGTGATATTTGGGTAAACGATGCTCTTAAAAAAGAAAAATTCATAATAGAAAAATTTGGAAGTTTGAAAAATTATTACAATTTGACTGAAATAGATTGTAAAGTAAAAAAAGAAAAAAATATTTTCATAACAGCGGAAGGATATGTCTTACCATGTTGTTGGACCGCCGGTAGAATGTATAAATGGTATCATAAAGATTACAGAAAAGAACAAATATGGAGGTTCATAGATGCGATAGGAAAAGAAAGAATAAATGCCAAGATTTATTCGTTGAAAGAAATTCTAGACAATACTGATTTTTTTGAAAATATAGAAAAATCGTGGTCCAAATCTAGCATCGAAAACGGAAAGTTGGAAGTTTGCGCACAAAAGTGCGGAATTCTTTTCGATCAGTTTTCTTCTCAGTATCTTTAATTTTTTTAGTTGATAAAACAATGATTTTTGCTATTCTTATTTCATGAAAAGTGTTTATTTATTGTATGATAGTTCAAGAGGATTTTTTTATCATCTAAAAAATGATGTTGATGCTTTATTTTTTTATAATAAAAATCTGAATTATTTAAGAAAAAATTTTCGTTATGTTTATTTTGATAGATTTGATCATTTTTTAACATTAAAGGAAAAAGAAATTAAATTTAAATTAAACAATAAAAAAGATATAAAAAATTTTTTTAGACATGCACTTTCTAATTATGATTTTTATTTTTTTAATCAAGTCAATTATGTATATTTTAAACAAATTCATGGATATTATAGTATAATTTCGAGTATTTCTTCTGAATTTCAAAAATTAATAGAAAAAGATGACAAAAAGGATGAAAGAACAGAAAAAAGGAAATTCAATATCAATTTAAATGTTTTCAACATACAATCTATACTTTATGAAATATTGAATGCTTATATGGAATATCAATTCACGAATAAGATAAACAAAAATCTATATTTGGTTAAAGTAAAATTCTATGACGATAAGATTTCAAGAAACGCAAAGAAAAAGCACAAAAATTTAAGAGAAATATATGCAATCAGTTTTGAAAAAATTTTTAAAACATTCGATAATGTTATAAATGATTTAAGCGAAAAAGAAAAGATATTTTTTGAATTGCTTAGCAGTAAAGATTATAACATATTAAAACTTTTCTTTATTGTAAAAAAAGAATATAAAATAAAATATATCAAAGAAAAACATGATTTTGTTCTTTGTGTTTTCGATATGAACGACAGGCAAATAAGATATGATCTGTTGAAGAACCTGAAAAACAATCAAATATTAAAAACTTATGATGTTATCGGATATGATATTCAAAAATCGAATGAATTCATCGAAGAAAATTTAAAATTATATCTTAAAATAAACAACATAAGTGATGAATCGATCAAATTTGTCAAAATACCTTTCGAAAAATTAGTGCTCTTTTTTTCGAATATAATGCTTATAGAAGATTATTCAGATCTTAGGGTAGAAATAAAAAGAAGAAGAAAAAAACTTTCGGCATTTTTTTAAGAATTACATAAGAGAAATAACTGTTTTTGTAAAATTCGAATTCACGACAAAATATTTTTCTGCTCGTATCATGACTTCGTTTTCTATTTTATTGCTCAAAACATAATTCAAACCCACGTTGTAATTATATAAATCTCCTATTTCTTTTTTTAAGATTTCGAAAAGCTCGGCAGAATGATTGTAATCTTTGAGGTATTTTTGATTCCATTCTTCGAATATCTTATCGGTAAAAGAATATATTCTTGTATCGTTCATCAAACATTTCTTGAAATCTTCATATGTCTTTAATTTTTTATTCAAATTAATTTCTATTTTGTCAGAAGCTAAGGCATATTTTTGTTTTAAAATAGATATAAAATCTTTTTTGGCATTTTGGAAATCTTTCGGATATAAATATCTTATTACATGTTTTTTTCTGAAATAAGTGATATCGTATTCAAAATATAAAACATTTTCGTATTTTTTCGAAATTTCATAAAATATTTTTCCGGTTTCAGGAAACAGATCTTTAATTTTTTCGCTCCACAAGTAAAGAAAGTCGTTACTCGGAAACACTATATAAGGTATTCCATAAGACATGGAAAAATTTTTGTCTGTGGTAGCGAATAAGCAATTTGATCTGTTTACCTTATAGCCAAGGGAATTAAAAATTTTATTGTATAGATCGTGTATGTCTTTTGGTGTATCCCTGGGATGTCTTTCTTCTCTTTTTTTCAAAATGAAATACGGACCATTTTCGTTTATTCCTCGATACAAGAAGGTGTAGTTGTTTTTCTTGTAAATCTTTATTATTTCAGAACATTCTTCTCTTATGATCTCAAACAAACCTTCTAAAATTTTAATCATTTGATTTTATTTATTTTTATCTAGAAATATAAAAAGTAAATAATATTTAGATACAAGAATGAAAAATTTTTCCGATATACCTTTTTCCGATATTGTTAAAGTAGGACAAAGAAATCTATTGTATAGGGACATTTTTGTGGTATCTTGGCTTTTGCAAAGATTTTGTAATTATCGATGTTCATATTGTTGGGATCATGGAAGATCAAATTACAAAGATTATAGACCAAAAAGGGTTTATATAGAAACAATAAAAGAAATAAAAAAACAAGCAAGAGAAAAAAATTATAACTCTTTTCATTTCTCTTTTTCTGGAGGAGAACCCACATTTAACCCTTATTATTTGGATATTTTGCAATTTTTAGCCGAAGATGTGCAAAATTGCAATTATCATTCTGTTCATATGACATCGAACATGTCTCCGAGTATAAAATGGTTTGAAAAATATATAGAAGTAACAAAAAATTTTCATCGAGTTTCCATAACTGCATCATTTCACCATGAACATGCGAATCTGGAGGAGTTTGTAGACAAATTGGTGTTTTTACAGGATCATACCATACAAATAACAGTCAATGTTGTTATGGTTCCGGAAATCTTCGATTTTCTCATGAAAAGAAACGAATATATACTTTCCAGAGGAATAAATGTTACACTTAAGCCTCAATCTAACCCATCAGCAGAATGGATCGTGGATGGTTATACTGAAGATCAATTGAAAATCTTAAGAGATGGCATGCCACAAAAAAATTTCATCAATACTGTAGGAAAAAAATTGATAAAACGCCCTCTACCGAAATGGAAAGAAAATCTTGATCCTGGAAAAAACAACAAGGAAGCTGAAAATATGCAGGTAGAACTAAGGGACAAAGATGGAAAAATTTGGTATATAGATCAAGCAGAAAGATTCAATGCTTTTGATTTCAATAAATTTCCTGGTTGGATTTGTGAATCCGGGTATAGATCCATAATCATAAGAGAACCGGATGGTTCAGTAAAAAGGTCTTATTCTTGTAAGGATAAGCCATTAGGATTCATAGAGACGGGATTTAGGCTTTTCGATGAACCAAAAATTTGCATAACTCCTACATGCGTTTCTTCGGCTGACAGTAAGATTCCAAAATGGAAACCTTGAGTATTCAACGCCAGAAATTTCTTATCCAAGGTTGAAAATTTTCTTCTTCTATATTGTTTAAGATAACATCATGTGGTTTAGGATATCCATGGAATACTATTATTGATGTTTTTTCCGAAAGCTTATCTTTTTTTTCTATAAAGACTTCCTTGAAACTTTTGCACCATTCTTCGGGAATGGATTCTATATTTTCCTTGTAGATTTCCGAAATATATTCTTGATCACCTCTAAAATTTTCTATTATTTCGTTTTTGTTTTTCAGGAAATTTTTCCAAATATCTTTCAAGAACAACATATTACTATTCCAAACCATTACAGAACTATTATATATGTTTTTTTCTTTTTCTATCCAATCCAAAGGCATGAAAATCTTATTTCCTTCCATGAAAAATTTGCTTATTGAATTTATTATGACGATATCCAAATCCAAATAAAGATTTATAGAATTTTCATAAAAAATATCATCCGACAGAAGCAACAACTTATACCACCAGCCGTAAATATTTTCCTCTGTTTTTATTTTTTTTATTTTGATGTTTTTGTTTATGTTCGGATTGTTCTCGTCTTCAGTAAAAAGATAAAAATCAAAATTTTCGTTACAAAATCTATTGCAAGAATTGTAAAGTATGTTTACATAATCATGATGATATTTTTCCCCGACTTTCAAACAACAAATATTAAATGTACATTTTTTCATTTCATTGTATGAGAAGTCTTATGAATAGTTTACACAAAGAAATATCAATTAAGCAATAATTTTTCTCTATGTCCAATATTTTCAATAATATTTCTACATCTTCTTTTTTTAGATTTACAGGTTTGCCGAAAATCAAAAAATTGAAAAATTTCTTCTTGAAAATCGTTACATTGTTTTCGTTATCGATGGTTTTGCTCAGTTCCAACATTTCTTGTCTATTTAATTTTTTCAAAAGTAACAAGTTATTATATTTTCTAAAGAATTTGTTGAAATTGTACTTTATATTGGTTTGTTTTCTTGTTTTTAGCGTTATCAACAGTAACTTGTAATATTTTTTCGTAAGATTTTCATTATAATGAAATTTATCATCGGGATTTAGAAAATCACATAAACTTTTCAATTCTTCCAACAAATTATATATGTTTTTTTCTTTTTCTATGTCTTCGATTATTTCGAAATATTTTTTTATCGATTTTTGTTTTCTATAGGAGAAAGTTACTTCTTCGTTTTTTATGTTCTTGTAAAAACAATAAATATCAAAATTCTCTATGTAGTTTTTCAATTGATTGTTTTTGCTGTCTTTATAGACTCTGTATAACACAAGGATAAACAATAAAAAAGTGAAATAATTTTTTTGCAAGAAAAATATATCCGTTTTTCCGAAAAGAAAGAGATTTTTGTAAAAATCGACAGGCTTGTTTCTTTCTTCCAGTATTTTTTCGAATAACTCCTTCTCGTTCAAGTATTTTTTTCCGATTAATTCCTTTTCATGGCGGTAACAACTTAAAACAAAATTTCTTAACTCAAGAACAATATTTGGTTTTTGATCATTTGTTTTTATTAAAACAGCTTCTATAGTATCTTTTGAAAATAATGGATTCAATTCTTTGGCATTGAATTTGTTATTAATGAAATTTTCTTGAAAATCCTTAGAAAATATTTCTATTGTATCTTTATCCAATATGTGTTCTTTTCTTGTAAACGGAAAAAATAGTGTATTGTTGTTTTTGTTTTCTATTATAAAATATTTTCTTACGTATTTTCTATATCTTATATTTTTCTTTTGTGTCATGACAATAATTATAAACTATATTCATTATGATTTTTTTATTTTTGTCAATTTTCGAACAATTTTATATTGATGTATTTAAGTGACATTAAAAATCATTATAATATATTAGTTGAAAAAATACAAAAAAACAAATATGATTTTTATGTTGTTTTTATAAATATTCACAAAATGAACATTTTTACCAAAATTTTTTCAAAATTCAAGAGTAAAAAGGAAAATATTCCTGAGCAAAAAACTGCGGTAGTTTCTTCTCCGCGTGTAAAAACGAACATATTGACTTTGGAAAAATTCACAAATATTTTTCCAAGAGCCATAAATCCAGGTGAATATTTCGAGCACATAAATTCTCAATTTTCAAAATATCCTAATGTAAAAAAAGAAGATATTGCCATGTTTTTGGCACAATGTGGCCATGAAAGTGCAGAATTCACTATATTCGAAGAAAATCTGAATTATAGTGCAGAAGCTCTTTTAAGAGTATTTCCGAAATATTTCAAAGATATGAAAGAAGCATCTTTGTATTCCAGAAAGCCAAGGGAAATAGCAAACAGGGTATATGCGAACAGGATGGGAAACGGCCCTGAAAACAGCGGAGATGGATGGAAATATAGAGGAAGAGGAATAATTCAGATAACAGGAAAAAACAATTATAGAAAGCTTTCAATTCATCTTTATTCTGATCCTAATGTTCTTTTGAATAATCCGGATTTTATTTTAAGACCTAAGGAATCTGTTCTTTCTGCATTTTGGTTTTGGGAGACTAACCGCCTTTTTGGCATTTATGATATAGAACAAGCAACAAGAATCATAAACGGCGGTTTAAATGGGTTAGCACATAGAAAATCCTTATACGAAAAAATTTTGAAAATGCTTTGATATTTTATTTGAACTCAATGATTTTCGAATAAAAATTTATTGATTTGTTTTCAATGATTTGATAAATAGAACTTAAATTTTTATGTCTATTAATGAAGAAATCTTACTGTTTTGTAATGGATTGAAATTCAAGACTATTCTTATTGATTCTCCTTAGAGATTCAAGAATAGAACAGGAAAAGTTGCGCCGGAACATCAAAGATTGAAAAGATATGAAACTTTGTCTTTAGAAGAGATAAAGAATTTACCGATAAATGAAATTTCTGACAACAAATGTCATTTGTATTTGTGGGTTCCTAATGCTCTTTTGCCTGAAGGCTTGGAAATCATGAAAAATTGGGGATTTGAATATAAGACAAATATAATTTGGCATAAGATTACGAAAGACGGAAAAAGCGATAGAAGAGGTGTCGGATTTTATTTTAGAAATGTCACGGAAATTCTTCTTTTTGGAATAAAAGGAAAAAATTTCAGAACTCTTTCGCCTGCCAGATCTATTCCTAATATCATAAATGCGAGAAAAAAAGAACATAGCAGGAAACCAGAAGAACAATATACGATAATAGAAAATTGTAGTTTAGGGCCAAGAATAGAAATATTTGCGCGAAATAGAAGGCAAGGTTGGTATTCTTGGGGTAACGAAGTAGATAAATTTTTTAATGAATAATTTTGGTTTTTCTGATCAAATAATTAACGGGATTCTTTTGATTTCTTGAAACTTTCATAAATTTCATTTTCCATGGAAAAAGCTTTTTCCTCCCATGGACATAAATTTTCGTTTTCGTCCAGCCCATTCGAAACGATGTCCTTATCATATTTTTTGTTTTTCCATATGATATATTTTTGTGTATTCCTCATTAAACCAGTTCTATATTGATAAACATGAACAAGTTCATGAGATAATGTCGTAAGTGTTTGTTTTTTAGAAAGATCATTCTTGACGAATATTTGAAATGTATTAGGGTTTCTACTCCCGTCTTCCGGAAGACAAACGCCATAAATGTATGTTTTACTTTCTTTTTCCATGTCTTTCAAGATTCCGTTATCATCGAAAAAAATTTTTATTTTTAGTTTTCTGTATTTTTTCAAATTTTGACCGAAAATAAAATCGATAGAAAATTTTAAATATTCTATGATTGTTTTTATGGGTACTTTTTTTGGTTTTGAGTAAATTTCTAGATTTTTCATTGATTGGGATTATATCTTAAGTTTTTGAAACATCAACTTCTTATTTTTTATATTTTGAAAAAATTTCAAATTAATCTATAATAACGAATTTTTTTGATTTTCAGTTTTTTGTAAATCAAAAAATTTTTTATTTTATATCGGACTGAGCAGGAGGTATAAAATTAAAATTTTTTATATCTTTGAGGATGCCTCTCTTGAAAAATTTTATTTCATGTCTTTCTGGCTTTACCATTTCTATGATAGAATCAATGGCAATTTTCGGATCACAAACACCACACATGTAAGAATCTATGGTTATGAGTCCAACTTCTGGCCAAGTGTGAATCGATAAATGACTTTCGCTTAAAATAAAAACACCGGTATATCCTTGTTCACCAAATTTATGAAAATAATCATAGATTATCGTTGCTTTAGATTTTTCTATGGAAATTTTCAAGATGTTTTTCATTTCATCCATATCTTTGGAATATTTTTCCGAAAACATGTCAAGCAAGATGTGTCTTCCTGCGAAAATATCTTTTTTATCTTTCAGAAGGTGATAATTTATTTCGATAATATTTTTATTGTTTTTTATTTTTTTCATATTTTGGCCCCTCCCGTTATTTGTTAAAAAACAAATACAATCCCTCTCAGGATCACGGAAGGCAGCATTTTAGCAGCGCCACCTTCTAACCACTGCTTTCAAATGTTATTTAATATTTTTACGATATTTGTTTGATTTTGTCTTGTTTTTTTATATTTTAGATATATAATTGATCATAATATGAAAAACTATACCATATCTTTTTTATTCGATGATCGTTTTAAAGTAGGGACTATTCTGGATACAGAAAATTATGAAAATTTTTTGAATTGTGATATTGAAACAACAAACAATTTGATTAATATTCAAAACTTTGAAGATATAAAGAATCTTAAAAAAGAAAATAAAACTTTATTTTTGAAAAATGTTTCACATTTGGAAGATCAAATAGTTTATAGATATGAAGAAAATTATCTATCTGAAAAACCTTTTTTCTTTTTCAATAAAATAAATTTTTTGAAAATTTTCAAACAAAATAATTCTTCTTTGAGTTATTCAAGAGGAATAAAAATGATAAATCTGTTATATAATTTTGATATTGATTATAAAAATTTACTTTTCGACAAGGATCAGGTCGATTTTCTTGATTTATTAGACTATGATGAAATCTTTCGCAATTGTCATGATTACAATTATTTTTCTGGGAATAATTGTTATCGTGAAATCTTAAAAATATTATTATTTAATTTTTTCAAGCTAAATTCTAAACAAATAGAAAGAATTTTGAAAAAATACAATGATATTGAATATAATACTATTATAACTGATAAAGAAATTTTTTCCAGATTCTCGAGAAGAAAGACAAATTTTAATAGGATATTCAGGATAACAGAATCGATAAACAAAAGAATAAAGGCAAATATTGTTTTGTTTTTTTATGTGAATTATCGTTTGAATAATTTCGTAGATAAAGAAGCATTCGAAAAGTTTTTCGAGGATTTGTTTTTTGTCGATGTGATAATCGAAAATGAACAAATCAGATTCGATAATAAAGTTTACTTACACGAATATGTTGATCGTTTGGATAAAAACGTGAATTTCGAATTGTTTTTTAAACAATATTTGAATATATTGAAATTATATAAAGATAATATGTTGTTATTTGATTTTGAATGTCTTATTCAACAAGATTTTGATAATATTTTCGATTTGTTTTCAAATTCCAATAAAATCATGAAAAAATACAAAAATACAAGTAATATCGAAACTTTGGCCTTTTTCAAGATAGTCGATGAAAATTTTAAATATGATCAATCGAAAAAATTCTTGTTCGATCTAAGAAAAACATTAAATCATAAAGATATATCTATGGGTCCAAATGATAGTGATTTTTGTTTTTTATATATGATAAACTATAACAATAAAAAAATGACAAAAGATGATCTTTTTTTTAATATCAAGATTTTATATCCAGAGGGAAATTTTTTTATAGTTTTCATAGACAATGAAACTTTGAAAAATTTTTCCAAATTTTTTGAAATATTTTGACATTTATATTAGATAATTTCATATAATAATATATGATTTTATTTTGCTGATTATGAATCAGAATATTTATAAAATATTTTTTGGTGATCTTATATATATTAAGAATCGTTTGACGATACTAGGTTTTATATTATCATATATGTATCAAAGAAAGCAAAATTATTTTCATGGAAAATAAAGATTTGATTATAGAAAAAGAAGTAAACAAAGATTTAAAAAAATTTATCTTTTTGTTAAGTAAAGACGAAAACATTGCTGTTGTTTTGGATAACATATATAACTATTTTTTTCCTAATAAATTATTGTTTGAAAAACACGAAGCTATTAAAAAAACAAAAAAGTTTTTTATCTAGTATAAAGATATTGTTAAGAAAAAAAAAAGAAAACACGAAGAAAACTCGAATATTGATTTTTTTAACAAAAAAAGAATTTCTTCTTCAAAGAAAAGTATGGTTTTTGAAAACATTTTCGAAATTCAATTATAGAAAAGCAGAAATAGATAAAAAATTCATAGATTTTATCTATTACAATAACTATGATTATTTGAAATTCGATAAAGACAATGACGAAGATTACGCCCAAGACTTAAAATATTATGACAACTGCAATTATTTAAATTTCTATGAAAACGACGATAGAGATTACATTTACGAATCACGTTATGATAACTACAAATATTTGAAATTCGAAAAAAAATTTTCGTATTCAGAACACAATGATCATTTGGACAAAAAAAGCAGATATCGTGATTACAAAAAAGAATTGGTTATTGATCAAATTGAAGAAACATTAAAGTATTATTCCAAATATCATTGTTTCATAAATTATTCTTATAAATTTTCTATATTTGAAGCAGTATTCGACAATATTCTATATAAGGAAACTGCGGTAGTTTCAAAATATAAAGAAATATTGAGAAGAATACAAGATAACGATGTGTTTCAAATAGAGGATGATCTGACAATTTCTTACGTTTCAAGAAAAAGATACGTTTTCTATGATATTAATTTCTTTGGATTTTGTGCCAAATTTTCTATCATAATGTTTTTTTATTTTTTGTATAAAGAAAAGTATTATGAATTATATGATATAAAGGAAGAAGAATTTTTATCTTTTATGAAAAATTTAGAATTCATAACTTTTTGTACAGATGAAAAAATAGGTTATTTTGAAAAAAATGTTTCTTTACTGGATCATATTCGTTTTTTGGATGAAAACGTTGACTTTGATGTTTTGAAGAAGATTTTTTTTGAAGTTTTATTGTTTTTATAAAAAGTCAATAAAAGATTACTATTCGATTGATAGGGAAAACGTATTGGATTATTTCATAGTTTTTCTTGCAGAAATATGTTTCAATTTGTTGGAGTCTCATGAAAATATTAAACAAGAAAAAAATAAGATTTTTGATTTTTTGGTTTTAATAGATAAAAATTTTTATTTAAGCTACGAGAAAGCTTTTATTCAAACTATTCGTGGTTTCACGGAAGCAATGAATATCAAAAAAATTATAAGATATCACTTTTCTTCACATTTTTGCTATCCGGAAAAATTTTATTCTTTTTCCGTGGAATATGATCCGCAAAAATTAGAAATTGATGATTTTTTCATGTTTTTGAAGATTTTTTATCAATCTTTGGAAAATTTCAACAATTGTTATTACGATATCATAGAAGGCGACGAATATAATTTATTGAAAAAATTATACGACTCTATAAAATAAAAAATATTTTTTCGATCATATTATAAGATTATATGAAAGATTTTCCGCATCCACAACGGCCTTGTTCATTACTGTTTATTATATCTAATTTTTTTTCTAAGATAGATTCTTTTAAGATGATTTCAGAACCAAACAAAAACAACAGATCTTTCATTTCTATAACGATAAAAAAATCTTCGTCTATAGGAACTACTTCAAAATTCTTGTTGGTTGTTTCTTCATCATTCAAAAGAGAAAAATCGTAACTTTTTCCCCCACACCCCTTGTTTTTCAAGGAAATTTTCAGAAATCTTTTATTTTGATTTTTCATGATGTTTTTTATGAAATTCTTTGCGTTTTCATGTATTTTCAAAATCATGATTTATTGAGAATTTATTTTTTGTAATTTTTTTCGTAAATATTTATGATAAATATTTATTATGAAAAAGTTTGATGAATCTTTATTCAATGAAAAGTTTAAAAAAATAAACAGAAAAAATACTTATGGTCCTGGTATAAGGAGAAAATATTTACCTAATTTCATAAAATTAGGAGATTTTTCTAATGATAAAGACTTTATACATTTGTGTTTAGATACATTTGAAAAAGTAAAAAATGTAAATCATATAGAATCAGATGAGTATTATCCAATAAGTAAAGGATGTCCTTTGGTAAAATGGTTCCCATCTACCTACCAACAAATATTATTACAAACTTTCGTCGGAGATAAGGATAAAGAAGGCCAAATAGAGGAAAATTATAATGTAATTATTGAAGATTATAAAGAAATACATAATTATATAAAAAAATATCTTCCTATCAAATATTGTCGCGCAAGATTTGCAATTTTATATCCAGGATATGAACTGGATTGGCATATAGATTCATGCACATCTGTTTCTTGTAGAGTTCATTTTGTGATAAAAGGTCCATCTAAATGGTCTGTTTATAGAAACAAAGTTTTAGAAGAAAAAGAATTGAATACGGGGGAAATATGGTTTACAAACGCGGGATATCCTCATAGAGTTGTAAATGATACTAATGAAGAAAGAATAGTTATATTGTTAGGAACTTCTTCAGATGAACTCGTAAAAGTTAATGAAGAATTCAGAATCATTAAGGAAAATTTAGAAAAGAATAAGGATCAATAAATTTATAACAGAATATAAGAAATTTTTTTTTAAAACCTTTAATACGAAAAAATGATTTTTTTACAAAATAAAAGAATCTTTTTATAATTTTCTTTAGTTTTTTATTGTTTTATTTGTTTTTTTACTTATTTTTTATTTTGTTTTTATGTGATTTATGAATAACCAGTAACCTAAATCATAAAATATTTTATCATTGAAACAATCTCTTTTAGGAAATTTATGATGATTTTCGTGTGAACCTTCTCCACCTATTAAAAACGATAAAACTTTATTGTTTATAGGTCCATGTTCTTTGTGCAAGAAAGAATTTGTCAAATTTCCTATGTTCCATGTTAAAACAAAAGGACAAAATAGAAAACTGAACATCCATTCGAAAGGAACAACAAACAGTAAACTCAATATTGAAAAATGAAACAAGAAATAATATTTGTTTTGAAGTATGCAATCTTTATCCAATAACAAATCTTTTGCATACGAAAGATTAGGAATGTAGAAATAGGGGAAAAAATGAACGAATATTTTTCCTTTTAAAGTTGGATTATGTGGATCATTTTCGGTGTCTGCATATCTGTGATGTTCTCTATGAACCGCAACCCAAGGAATAACAGGCCCTGAAAGATTGAAAGAACCGAAAAATAACCCTAATAGTTTATATATTCGTTTTGTTTTAAAACTTTTATGAGAAAAATATCT
>JANWZV010000002.1:0-42426 GCA_025061805.1 Candidatus Dojkabacteria bacterium | reverse complement strand
TGAAAGATTGAAAGAACCGAAAAATAACCCTAATAGTTTATATATTCGTTTTGTTTTAAAACTTTTATGAGAAAAATATCTATGATAAAAGACACTCGTTCCATAGAAAGTTATCATTATATACATAAAAAATATTATGAAAATTTGATAAAGATGAAAATCATAATTGAAAATGTAATAAAAGAAACAAAAATAATAGATTATATGCAATGAAAGTATTAATAAAGAAATTTTATATTTTTTCACCAATTCGAATAATTTTTTCAAGATTTCCTTCATTCCTATTATATTTATGATTTATTCTTGTCGCTTATCATATAAAAATCATATAGTGCTTCTTTTACAACTTTCTTATCAGGATATTCTATTTTATGATAATCTTTGTGGTTTCAGCCAAAAGAATTTGTATATTTTATTTTTTTGTTTTTATGGCTTTTTATATATGATAATATTTTATATAATAAAATGTATTTATGATGTTATTATGATAAAAATTCATAATTTTTGTAAAATAAAATATTACTAATTTTAAATTAAAATTGATAAATAGTATAAAAAAATAAGAAAAATAATAAGCTTATTTATTTATAAAAACTTCAAAAAATTTTTGAAAATTGTCATTAAAATAATCTTTGTATAAATTTCTTTTTATTTTATCTAAAAGTTTTTAATTTTATATATAAACATATTTAATTTTACTATGTGTTTCTGAGAGTGAAAAAGGATCTTTTTCCGTGTTAAAATATATGTGATATAAACGATTAATATAATTTAAAGATTTGAGTGAACTTCGATTTAAAAACATGATAAATAACAAAAAATTATAAAAAATAATTAATTTTTTGATTAAATTCAAATTTTTTCATTATATTGATAGATTTTAAAAAATTGGTTCTTGTATATGATATTTACGAATTTATATTATATTATTGATAAATATAATTTGAATAATATATGATACTTATAAAATATAATACCAATAATTTAGAAAATTTTTATAGTTCTGAATATGATAAAAAAATAAAGGATTTTTTTGAAAAAAATATTCATGAAAAAAAATCTATAAAAGAAAATTTTTTATATGATTATAAAGATCAAAAAAGAAATTTTTTTTATTTGATAGAGAATAAAATAGTTCCATTTATCTATATTTTAGAAAATGAAAACGGAGAAATAATCCACGTTTCGTTGATGAGAAGATTAGATATAGAAAAAAATATTTTTAGTCTATGCAATAGAGCAGTTACAAAAAAAGAATTAAAAGGTAAAGGAATTATGATGGATTATATTCTACCTATTCAAATAGATGATTGTAAAAATTTAGGAGCAAAAATGTGTATAGCGACTTTCAACGAAAACTATAAATTATATATAGAACTATTGAAAAGGTGTAAAGAAAATAAAGGATTTGCATTAGGTAAACTTAGAAATAAAAAATTTTTAAAAAATTTCAATTTTGTTGAGTTTCCTTGTAATATATTCAATACAAAACAATGGGTCATATATATGAAATTAGATCAAAATTATGAATTTGATTTCGAAAAGATAAAGTTTTAAATTTTATTATTGATGATTTTTCAAAGAGAAAACACTGTTTGAGATCTTGATTTCTGGTTTATTTTCTCTCTTTTCATAGTATAAATTTGAATTTAGGATGAGATTTTTAACTGAATTATATTGATGATAAAGAGTACTGAAAAAATCATATTCTACTTCATTGTAATAATTCTTTAAATTAACTATAGATTGTTGACAGGAACTTTTGTGTTCGAAAACACCAATATCGTGTAACCCTTGTGGAAGCAAAATATAGAAAATCTTCATTTTCTTTCTTCTCCACAGATAAATTACATAATGATTTTTTTTGTTAAAAAAAAATTTTTTTAGGAAAAAATCATCTTAATTCATATTTTTTTTTGAATGATTTTCCTTGTTTCTTATATTTTCGATAATCTTCTATATGCGTATCAAATAATTTTGATAACCTTGGTTGAGATATGTTTATGGTTTTTGAAAAAGAAGTTATAGAAATATGATCAGAGTTTAAAAATTTTTGCCATAGTTTTTCTACTCTTTTCTTAGAAAAATCTTTATATTTGTTTTTTATTTTTTCGATTCGACATGATTTACAATTGCTTTTTAGAAGTTTTTTGCATTTGTCACAGAAAAAAACATTTTTGGATTTTCCATAAACATAAAGTCCTTGTTTGACCAGATTCTCTGCCTCTTTTTTTTCTACAAGTAGAGTTTCTTTTTCGTTTGAAATCCATTTTTTGTTTTTGGTCGGGTTAAAAATCTTTATTTCTTCTCTTCTTAGATTCGAGAATTTTTCTTTCAACCAGGAATATTTTCTTGAATTTTGTCTTCCGACACCCATCATCATACATGCTTTTAGTAGTTTCGGATGATTGTCGTATATTTTCAATAACAAAAGATGAGCCAAGAAATGTTCTCTGTATGTGAGATAAACTATGTTTTCTTTTTTATTGGATCCACCTAAACATCTGGGTATTACATGATGTTTTTCATATTTTATATTTGACTCTAAACTCCTGTTTTTAGCTTTTTTTATTAGTTTATAGTAAATTTTTTCGTAATTCATTTTTTTGGTGGGGGCACCAAGACTCGAACTTGGAACCAACCGATTATGAGTCGGACGCTCTAACCATTGAGCTATGCCCCCGAATTTTTTTTAATTATCAATCATGGCTTTATATTATCCGTAAGAATGTCTTTTGTCAACCGTTTTTTTTAAAAATTCCTCTTTCCCATTTTTTTGAATTCAAAAAAAGATTTAAATCTTCTTCATGTATCGTAATATTTTTTTTGCTGTGTAAATTATATATTCGTGCTTTCCTGTCGTTTTTTGAAAATTTTTTCAACATGACCCAACCTTCGAACATATAATCAAGCCAATAATGTCTTTCTTCCACATCTAATATATTACCTAATAAAAAGATTTTTATTTTCTTTTTGGAAATAAATAGAATATCATTTCTTTTTTTGAAATCCTTGTAAAATATTTTCTTAGCTTTTGACATTTTCGAAGAAAACTGTTTATTTTTTCTTCCTATAATCCATCCTCTTTCTAAATATTCTTTCAATGAATTTTTATTTATTTTTATGGACATATCGTCTTTTGTTATCCAAACTTTACCATATTGACTATTTCTTTCTCCTTTTTGTTTCTTGGATTGTATCTCTGCGAATTCTTTTTTGAGTTTTTCATATATCCTGGAATTGATGGATTTTGGTGTATATCTATTTTGGTATCCGTTTTTCCAATGTTTCATGGCAAAAAATGCCTTTATCATTTTTTCTCTTTTTTCTTGTTCGTTAAACATCTTCGTGAGCAATAGATGACAAATGAAATGTTCTTTGGGGGTAAGATAAACCAAATTGTCTTTGTTATTTTTTCCACCAAGAGATCTTGGTAAAATATGATGTAGTTCTTTATATTGATCTTTAGGTACGGGATTCGCTTTTCTATGATTTATTATAGAATAATAAATCTTTTCATAGTTCATTAAAATATTTAATTGCAAAAATATAGTTTTTTTAATAGATATTATTTTTATTGATAATTTTATTTTTTAGTTTGAATGACCAAATATGTATTAATAAACTATATCTTATACCTATATATCTTTTTTAAACAACTTATCTTATAAAAAACAAATTATATCTATGATGATAACTAAATTAAATGGCACCAACAAAAACTGCTCTCCATGTTCCAGAAATAGGAGTAAACCCAGTTAAATCTATATCTGTGGTGTTAGGATTAACGGATGTTACTTGTGTTGGATAAATTATATTATTTGTATTATCGTAAATTGTCACTAAAGGATACGAATCTCCCAAATTATGTGTAGCAGTATAAAAATTTCCAACTAAATCAGCTTGCGTAAAAGATAATGTTACTTTTTGCAATCCTCCTTGTATTTGAATCCAATTTAAGGAATTATCTACATATTCTAATCTATTCAAAGTAGTATTAAATCTTATCAATCCGACTAAAGGAGTTGGTCTTTGCGTGGTTGTACCTGTCGTCAATTGTAGAGCAGCATTCGATTGATTTGACCAGAGATTTATGGTCCCATCATATAAAATTACGGAATGTGGACCGGCAGAAGGAAGATTTCTTAGTTGTTTTATATGTATAAGACTCATTTTTTAATACTCCCCAACGTTAGGGTGTGCAGCATAAAACAATAGATTATGCTGTCGAGTACCCTTGGTAATATTTATCTTTTTCGATAATATTCTTGAAAACAAAAAATAACATAAAAAATATATTTGTTATTTTTATATGATAAAACAATAGACAATATCTAATAAAAAAGTATACTATAATATATTTTTTGATTTAATATTAAAAAAAATAATATCAATAAATTTGTTATTTTTTGGAAATCATTCTTCTTCTATCTTGACTAAAAGAGGATATCCGTTTTGTCTTGCGGCTTCCATCGTAAGATACTGCTTGGTTTCTGCAACTTCGAATGTATAAACGCCAGCAACACCAGAACCCTTTTGATGAATTTGCATGGTTAACGCAGATGCTTCGTCGAATGTTTTGTTGAAAAAATTCAATAATACAGAAACAACGAATTCGAAAGGAGTGTAATCATCATTCAAAAAAATGACTTTCCACATTTTGGGCTTCTTTGGTTGAATTTTGTTTTCATTTCTGTTTTCTAAGTTGATTTCCGGCATTGTTCATTTTTCCTTTTATGATTACTGAAAGATATAATTTACTTTTTTTCGAGTCAATAAAAATTTAAAAAAAATTCTTTTACATGATTTTATTGAAAAATACCGAATTAGTTATTGTTTTTTTTAATTATGGTTTTTACTATGTTTTAGTCTACAAAAATCCTTCTTTGATAAAATATTTTTTGATTTGTAGTTGAATATTTGTTAGAAAAAATTATTTCTATTATAATAGTATAAAATATTTTAAAATTTAATTTTTTTGAATATCGTTCGATTAAACTAAAAATTAAAGACAAAACATTTCTAATTATAATAATATTTTTATATTTCCAGAAATTTTGTTAATTCCTTCTTTTACTAATTTATTCCCTTCTATTTTCAATAAAATATATTGATCCTTCTCTATATAGGTAGTTTCTAAAAATTCAAATATTTGAATATCATTATTAATTTTTAAGGTTGCAACAGAAGATTTTATATTCAAATGATTATTAAAAGGACTCTTTATTGCAACAAAAAAATAACTTTTTTCTAATCTTGAAATAACTTCTTCATCTAAAATGATAAAAATACAATTATGTAAAGATAATTCTAAAACTTTTCCAACTTTTGTCCAAAATGAGAAAAAGTTGGAAACATAACTTTCGCTTTTCAAACGTTCAAAGTTACTATCTATTATTTTTACATCTAAATTTTCTTCTCCAGATGATAAAGAAGATTTTATATTTTTATTATTATGATCATTAAATAAAATAAAGGAGCCATCATTTTCTAATGTGAGAATTTTCTTCAAACCTTTTTTTTCAGAATTTACGTCATTTTTGTCATCCATTAAACAAAAAGTCATATTAGATGAAAAAGTGTCATCTTTTAATTTTACAAAATTAATAAGTATAGATCCTACATTTTTATAATTAACATTTTCTGTAAATTTAAGTGAAGATAGATTTTCTATTTTAAAATTCTCATCTTTTATTACACACATTCCAGCTAATGAACAAACTAAATTATTTTCTTCTACTATATCTTCTTTTTTATCAAAGATTTGTATAGATAAAATATTTGGAGAATTAAATAAATTGTTTTTTATTGCATAAGAATTTTCGTTATATATTCTAAGAGAATAATTTTTTAGTTCAATTTTTTCTTCATTCATTTTTATGTTTATTTATTATAATCATTAAAATTGTTTTATTTAATAGAATTTTTTTAAAAAAAATGATATATTCATTACATGATAATCAAAAATAATGATTATTATGATTTTGAATTTTCTTGCAACAAGAAAGGGAAATTTTTTCTTTTTGGGGAAATAAACGAAGAAATAACTAAAAATTGTCTTTCTTGGTTATATTATTCCAAAATTAATGAAAAAACTATAAAAAATTTAGAAATAATAATAAAAAGCGAAGGCGGTGATCCGATGAATGCTTTTACTATTTGTGATACTATCGATTTATTGAATATGGAAATAAGAACGACTGGTGTAGGAACTGTTTGTTCTTCTGCCTTGTTAATTTTTATTGCTGGCAAGAAAGGAGAAAGAAAAATTTCAAAAAATTGTCAAATTCTCAGTCATCAATATTCATGGGGTATGGAAGGAAAAAGTCATGAATTGAATTCCATAAAAAAAGAACTTTTATTGATGGATGAAAGATTCGTAAATCACTATAAAAAACACACTAATTTAGATGAAAAAACAATAAGAAAAAAATTACTTTGTCCATCTGATGTTTGGTTAAGACCAGAAGAAGCAAAAAAATTGAATTTAGTAGATATTATATTCTAAAAAACTTTATATATTATTGTCATCTTCAATAACATCAGGTGGGGGAAGTTTTTTCCTTGTTCTTTTATCCTTTTCGTTTAAAGATAAATCATTTTGATCTTCAGATATCTGGATATTTTTTTCTATAATATCCATATTGGATGGTAGATTTGGATTTAGTGTTTTCTCGAAATCTTCACTAGCTATGTCTATATATTGAGTTATATCGGATACTTTAGAATTTTTTATATTAGTTGAAGAATTTTGAGAAAAACGATTTAAATCTTTAGAAGATAAAGAAATATAATTTTCTTTTACCGGATTATCTAATTTTTTATTATATTCTTCGTCGAGTTGTTCCCTGGTTTTTATGATTTTTCCATTTTTGTCCAGAAGATCCCCTCTGGCATTCATCATTTGTCCACCACCAGTTACAGCTAATGTATTTTCGTTTTTTTCGAGAAGCAGGCTAAAATCTATAACTCTTCCTTTTAGTGTTTTTACTTTCATAATTTTTATTTATGTTATTTTTTATTATTATATGAATTTTTATAAACAATATTCGATATGTTTTCTTCTTTTATCGTCTTATTAGTAATTAAATCTCTGATAACTAAAAATTCAGATATTTTTATGTCCGTAGGATCATGAAAAGAATCTTGTAAAATTTTCTTTTCTTTCATTGATACTATTTATTGAAATTCGAAGATAAAATTTTTTATTTTTTATAGAATTTTAGTAATAAATTCCTATTGAGCATTCCAATATACGATTCCTTATCATCTTTATTGATTTTGTAAAAATTTTGATCATATTTTACGCATCCTAGGAATAAATTCTTGTTTAAAAAATTTCTATATTTTCTAATGAAATCTGGGTCGTTATTTCCTAGTTCCTCGATCATCAAGTTTATGATTTTATTCTTTTCTTCATTCAATATATTTGTACATGTTTTTTCATCTTTGAAAACCTCGATAGAGGCTTCGTTAATGATAGAATTTTTGTCAACTATTCCTAAAACCAAGGAAAAACAAGTTAGAGCAGTACAAACGAGATTTGTCATAATAGATAATATATTACATCATCTAAAAAAAATCATTGATTTTTTCTCATATCAGATATTCTTTTTTTGCATTATGAATTTACCGAAAATGGTATATAAAGGAACCCAGAAAGGAGAAAACGAAATGCCTGCACGAAACACCCAAAATATCTTCGAGAAGATCCTCGACCAATGGAAGAATTCTTATTCTCCTGTTGGTCGCGTAATTGGTTGTTGCAGGGTGTATGTTTCTGTTAACGTACCAAAGGATCAGGTCAGGCTCCTCAGCAAGGCCTGCAAGAAGCATAACCTGATCTTTCAGAAGAAGAGCTATTATAAGGATATAAACGCAATTTACATCGGTTATGACAATTGTGACGGAATTGCCCTAGGTAGGGCTGAACACTTGGTTCAACTATTCAGAGACAACAACATTGCAGCAGTAATGAATGCTCACGGGGACTAAAGTCCCCTTTTTTTGTTTTATAAGAAAAAATTTTCTTCAATCCAATTATTCAAAATATGATATTTTTTTAATTTTTCGAAATTTACACCATAGTACAAAGAATTGCTTATCATAACTTCCCCATTAAAATTACCGAATGCCTCATTTAAATCGTTTTCATCGTACGCTTTTTTGATTTCGTTTTTTATCAATTCTTTTATTTCTTGTACTTCGAGATAGCTTTTGGCATTTTTATTTAAAAAGTCTAAAACTTGATTTTTTAAATCATCAAAGAAATAAAAAGTTTTTTTCAAATAAGCAGAAAGATCGGAAAAAGAATGAATATCAT
The DNA here is from genome assembly GCA_025061805.1 of Candidatus Dojkabacteria bacterium. Classification (GTDB taxonomy): domain Bacteria; phylum Patescibacteriota; class Dojkabacteria; order J137; family J137; genus JANWZV01. The sequence goes on along the minus strand of JANWZV010000002.1, from coordinate 34,103 downwards.
CATTCAATTCCTTGATGAATGCATCTTTTTTGATAGGAGAAACCCCAGTTGATTTTTTTATCAACGAAATCAAATAACTTTTGAATATTTCCAAATATTTTTCATCCTTGAAGACATAAGGTTTGTATTTGTAAAAAAGAATATCATTTCTGTTTTTCAAAGCTCTTTTCAATAATGGATTTATATCCAAAAACAAATCGTATACTGATTTGGAAAACGTGAAATGAAAACCGTCTTTAGGAAATATTATGAAAACATTTCCGTATTGCTTTGCTTGGAGATATTTCGTTGTTACGAAAATTGAATTAATTCTTTTTGCTTTTTTTCCTAGTTCATTCAATGCCTCGTCTATCAAGTCGGATAAATCCTTATTCATATTTTTGAAAAATCTTTCTTTTCTATATTTTTTTACTACAAAAGCTTCATTGTTTTTCATACCACGATAAAAAACTTTTTTATGTTTTTTGTAAAAATAAAGAATATATTTGCAATCTTTTTTTAATAGTTCTATTACGTCTTTTTGTGTATCCAAAGATAAATCATGATAAGAACTTTCAAGCATCGAGAAATTAAATTCCTTGATACCAACAAGTAACCTCGTCTCCGGGTTCGAGTTGGAACCTGTTCACCAAATCTACCATTTGTAATGTTGTTCCTGTTACTATATATCCATTTGGGTTTAATAATTGCCCATTAACATAACACTTGACATTTATGGGATTGCTGGAAAAAGTGAAAAATCCAGTAAAAACTTCATTAGGTAAACCTACCGCTATACTTGTGTTCGTATATTCGTTAACTGTTCCTATGCTTGTCCATACGGCGTTTCCTATGGCAGAATCAACACAAACAAACGCAGTATTTGTGGCAGTATTTACCCATAAAGACCCAACTTGATATCCTTGTGAATAATCATTTGTCGGAGTCGGAGAAGTTGTTGCTGCAAAATTATTTCTCGGGGCTTGGATATTCCTGAAAGTTCTGAGACCTATAGAACCGGATGCATTGAGCTTTATGTAAACCGGAATTGGATGATTTTCGGGTCTTACATTTGTCAATTTACCTGGATTTGCCGGATCAATATATACAGGATCTCCTATTCCTCCTGGTAAAAGAGGCACTATTCCTGTTTCATATTCACCGAAGTATTCTATCAAAAAATCACCCGGATTTGGTATATTCGCCGATTTAACTTTTCCAACGGCTCTTATTGCTTGATTCCAATCAGTAGGATCGACTAGTTGCCAAATTCCAGCATTATTCCATATAACATCTCCATCGACAAATGTGTGTCCAGGTTGGTTGTAATAAATTAGAGATGAAGTCGAAAGTGTGGGACCTATATAACGGAACCCGAGAATAAAAGGATTAGTCAAAGTTGATCTATAATCTTCTGAAACGATAAGAATACCCAAATCATAATTGAAGACCCAAGCAACAGAAGCATTGACTCCTGTTCCGGTTTGCCCGTCAGAAGTAAGAATTTCTGTTCCACCAGAGAACGGGTCTCCTTGGAAAACTCTTATAGCATATCCATTCGAAGGTAAACCATTCGGTAAGGGATGATTTTGGGGTTGTATCCAATGCCTTAGTCTAGGAGACGAGAAATTGTTATAAGTTGAATAAGCAGCAAAGGTTGAATTGTTGAATCCCGGAATAGGAGTCAATCTTAAAGCAGTTACACCAGGATTGAATGTACCTGAGAAAGGAGCAGAAAATGTAGATGCATTTTGTATTAATGTTGGGTTCAATGTTGCATTGGTTTGTGCCTGAGATAATGAATTCGCAGGAGGAACCAAATTCAAATCTAATAGAACATTCTCTGCCCTTACAACGAAATCGGCAGGAAATCTACCTTCGAACCACTGCCCGGTTTCGTTGGCATCAAATATTTTTCCTGCTTGAATTTTAAAGTTGAAATTTATTCTTTCTTGATTCGTGAATCCCATTTATCAAATATTTATTTTTTATTAATTTTTTTTATCTATCATATATGTTTTTTTATAAAATCTTTAACTGAATCTTTTAGCTCTTCACTGATTGCATAAAATTTTCTTGCTTTCATCATTATTTCATTTTGGCTTTTTAATGCACCTTCTATATCGTTTTCATAATACATATTTCGAACTTTTCTTGCCATATAATTCAAAAAATCTTTTGAATCTTCGATAGAAATTGCATACTCTTTTATCCAAGCTTTTATCTTAGAATTTATTTTTTCGTCGAAACCATAAAAAATGTTATTAAAAATAGATACATGTTTATGTTTTAAATCAAATAAATTTCTTATTCCATTGAAATTTAAGGAAGGATATCTATTTTTCAATATGGTCAAAAGATTTTTTATTGCTTCTTGTTCATTTTTTAATGTAAAAACACCCAATGTCTTGGAATAAAAATTTTCATAACCTTGTCTTGTTTCTTTGAAAATAAAAATATTTTTATCAGAATCAAAATCCGTTGAATTGAATATTTTTTCTTGTTCTGCCGAAAAATCATTTATAAAAGGAGACCATACGAATTTGAAATCATCAGAAGGAAATATCATATAAACTTTGCCAAAAACAGCAGCAAAGTTTTTGTCGCTCGTGCAGAATATACAATTTTTTCTGTTCACTTCTATTTTTGCTTCCTTAAATATGATATCGATCAAATCATGTACTTCTTTGCTGGTATTTCTTGGATTTCTTTCTATTTGTGGTTCAAAAGAATAATAAAGTCTAAATTTCTTGGATCCCCTGAATAAAAAAAGATCGGTTTTGTTATAAACATTTATTATTCTTGTACAATTTTGTTTTATTTCTTTTAGAAAATTTTTGAAATTATTGTCTTTTTGAACTATTTCTTCTGTTTTCATTTTTTATAATAAGTCTATTAGATTTTTATTTTTTATTTCGAACTCGATTGTATAATCTAACATATAGTAATATTCTCCTGTAAAAAGAACTTCTGAATGGTTTCTTATGGCGGAATCCAAATCATCATTTTGAAAATTTTCACCTATGAATTCATAAACATATTTTTTTTCTGATTCATACAATTTTCTGAAGTTTTTTTGTAATATATCATGGACTTTTAACATATCATAGGAAGGTAATTTTGCTCTAATGATATAATTGAAAATATCACGCAAATTTTTTAATGATGTAGATTTATCGAAAATTATTTCATTTAATTCTTTGATTATTTCATTCTTTTCTTGTTTCTTTTTTTCTTTTAATTTGAAAAATTCATGATCAACAATATAAATTTCCTTATTGTTTCTTAGATTCCATTCTGTACTTATTATTTCGGAAAAATCTAAGTATAAATCGTAAATTGTGCTGCTCCAGGTAAAACTAAAACCATTTTTCGGGAAAAAAATATAATTTCTGCCGTAAGAAGAAGAAACTACAGGTTCTGAAATGACAAAAACAGAATTGCTTCTCCTCGCCTTAAACCCCAAATAAGATAATGTTTCTTCTATTATATTATGTATTTTTATATTTGTATCTCTTGGTCTTCTATTTTGAGGAAATGTTTTCTTATAAAAAAAATAATCTTTTTTTTCTCCCCTATAAAAAAATTTATTGTTTCTTTTATAAATCGAGATTATTTCACTGCAATCTTTTTTTAGGATGTCTAAAATTTCATCTAAAGATAAAAAACTAAGATTTATTTCTCTTGAATATAGAATTTCTTTTATATTCACAATAAATATTTATTTTATCACCAAAACCTATGATTTAACATAATTACTAAATCAATATAAAATTGCAACGATATTTTATTCATTTTTTCTTTGCATTTTGCATTGGTCATCTTTCGTGAAAAATCATATGATAATTAATCATCAATATTATTTTATTTGGATATTTATGATTCTTGTTTTAATTTAAGAATATTCTTTTGAAAATTGTTTTTGAAAAAATAAATAATGATTATTAAATAAACCAAAATGCGAATAAGAGAAATACTTCTTGAATACAACTTACAGAATCTTTTATCTCTTTTTTCGCAAAAGTACAAATCAATACAACAAAAAGATCATTCTAATGAATATGAATCGCTAGAAGAATTCATCAAGTCAATAGAAGAACCACTTAGAAAAGAAAACAAATTCCAATTCATAGAACCATATATGAAATGGATAGTGCAAAGATACGTAACTGATAATTTAGGATTGTATGAAGACGTAATGAGTAAAGTCATTCCAGGATTGTTGAAATATGATTCTTTGAAAAGAAAAAACAAACTAAGATCAGATCATAAAGATATAAATCAAATAAAAAACATAGATCAGTTATTGGATATCTTGGACGAATATCAAGAAGAGAAAACCGATTCAAGGAGTGAAGAAGAAAAAAGGATAGAACAAGAATTTTATTCTTCCGGCGAAGCAGAGTTGATTTATAATGACCCGCAAGTAAAAGTAGTAGTTCCTAAAACAGAAAAAGCAAGTTGTTACTTCGGAAGAAATACAAGATGGTGCACTGCTGCCACAAAATCTAAGAATTATTTCGATGCTTATAATAAAAAAGGGCCTTTATATATTGTATTAATCAAAAAAGAAAACAAAAGATATCAATTTCATTTTCAAACAAATCAATTTAGAGATGAACAAGACAAATCCATAAATCCAAATTCATTAGCAGATAAATATCCCATATTATGGAAAATATTCACTCCTATAGCAGAAAAATACGAAACAATATTTTTGAACAAAAATCCATCTGAAGAATCACAAATAAAAAGCATAGAAAGATGGTCTCATAATTTCATTTACATAAAAAATCCAAGCGAAGGAGCTCAATTGAAAGCAATTGAAAATTGTCCCTATTTTATTAGACATATAAAAAATCCGAGTGAAAAAGTTCAATTAGCAGCGGTAAGAAAAAATGGTCTTACTATAAAATTCATAAAAAACCCATCTGAAAATGTTCAATTGGAAGCAGTCAGAAACAATGGACTTGCTTTGCAATATATAAGAAATCCATCTGAAAAAGTTCAATTAGAAGCAATTAGAAATGACCCATATGCTATAGAATTTATAGAAAATCCAAGCGAAGAATTTCAGTTGGAAGCAATAAATAAAACGCCGTATGTTTTAAAATATATTGAAAATCCATTTGAAAAAGTTCAATTAAAAGCAGTCAAGCAAAATAGTTCTCTTATCAAGATTATAAAAAATCCAAGTGAAAAAGTACAATTAATGGCAATAAATGATAATCCGATTACTATAGTGTTTATTAAAAATCCGACGGAAAAGGTTCAATTAGAAGCAGTTAAAAAAAATGCAATTGTCATAAAATATATCGAAAATCCTAGTGAAAAAGTTCAATTAGAAGCAGTTAAAAAAGATGCAACTGTCATAAGATATATCAAAAATCCTAGTGAAGAAATTCAATTGGAAGCAGTTAAAAAAAATGCAATTGTCATAAAATATATCGAATATTCTAGTGAAAAAGTTCAATTGGAAGCAGTCAAAAAAGATGGAACTTTGATAAGATATATCAAAAATCCAAGCGAAGAAGTTCAACTAGAAGCAGTAAAACAAAACAAAGATGCAATAAAATACATCGAAAACCCGTCAAAAAAGGTAATCAACTTCCTCAAAAACAATTAAACCAAATAAACTTTTTTCTACAAAATAAATACATCAAAATGCGAATAAGAGAAATACTTCTTGAATACAACTTACAGAATCTTTTATCTCTTTTTTCGCAAAAGTACAAATCAATACAACAAAAAGATCATTCTAATGAATATGAATCGCTAGAAGAATTTATCAAATCAATAGAAGAACCACTTAGAAAAGAAAACAAATTTCAATTCATAGAACCATATATGAAATGGATAGTACAAAGATATGTTACTAACAACTTAGGATTATATGAAGATGTAATCAGCAAAGTCATTCCAGGATTGTTGAAGTATGATTCTTTAAAAAGAAAAAACAAACTAAGACCAAATCATAAGGACATAAATCAAGTCAAAAACATACATCAGTTGTTGGATGTATTGGATGAATATCAGGAAGAAAAAACATTATCTAAAAGCGAAGAAGAAAAAAAGATAGAACAAGAATTTTATTCATCTGGCGAAGCAGAATTGATTTATAATGATTCACAAATAAAAGTGGTAATTCCTAAAACAGAAAAAGCAAGTTGTTATTTTGGAAGAAATACGAGATGGTGTACGGCATCGACACAATCCGCAAATTATTTTAAAAATTACAATAAAGAAGGCCCTCTTTATATCGTATTATTCAAGAAGAAAAATAAACGATATCAATTTCATTTTCAAACAAATCAATTCATGGATGAAAAAGATAGGGGTATAAATCCTAATTTATTGGCAGATAAATATCCGATATTATGGAAAATATTTACTCCTATAGCAAAAAAATATAATTCTATTATATTGAATAAAAGTGCTACTGAAGAAGATTATTTGGAAGCAGTCAACAAAAACCCCCACAACATTCAGTATATAAAAAATCCATCTGAAAAAGTCCAATTAGAAGCGGTAAGCAAATTACCATATTCTATAGGATATATTCGAAATCCAACCGAAAAAGTTCAATTGAGAGCAATAAAATTGGAACCATCTAGTATTATGCGTATAAAAAATCCGTCTGAAAAAATACAATTAGAAGCTGTAAATAAAAGAGGTTATACAATTGAATTTATTGAAAATCCAACTGAACAAGTTCAGTTAGTGGCAGTAAAGAAAACTCCTTTCAATATTGAATATATTAAAAATCCAACTGAAAAAGTTCAATTATATGTAGTAAATTTAGATCCTTTTTATATTGAATTTATACGAAATCCGAGCGAAAAAGTTCAATTAGCAGCAGTAAGAAAAAATGGTCTTTCTATAAAAGCCATAAAAAACCCACCTGAAAAAGTTCAATTGGAAGCAGTCAAAAAATATGGAACTCTCATAAAATATATTAAAAATCCGAGCGAAGAAGTTCAACTAGAAGCAGTGAAACAAAATAAAAATGCAATAAAATACATTGAAAATCCATCAAAAAAGGTAATTGACTTCCTTAAAAATAATTAAACCAAACAAACTTTTTTCTACAAAATAAATACATCAAAATGCGAATAAAAGAAATACTTCTTGAATATAACTTACAGAATCTCTTATCTCTTTTTTCCGAAAAGTATAAGCAAGTACAAAAAAAAGATCATTCCAATGAATATGAATCACTAGAAGAATTTATCAAATCAATAGAAGAATATTCAAAAAAAGAAAACAAATTTCAATTTATCGAACCATACATGAAATGGATAGTGCAAAGATATGTTACTAACAACTTAGGATTATATGAAGACGTAATGAGTAAAGCTGTTCCTGGATTGTTGAGGTATGATAGTTTAAAAAGAAAGAATAAATTAAAATCAAATCATAAAGATATAAATCAAGTAAAAAATATAGATCAATTTTTGGATGTATTGGATGAATATCGCGATGAAGATACGAAAAGCATATCCGAGAGAGAAAAAGAAATAGAACAAAATTTCTACAAGAACGGCGAAGCCGAATTGCTTTATAATGACAGCAATTTCAAAGTAGTTATTCCGAAATCAGAGAAAGCTTCGTGCTTTTTTGGCAGAAATACAAGATGGTGTACGGCTGCTACGAATTCTCGTAATTACTTCAAAGATTATAATAAGAAAGGACCTCTTTACATAATAATAGATAAGAAAAACAACAAAAGATTTCAGTTTCATTTTAAAGTAAAACAATTCATGGACGAAAAAGATAAACAAATTGATTTAGAGGAATTTAAGGAAAATTATCCGGTCTTAAGTAATTTATTCAATAAAATAGAAAAAGCAAACTATAAAACCAAGTTTTTCACTCCACATGAAGAACTTACTAATGATGATATTCTAAAATTTTTGGTTTCAGAAAATCCTGCTCTGAGTCACGGGTTTAAAGTAATCTATAAAAGAAGAGAAATATTGAAAAACGAAGAATTTCAGAAAAAATATATTAATTTGATAAAAAAAAGAGAGAATTATGTTTTGTTGATTTTTTTTATCAATTTTTGCTTGAAAGAAAACATAGATTTAGATGAAAAGTTCATAGAAAGAATAATCATGGAATTCGAAGAAAATATTTTTACGGATATTGAAATAAATAGAAAGGTAGAACTTGATGAAAAATTCTATAAAAGGTACAGAAATATTTTATTGAAGGACAATATAAGAGAAAGTTTCAAAAAAATACCTGGTTTATACATTTACATTTATGGTAAAAAATTAAATGTATTAGATCTTTTCGATATAATCAAATTTAAAAATGAAATAGGACTAGAAAATTTTATGAAAATTTTTGATAGTTATGAAGTATTTTCATATGAACCAAAAATTTTCGATATAGTTTTAGAGGACATAATTAAAAATAAAAACGAAAAAGAAATTCTTGAATATTACTATGAAATAATAACTATATTCTCTTATCTGTGGCGAGTTAAAAAACTATCAAAAAAAGGTGAAAACCTTATGAAAGAATTTTCTAAAATAATTCTGAATTCTGAATATTTAACTAATCATATTTTTTATAGTTCACTTGTTTCGACACATTATGATTTTATGGACAGATACATAAAAAATGATATAGAAAAGGTAATAATATCTTCTGGTAATATAGGCTACATGAAATATTTGGATTTGAATAAAATAAATTTAAAATATTTTTTGAGATTATTAGAAAAAATGCTAGAAAAAAAACATCACGTGGATCGTTTCAGTATTACTGACTCATTCTATAATGAAATCATAATGAATATTTTCGGTAAATTATTCCAGAAAGAAAAAAACATCGACATTGCATTCGATATAATTAGAGTTTTGAACGAGATTGGAAAGTCAAAACAAAGTATGGTTTTTGATATTATATATTATAATAAAAAATACAAGTATTTTGCAGAAATTATCAAAACAAAACGTTTCGTTGAATATGTCAAAGAAGCCATTGCTGAAGAAAACATCAAAAGTATTAATGATGAACTAGAAAAAATCTTGAAAAATATTCGAAGTGAAAAAAATATTTAATTTAATGTTTAACTTTTTGATTTATGGCATCTTCGTGAAGAATGTGCTCTAATATAAATAAACCGTGTTTGTATTAGTAATGAATTTTTTATAATAAGTAAAATATAAAATAAGTTCAAAATCAAAAATATACATAATCTTGTCTTATGAAATATTTTTAGTTTCGACAAGAAAATGTTTACTTGAAATTATATACGTTACTTATTGATATTTTTGATTTTTTATTGCAAACAAAAATCAAAATCACTTCGAAAATGCGTTTATATGTTCAAGAAAAGTAAAAATTTAATAAATAAATTTTGAAGAAAACAAAAAGGATACAAACAATGAGTTTAATAAGACCAAAACAGCTAGGTTTAAATGCACAAGGCGATTTGATTATCGGTGGAGTCGGACCTAACTTCAACGGAACTATCTTATCTTTAGGTTTAGCCAACCAAGTTCCTACATCGAACGGAACAACCTTGACATACACTTTCATAGGAAGATTAAGGGATGGTTCTGGAAATCTTATTTCTGATTTTACTGCTGCAACTACTCCAGTAAATAACCTTGTTTTCGGAAACGCAAATACAGGGTCTCCTCCAACCATAGGAGTTGCAGGAACTGACGCGAATATAGGACTAAATATAACTACAGTAGGAACCGGTAGAGTTAATCTTACAGGAAATCTATTCCCTAATGCAACTGCTCCCGCGTTTTCGGTTTTTGCAACTCAGTCTACGGCTGGCGATTTACAAATAGTAACGGCTACTCCTGGTGTAGATCGTGTATTGTACTTCGATAATACCGCCAATCAGATAGAATGGCGTTCTGTTACTGGTCTTTTCGGATTCAATCAAATAAATGTTTCATCTACATCTGGTGGTGGATTCAGCGGTACACAACCTCTCCTTTCTTCTGCATCCACGACTTATACATATGAAGTTTTCGATGGATTAAGAGTACAATCAAACAATACATCTCCTTTGAGAATCAGAACTGGACTTGGATTTGGTTCTTTGACACAAATAACAAACCCATCTACTGATGTAGATCCTGCCAATGATAGACTTGCTTTCTTGGATGCTGATGCTGCTACTCTTGATGTTCATAGATCCATAACTTTTGATCAACTATTTTCATTGATTCCTGGTAATGATTGGGGTTTTTCTGAATATGTAGAAACAGGTGCCGGGGGAGCAAATTTTACTGTCAACAACTTCTTTAACCCTGCACATGTTCCTACCATAATAGATGATTCTATCGAAATTTATTTCAATGGAGTAAAATTAAGAAGAACTGGATGGACTCGTTCTGGCGCTAATTTAACATTGGTCGATGCGGTAAACGGATATTCATTAGAAAATGGCGATGTTTTGAATTCTGTTTATCAATGGTAGTTTGTTTTTGTATTATCTTGTTTGGTTTTTTATCATAAATTTATTTCTAAAATTCTTTTTGATATTTTATGTTCGATGAATAACGAAGATTGTAAGAATATCAAAGATCGATTTTATTTTAGTTTTAAAAAATATTTGACTTTTTGTATTTTTTATTATATTTCTAGATATAGATAATCCCCAGTAGCTCAGTTGGTAGAGCAGCCGACTGTTAATCGGCTGGTCCCTGGTTCGAGCCCAGGCTGGGGAGCCAGAAAATTAATATGTCTTTATTGACTTTACAAAGATGAAACCTTATAAAAGTATTCTAAATACAAAAACGAAATTGCTAAAAAGAATTTTCTCAAAATTGTTGATTTTTTTGGTTCTAAATATTATAATTTCATAAGAATTTATGTCAAATCAAGACCTCTTTATTTTTTCCGAAGCAAAAACGGAAATAAAAAATCAAGATTCTTATTTCGAAGAATTCAAAAATTTCTTAGATTCATTGAATTTATCTTATAAATTGGAAAATTATATCTTTGATATAGATAATCATGATATTTCAATATTTTATTTCGAGTTATCGAAATTTTCTGAATTCAAAAACAAAGATATAAACAAGAATACATTCTTAAGAAAATTAGAAGAATATTTGAAAAAAGGAAAAAAACTCATAACATTGTATTCTGATGAATGGATTAACAAAAAAGAAATAGTCAAACATAGATTACTTTATCATTTTAATAAAATCGAAAAAATCTGTAATGCAAGAGATTGTAATATAGAAGAAATTTCTCTAAAAACTTATGACAAATTCGTCAATAAGTATCATATTCAAGGTTCTTTGTTTACGAAAATAAGATTAGGTGCATTTTACGAAGGAGAATTGGTATCTGTCATGGGTTTCGGTAAAAGAAGAATAGCATTAGGAGCGAAGAAAGAAAAACTTCATGAAAAAGAATATGAAATATTGAGATTTTGTTCAAAAGGAAATATTCCAGGAATAGGTTCAAAATTCATGAAATATTTCATAAAGACATATGATCCGGAAATAATAATAACTTATGCAGATAGAAGATGGGGCGAAGGTCATTTTTATAAGAATCTTGGATTCGAGTTTCATAGTTCTACTGAACCAAGTTATTTTTACACTAAGGATTTTATGAATAGGAAGTATAGATTTTCTTTCAGAAAAGATATTATCGTGAGTAAGTATGGTGGTGATCCGAAATTGACCGAAACGGAAAATATGATTCTGTTGGGATATGATAGGATATGGGATTGTGGAACAAATAAGTACATTTGGCGAAAAAACAATATGATATAATTTATCGTTAAAGATGTAAAATGTTCTTATTTTTTTATAAATACTAAAAAAATAAAATTTTTTTGATGAAATGTCGAATATAACGAAAACCTATATTAAAAACTTAAATATAAATTTGAATCAAAATCTAAAAAAAGAATTTTATGATTTTTTTTCTAAATTGAAGCATGAACAATATGTTTCTTTAAAAGGTAGAAAAAAAGATGTATATTGTTTTCGTATAAGAAAGAACGAAATAGATCATCTTATAAAAAACGAGAACATAAAAAATTGGATAGATAACACAATAGATATAATTGAAAAAAAATTTGAAATAAAATTTCTTTATATTGTATCTTTGATAGTTTTTCCTTATCATGGAGTAGATCCACATATCGATGATAGAAATGACAGATTTTTTATTTTTTGTTGGCCAATTTTTCCATTCAGAATCGATCTTTTTGCCCCAGTTTATGTCTGTAAATACAAAGTAGAAGAACTAGATGACGAAACAAATAAAAAATTACAAAATGATACCATAACAGAAGAGGAAAGAAAGTATTATTATGAAAAAATTATTTATCATGATAATGGAATCATGTTCAATGGAATGACTTGGCATTATATGTATAACAACGAATATTTCAGATTGAATCTTCAACTTGTCTTTAAATAAACAATCAAACTGAATTTTTGTTATTCATGTAAAATCCAATAAATTTATTTTTATTAAAGAATCGAATTTTCTATCTATTCGATCTTGTATTTGTTGATATAGTGCTAAGATAATCTTTAAGTTCTCTTAATATTTCTGTTTGTTCTCTAAGTTGTCTATTGTTGTCTTCTTGGATATTTCTGTTTTGTAATTCAATGAAATTCATTCTATTTTGATTATTGGTGTTAATATCATATGAAATCCCAAATCCTGTCTGATAACCGGCTTCATCGCCTATCGGATTTCTTGTTATTACTTCAGATGGAACATATCTTTGATTTATAGGTGTTTCTCCTCTTCTAGGCTGATAGATATTATCTATTGTCGGTTCGATTGAATTTATAGGGACATTGTTGTTTATTATCGCAGCATTAGCAGAACCAATAGGTGATAAGTTTATATTTGATGTTATACTGGATAAATTCCTATCTATAAAATTGAATACTCTTTCGCCTAAATTTAAGATACCAGAAAGACCTATTCTATTCAAAATATTGGAAGTTATCGTTGATATCGATTGTATGAATTCGTTTATTTTTTCTGAAATTTTATCTATTTTTTGTTTTAATTCTATAGAACTTATTATTTTTGAAAACTCTTCTATATTTTTATTGATGAAATCTGGAATGGTATTTCGAATAAACTGAATTCCGGCATTTATTATTTTCGGTATATCTTCGTTCAATGATTTAGAAACAAAAGCATAAATGTAATTGGAGGATTTAATTATCTCGGAAAGAGAATTGTCGAGAAAAAATCCTATTTTTGCTTTTATTTCGGAAGAATAAGCAGAAAAATTATTATAAAATTCTTGTAAATTGCTGGCCAAAATTCGGTAAGAATCAGTTGCTGTAGTTGCGAAAGAAGATATCACCGAAGAACCTAAATTCGTTATGGCGTTCAAGGCATTCGAAGAAAAAGAAGAAATTTTTTCTAGAATTTTACTGAACAAAGATTTTCCTTCTTCGTCTTTACTGGATAAAATATCATATAATAATCCTAATGCAGAAAGACCTATACCCACTGGTCCTAGTAATTTCAATAAATTTTTCCCAAGTACAGGTAAAAAACCTGCTAGAGGAATTTTACCGAAAGTCGATTGAGTTAAACTAAATGCCCCCAATGTTCCTCCTACTCTAGAAAAAAATCCACCTCTTCCGGGACCACCACCGGCTGGAGTTCTGTTTATATTATCTATTTTACTCTTCAATGCCGTAAAGGGGAACAACAAAGCATTAACAATTGCTTTCAGTGATTTGAATCCTAAGAATAATCCTCCAACAATAACTGCAACGGATAAAAGAGTTTTTCCGGTTTCAGGCAATTCTCTTATAGATTGTGCAAAATCTCTCGTTATTTTTTCTATATAAACAAGCATATCGTTTATTTTGGGTAACATGAAATTCATTATTGGCCCGAATAATTCATTAAATATGGTTACGAAGTTTCCAAAAATCATATTCAAATTCTGGCCCATATTCATCAATGCTTTGGTTGCTTCATCCATGACATCTTCTTGTCTTCTTGTTTCTTCTTCTATTCTTTCTCTAAAGGTTTGGGCATTTCTAGAAATGGAAGCTAGTGCTGCTAATAGTTCATTCACCTCTCTGCCTTGCAATCTTAGAAGATTTGCTTGTTGAATAATCAAATTCTTATTTCTTTCAAATAAACTTACTATTTCCAATATTTCTTTATTGACATCTTCAACGTTTCCAGTTGTCAATTTTTCCATGAGAATCTGCAATTGGTTTATGATTTCTCCACCCCCGACATTTGCCAAAATAGCCGCCAGTCTATCTCCGAACACTTCTTTCAATCCTATGATTAAACTTCCGGATGCTGCCCCGATATCTAGTGATTGAATTATCTTTTCCCCCATGTCTTTTCCTAAGACTGATGATAATCCACCACTAAGTTGTTGAAATTGAAGAGAAATTCTGCTTCTTAGTTCATCTGGCAAGGTTGCTATCGTATTCATAAAGGTTACGGAATTTCTGAGTGTTTCATTACTTGACTTTAAAATATCTCTAGCTGATTTTCCTGTCACTCTTGATAGCAAACTTGCATTCTTTGCTAATTCGACGAATTCTTTTGTTATGCTTTCTTGGCTTTTTTGATAAATGGTGCCAACTAGTCTCTGTGTTTCTAAAAATTCACTAGAATATTCGTTTATTTCGTTCAAGGTCAAACCAAAAGAACCGAATTCCATCAAAGTTTTTCTCATAGCCAAATTCAAATTTACGAAATTTTCAGTTCCGAGTATTTTTATTACAGAAGAAGAATTTCTCAGAAGTTCAGAAAATTGTTCTAAAGATAATCCTGCTGTTGACGCAGCTATATTGAATTTTATGAAAGAACCAGCGAAAGTTTCGCCAATATCAAAGCTAGATCTGTATTGTCTTAAAGATTCTTCGAAATACTCGAATAATCTTCCACCTAATGCACCGCCCACGAAAATCGATAGATTTCTACCTAAATTTTGAGTAAAAAAGTTTATAGTGTTATCTACTTTATCTAATCTTTTCTTTAGATTAAAGGAAAATTCCGAAACACTACTGGATATTTTCGATGTTATTCTTTGTATTGTTCTTATGTAATTTTCTTGTGCTTCATTGAGATTTTCAAAATTTTCTGATAAATCGTCTATGTTTTCTTTTGTTTTTCTGTAACTTCTTTCGAAGTTCTTGTTTTGTTTTGAAAATAAAAACGAAGATTCTTCTATTATCTTTCTTAATTTTTCTAAAATTTGTATATTTTTTCTTATAAGATTTTCTATGTCTTTATCCATAATAGAATAATGATTGATATTATGAAATATTTATTTAATAAAAACTTAATAATTATTAGTAAAATAAATAATATAGTCATGCTTTGCTCCATTTTTGTAGGTTCTTTGAAAAAAAACATAAAAGATTCCAATACATATAGAACAGCTTTGTTAGTAAAAAAAGAATTTGCAAAATATGAAGTAGAAACCAAATTATATTATTTGAGAAATTTTAGGATAGCTCCTGGTGTAGAATTCGATACGGGGGAAAAATGGGATGAATTCAAACAATTTTATGAAGTGGTTAATTCTTCCGATATTTTAATGTTAGCAACTCCCATTTGGTGGGGAATACATTCTTCACTTTGTCAATCTTTCATGGAAAGAATCGGGGCATACGATGATTTAGCCATAAAAACGGGTTTTACTCCACTCTATAACAAGGTATTTGGTTGCATAATCACGGCGTCCAACGACGGTTTTCAACATGTTCATGGTATTTTTAATTCATTTGCCTCAAATATGGGAATGACTTGTCCTCCCGAAAATCACGTTTACTGGGGAACAAAAGTAAGTTTTTCGAAATCATCGGAAGATCCTAGAAAAAACAAAGAAACCATGAATCAAATAAAAAATTGTGTAAGAAATCTATATCTTTGGTCAAAAGTTATCAAAAAATTAGATCTAGGTACAAAAGCTCAGAATATCAATCCAGGAAGAGTAGGATTATTATCCGACGACACGGAATTCGAAAGTTAATAAAAAATATTTGATTTTTAGATAACTTAAAGTATAATCAAATAAAATGAAAAAGATACTAAAACACAAACACTTTATCGTCAGAGCAGAAATAAAGAATAAAACAAAAAATCCATTAGAAATAAACGAATGGATGAGAAATCTCATCAAAAAAATAGGAATGAATATTTTACTTGGTCCATTCACTGCATATGAACATTCTCCGGGTAACAGAGGATCAACTTCCATTGTTGTTTTAACTACGAGTCATGCTTCTCTTCATATTTGGGATGAAGTTGATCCTGGTCTTCTTGAATTCGACTTGTATTCATGTTCAGATTTTAATATCAATGATGTTATAGAACATCTAAAATTTTTCGAACCTGTAAAAATAGAATATAAATTTTTAGATAGAGAAAATTTTTTGATAGAATTGGAACATAAAATAATCGAAAATGAAAATGTTATTGTAACATAGGTAATAAAAATGAGAAATTTTCAATATATAATATCTAATACACACCATTTTTATATAAAAATTTTAGATAAAAGTATTTTGTCCCGGATATGCGCATGTATTGTTTTTGTATTATTTGATCAAAAATTTTTGAAATTTATTAAATTTATTAAATGTAAGCAAGATATCCTTATACAAAAAGGAGAGGTATTATGAGAACTTTAACGATTTATACCAAAAAAAATTGTCCGTATTGTGAACTCTTGAAAATGAGCTTAGATACCAAAAATATGAAATATGAAGAAATAGATGTAACAAATAACAAAGAACTTATAGAATTTTTGAAATCTAACGGTCATAGAACAGTTCCGCAAATTTACTACAAAAACCATCTGTTTGTAAAAGGCGGTTATGAGGGATTTATTGCCATGTCAAGCAATGATATAGAAAAAAGGTTTCAAGAAATAGAAAAAAATTCAGTATAGGAGAAAAAAATGCAAGAATCAATGTTTTCAGAAAAAATAGTAGAAAAAATAGAGAACGAAATTTATTCATTCAAATTAGTTTCAGGAGAAGAAATCATCGGTAGAGTATTAAACGTTTTTCCCGATCACTTTTTAATAAAAAAGCCGCTTGTATTATCACTTGTTCAGATACCTGGTTCAAGTGGGCAAGCTGGAGTAGTATTTTTGCCGTTCATGATTTCTTCCGATGATAATATTCAAGTTAAATTATTTAAAAGTTCGATTGTATGTATGTGTAAACCATCGAAAGAAGCAGAAAGCGGATATCTAAAAAATACTTCTGGAATAGAAATTCCGAACATGAATTTGGATCTTTCTGCTTTAAAAAGAAAAATGTAAAAATATAGCAAAATGAAGAAACAAAATTTGAATTTACTTGTCGATTTAAAAAATAGCACTTTAGTAACTAAAATAAAAAATACGTTGAATGTTTTATTCAAGGAAAAGCCAAAGATAGAGCTTAAAAATGGTTCTTTTATAGATTTTGAGAAAAATGAATTTTATCTAGTGGGGGATTTTACACTTCATGTTACCGGAAATTTATATATCAGAGCAGATAAACATATCTGCATAAATTCTGGTTGTGAAAAAGAAAAAGAACGCGAAGGATACAATTATTCAATTTGGCTTAATACCGAATTAAATGAAAAAAATCTGCCTATAAAAAAACAATAAATATTTTTCTGAAATAAAATGAACGAAGAATTATATCTAAATAATCTTTTCATAAATGGACCTCCAAATGCTCAATCATTTTCATCATATTATAATACAAATGATAATCCTTTATTGTATCAAGCTTTGGGAGAATTATTGTCAAATCAAATCGGTGCTGGATTTTGCATAAAAAAAGGAGAAAAATCATTCGTTGATTTCAGAAACATAAACATAAATGATCTTGTTTTTCAAAATCCTTTAAAAGATTTCGAAGATAGAATAACGGAATTACATTCTCAAGTGATATCGAATGTATTGACAGGACCAAATGGATATAATGGCGGTTCTGGCCCCATGAGTCTGAACAGAGCCAGTGAAATTTTGACCATAATGGGAGGAAATTACGATTATGGTACATTTGGTAATCCCGTAGAAAATAATTTATATAGTGTTGTTTTAGAGCCTTACAACTACCCAGACTTGGAACCTTCCAGTTATGGCCCAAGATCTATTCCTTTTTATACGCCGCAAAGCGTTCCCAAAAGAATGTCTTTACTTTATTATGGTGCAAATATTTTCGATAACATAACGTATTATATATTATTATCAAAAAACATTTCACACATTCTTCAAAGCATGAAAGGCCGCGTGTCCTTGGATATAGAACAAGTCATAGGAGGGATAATCGGAAATTTATTCAATCCTTGTTACCCGTTATATGTATTGTTGAATCCTATTCTAGTCGGGATTGAGCTTATTCTACAATTATTGAATTCTTTAGTTAATCTTTTGTCTAATTTATTGAATTATGTTATGGAATTTATTTCGGAAATATTGAGGAAAATTTTTGATCTTATAAAAAACGCCCTTGAAGCTTTGGTTCATATGTTGGGGTTGAATGGTGTTTCTGGTTTATTATCTCAATTATTAAGTCTTTTGGATGATCCTTGCATCAGATATATCATATATAATGTCAGTTTATTGGGATATAAAAAAGGAATAGTCAATCCCATACTCTTGAATATCTTAAGGAATGCGAGAAATCCTCTTTTTCCTCCAATTCCTCCTATCTAATCATAATTCATAAATACTGTAAAAATGTCTTTGGGTATAGTAAGGCAAAACGATATTTGTACTGGTCACGGGTGTTTTCCTCCAAGACCGAATGCTTCATGGTCTAATAATGTTTTCGTAAATGGTTTGGGAATACATAGAAAAACAGATAGATGGAGAATTCATTGTTGTAGATCATGCCATGATGGTCAGACAACAGCAGGGAGTCAAAAAGCATTTTCTAATGGTTTGGAAATCGCAAGAAAAAATGATCAAATTTCTTGTGGTTCCAAGTGCATGACTCATTCTGAAAATGTTTTTTGCAATTAACATGGAACGAAAAGTAAAAAGCATTTTCATTTCTGATGTACACCTTGGCACCAAAGTTTCGAAACCTAATTATTTGTTGAAATTTTTGAAAGACTTCGATTCTGAAAATATATTTTTGATAGGAGACATCATCGATTTTTGGAGATTGAATCAAAGACCTTACTGGCCTCAAGAACATAATACGGTTATCCAAAAATTATTGAAAAAATCAAGATTGGGGAAAAAAATAATTTATATTCCAGGAAATCATGATGAATTTCTTCGACAATATGACAATTTGAATTTAGGTGGAATAGAAATAAAATTATTTTATGAATATCAAATAAAAGACAAAAGATTCATTCTCATTCATGGCGATCAATTTGACTTGTATGTTTTGAAATTCAAAAAAATAGCAAAAATAGGGGGTATATTTTACGATTTAAGTCAAAATTTCAATTATTATTTGAATAAAATACGCTATTTTTTTGGATTACCTTATTGGAGTTTATCTGGATATTTGAAACGTAAAATAAAAAACGCATCTAATTTTATAGAAAATTTTGAATCAATATTGATCGATTTTGCAGTAAACAAAAATTATGATGGCGTCATATGTGGGCATATACACCAAGGAAATATAAAAGTCATAAACAATGTAATATATGCAAACTGCTCTGATTGGTGCGACTCTATCGGTGGTTTGATTGAAACTTATGATGGTGAACTTATTTTCATTCAGAATGAAAAAGATCGGTGGGTAGAAAAAATCAAGTTAAAAATATAATTTTTTATTCTTTTCTTTCGAAAAACAATCTTAGAATTGCCATGAAAATATTGATGAAACTTAGATAAAGTCCTATTGATGAAAATAATGATATTTTTATTAACGATTCGTCATATCTAGAATTCAAAAAAATGTTTTTCAAATTTTGCGTTTCATATGAAATCAATCCAGAAAAAATTAATATAGTTATGATATCTATAGAAAATTGTAAAGAACTAGAATTTAGAAATAAGTTTATTATAGATGCTCCTATGAGACCAAATAATCCCATTATTAAAAATGATCCTAAAGACGATAGATTTTTATTCGTCATATAACCGAATATGCTCATCGATAAAAACAAGATAGAAGTTAACAACAAAGATCTTAATATGTCAACAAGATGAAAATTGACAAGAAACATTGATACGGATAAACCCATAGATAAAGAAAAAACAGATAGATAAGAAAATAAAAATTTCATCGATTTTTCTTTTAAATCAATAAAATGAGAATATAGTAATATTATTATCGGTAAAAAAGGAATGAACAAAGCCAGAAAACTATCCATTAAAACAGATGAAAAACCAAGAACATTTATAATAGCACTCGTCGAAAAGGTCAAAAACAATGAATAAAACATAAACAAATACACATAATTGAAATATACTACTACTGATTGGTCAATATATTCCGCTGTATTGTCGAATAAAACGGATTTAATTACTTTCATGATGTATATTTATCGATTTTTTTTAGATTTTTTATATTTTTTATTTTTTGTTCGCAAAAAATACACATAAATAAGAACAAATGGATAAAAAAAATTTTGAAAAAAAATATGTAGGAAAAGATTCAACTTTACAACAAAAGATAAAACAACAACAAGAAAATTATATTTCACAAAAATCAAAAAGAGAAACATTACCTAAAAATAATGTTTCTAGAGAATCTTTGTTGGTAGAAAACAATGAGAACGAAAATGACATAAACGAAAAATTAGATAACATAATGAATGCAATAAAATCCAATAATTTTTCTGTAAACCAAAATTTCATACAAGGTAACAAAAACAATAAAACAGAAAATAAATTTGAAAATTTTAGCAACAAAAATCCTTTAAGAAATTATTTCAGGAGACCTGGAATATCCATAAAATTACCTACGAATTATTTATATTATGAAGAAAATGACATTGAGCTTACACCGATGAATGAACTTGAAATCTATCCAATGACTATTTCCGATGAATTGATTTTAAAAAATCCGGATTCTTTAAGCAACGGTTCAGCATTGGAAAAATTATTGATAAGTTGTTGTCCGGGAATAAGAAATCCAAGAAAAATACTGAATCCAGATTTCGATGCAATATTATTGGGAATAAGATATTCTACGTATGGCAAGAATATGGACATTGATACCACGTGTCCAAAATGCGGAAAGGAAAATTCATTTTCCATAGATTTGTATATTTTGTTGGAAAACATGAAATATCTAGATGAAAAACCTTATCTTTATGTAGAAGATAATCTGAAGATAACCTTGAAACCTTATTCTCTGGTAACGACTATATCTATAACCAAGTTCGCGTTCGAGCAATCCAAACTTTTAATGATTTTGAACAACGAAAGTACACCAGATGAAAAAAAATCTGAGCTTATAGATTCCATTACCGAAAAAATGACGAATTTTCAAAAAGAAGTCGTGCTAGAATCCATAGAAAGCATAGAATTACCGGACGGTTCTATTGTCATGGAAAAAGAATTCATCAAAGAGTGGATAGAAAATTGTCCTTCTTCTTATATCAATGTATTGGATAATAAAATAAATGAACTTAATACCATCGGAGTGGATAAAGATTTTGATGCTGAATGCACTGGATGTGGGAATAAATGGAAACAAAAAATAAGTTATGATCCCACTTCTTTTTTTTTAAAGCGTTAATGAATGTCAACACACATGAAGAATTATTTGAACTTTTTAGAAAATTAAGAGAAGAAGAATTGAAAATAATTGATATAATAACAGAAATTTGTTGGTTCATGAGAGGATCGATAAGCTGGTCCGAGGCATGGAATTTGGATGTAGTTTCCGTAAAAAGAATACAAAAATTGATAAAAGAAAACGTCGAAAGAACAAACAAAACAGGTTTGCCTATCATTTAATAAATAAGAGTGATGTTTACTGTTTTGAAATCTTTTTTGTTCCAAAACATATTTAAAGTATTTTTGTTTCCTAAATTAAAAATATTTCTTTTTGCTGGCGTAGCAATAATAGGGATAACATTGTTTTTTTATATAAAATCATTGAACAACAAGATAGATTACCTAAAGTTACAAACCGAAACTTATAAAGCAGCATTAGAAGAATCAAATAGAACTATAGAAGAATTACAACGTTTCAATTCTTTACAAAAAAGAGAAATAGAAAACTTGAACAAAAGAAATGTAGAAATAGAAAATCAAAGAAATCAACTGGCTAGACAACTTAGAAACTTGAACTTGAACAACAATACCGATCCAAAAGAAATAGAAAACAAAATAAACTCTTTCATAAATGATTTATTCAAAAGATTAGAAAACAATTCAAAGAATAAATAAAAATAAATGAATAGACAAAAAATAAACGCAAACTTTAGAATATTTTTGATAATCTTTTTTTTCGTTTTTTTGGTTTCTTGTTCTAGTTCACAACAAACCATCGTATCCAAACAAATAATAGATAAGGAAGTAATAATACCGGAAAAACCACCTGAATTGATCATGAATGAAATAAGATTCGAAGTACAAAATCTAGAAATATTGTTGAATAAATTGAAAGAAAACAACTTAATAACAGAAAAACAAAGAAAAGAAATACTCGATAACAGCAAAAAAAGAAACAATGACTTGTTTCAAATAGTCTTGAGTAAGGAAGAATTCGAAAAATTGTCAGAAAATTTAATAGAAATAGAAAAATATATAAACATACAATCCAATATAATAAGATACTACGAAAATATAAACAGAAAAAATTTAAATTAATTCAAATCTATATGGTTTAAAACAAAATTCAATCTTTCTTTCAAATCGCAATTTACGTGAAATACATTTTTTCTATTATGAAGTTTTACGAAATGAAGATACAAATGAGAATCTAAAGTCATTATATCCTCTAAGTCCTGAAATCGTGTTCCGTCTTTGAAATCTTCATTTCTTTCTAATACTCTCCTTACCGGGACATAAAAAATATAATCATATTTTTTCGAATAGAAATCATCTAAAAATATCTTGAACATATCCTGCATCAAGAGTCGATATCTGGGATTATCGTTTTCTTTTCTAAAACAATAAAAAAACATCATAAGGGTTCCGCTGTCCACAATAGCATAGTCGATATTTTTTGGTAAAGCATTTTCATAAGAATTTTGTAAAATATAAAATCTATACTGTTCCCATAATTCTGGTATTCCATTCAATTGTATTTCATTTCTTACCAGTTCTGGGATCATTTCAACCTTTAAATTCTTTTTCTTCAATTCGACAAACAAATCATTGGCTAAAGTCGTTTTGCCGCTACTCGGAGCACCAACGAAAAGTATTTTTTTCATTGTTTTTATATAATATTTTTTTATTTTTTTTTGTCAAATAAAATTTATATCTATTTTTTGTATGTATGATAATAAAAAGTACTAATAAAAAAAATCAGTTAGGTTTTATCTATTTATTACCTGATATTTTGAATTGTTTTTTTAGTTATAATTTCTTTTTTTAGTTATAATTTCTTTATGAAATATGAATCGATTAAAATTTACTCATTAGTTTATGAGTTTTTGGTTCTTCATCTGAAACCAAAAGTATAGAAGAATTTTCTATTTTGTGTAAATAAAATTCCTCATTATCATTTTTTATTGGAATTCCTCTTGTCCATCTACCATGTTCTACCAAAACATACTGACCCGGTTTTACATCTACAACATCTTTACCTACTGCATATACTTGCCCCCATCTTGGTCTTATACCATAGTTTTTCATATTATCATCGGGAATTAAGATTCCAGAATTGGTTTTTCTTATTCCTCTTTCTATATTTTTTACTAAAATAGTATTTCTTAAGGCTTTTATTTCGCCTTTGATGTTTAGACAATTGGTTATTTCAAGATTTTCAAACATCAAAAACTATTTATATTCGATTTTTGTCAAAAAATTTTTTTTTACATTGTAATTTTATCATTAAAACGAAAATTTTTATGTGAAAGAATTATTAGAAAAAACATTAAACCAAAAATTGTGAATACATTCGGTTCATTGATATTTTTCGGTAAAGGTTTTGCTGTAATTTTAATGATCATGTCGTCATAATCTAAATCCGGTAAATTATTTTTAAAAACGCCACCATCATCGAAAGCTATCCAAACTATATCGGATTTTTTTGTCGAATCAAAGAAATTATTCTTTTCTGAGGAAAGAGGGTCGTTGAAAGATATAAAAAAACTATAATAAGATTTCGAATTGACAATGTTTATCTTTGAATCTCCATTTTTTAATGGTATTCCCGAATTCAATTCGGTGAAAAAAGAAAAATTTAACAAACCCGGTACTATTTGATTATCGTAAAAAGTAGGTATTGAAAGAGAAGAAACAATCGTGTTGTTCGGTAAAGATATGTTCAAAAAGTAATTTGGGTTACTTCCATTCCATGAAAACAATGTCTGAACTGTATTTTCTCTGAACAAAAACTCAAAAGTCAAACTAAGATTCGGCGTAGTCGTTTTTAGTGAAAGATTGGATAATTGATTGCTCATGCCAAACCAATTTTTAGAATAATCGTTGTTTGAAGAGGTAATGAACGGGCTTCCGCCTACGAATTCAAAAAAAGAGGCCTTAGCTTCTTGAGAAAGACCAATAGTAAAAGTCGAAATAACAGATGCTAAAATAATATTTTTTTTCATTTTTTCTCTTTTTTACTTGTAAGTTTACAATAAAATCATAAAAAAGCGAATTTTTATTTTAATTTATCTTTTTAAAAATCAAGGAATCATCTAAAAAAATTTTACATTTTTATGTTTATGATATTTTTTATATTAAAAAATTATACGAAAAATATTGACTAAAATTTTATTTTATGTATATTGTAAGATATAAAAAAAAGTCATAAAGATGGTAAAAATTGTTTGCTTTATTAAAAAAATCACGCCAACTATCAGACGTTCCTTTTCTTCTACAGCAAAAAAGCCTTCCTCGACAGTCGGAGCAGTGAGAAGATCTTCGGCTCCCGTAATGGGGGCTGCTATTTTAAGACCAATCTCGAGATTTATACTAGTGTGTTTTGTTGTAGGAGGAATTCCATTTCTAGCCATTCCAAATAATGTAAATCCAGTAACCACACGGCCAACGCCAAATTATATCGCGACGCCGCCATTTTATTCTTTGGGTCCATCTGTTTCTATTCCACCTGCATTATTTGTCAATTCTGATGATAATACTCTTGATCAAGGTGGTGGATCAAGCGGGGGTTCCGGGGGACAAGATAATTTTAATACGGTTTCGGAAGCCAATTCATTTTATGTGTTTTTAACCGCATTGATGTTTTTCATGATTACCTTGGCACTTCAGGTTAGATCACGCAGCAACACGAGCTTACGTCGTCCCTGATTTTACGGACACTTCGCGGTATTCAGGTGATCTCATCGCGGCCAGCGGAATCCCAATAAAACAGGGATTAGTCGGGCGAGAACTTGCAGTCAGATTAGACGGAAGAAGGTCAATGTGGTGAACTGGCAGGTATTTAGGAGGGGGCTTCCTTGCCTTTATGCCTCCTTCACCTTAAGTAACTGGAAGAACACACAACTCTTGCTGTTAAAGTTTTTTTATTAACTTTTCTAAATTGATATGAACATAATTATTCTTCTTCCTCATATCCTGGACTAGACAGATTTTCGAATTCTTCGATAGCTTCACTGATGTCCATGATTTCAACAGTTTTAAAATTGTCATCTTCTGTTTTTAACAAAATACCATAATTTTCCATTTTTAAAATTGCAACATACGAATCATCGTTATTATAATAAACGAAATCATCTTTATATTTTTCTAGAGAATAGAAAATTTCTTCATCTGTTAAATCTCCTTGATTGATGATGTCGAATACTAGATCTTCATCTCCATTTTCAATAGCATTCTCCAAATCTTTCGATGTATAAACTAGCTCCATTTTTACCTCCTTTTTTTTCTCTTTTATATTCGAAAATTTTTTTTGTCAATGAGTTTTTATTACAAGATATTAAAAATCACTTAAATTTTTTCAAAAATTGTTATAATCCTGAATCTATGGTTGGTAGATTTAACCATTCCAATGTACCCAATTGTTTTTAATGCTGATTTTTTATACATCGGCAAAACTTGATCTAACCAGACCAGATGAGATCCTATTTCCATGATTTTTTCGCACTCTTTTAAAACCTTATTCCTGTTTATCATACATGTTCCATAATGTTCGCAATCTTCGACAGAATAAGGAGGGTCTGCCAAAATCAAATCATACTTTTTCTTCACGATTTTGCTTAGTTCATGTGCATCTCCTACATAAGTAGGATTTAAATTTTCATTAATATCGAAAGTATCTCCTGGAAAAATTTCATTGTTTACTTTACCGGAAAAAAGATGTAAAATATTTTTTTTGTCAGGAAATAACGAATAAATTCTTTTCAAATAACCGTGCGGATATCCTCCATAATATTTTGACGCAACTTTATAATTGTTGCCCATTATCCATATACCAATAATTCTTCTGTCTTCCGATATGAAGAGAGATTCCGGAAATCCTGTTTTTTCTTTATAAGATTTTATTCTTTGTTCTAACGTCATTTTGATTTTATTTTTGTTATTATATTTTCTTAATTTTTTATCTTCAATAAAAAAACAATCAAAAAAATAAATAATAAAAAAATGGCAAAAATAAATCCATCTGAAAAAATAAAAATAGGAACAGGCGGCGGTAAAAAACTAGGAACATGGCGAATTGATTCTAGTTTAAAGGATGCAACATCTCCGGTAGGCAGAGTTTCTCTCATAGATTTTTTCGATTATGATAAAGGACAATTGATTATAAGAGGATTAGAAGCTGGACCTGGAATAGTTCTGGATGTGGTTGATGCAGACGATAGTACAACACCGCCTAATGTCGATACTTATAAAAAAATAAGAATAACTTCTTTGGGCGGTGGCGGTGGATTGCTTTTTCAAGACGAAGGAGTTGCTATTCCTGGAATTTTCACAACAGTGAATTTTGTTGGCCCTAATGTCTTGGCACAACCTTCATCGACTCCTGGAGTCTTGAATGTTTTCATTCCTCCTCCGTCTTTCTTAAGCCACTGGAATACCAATGACGGAAGCAACGGCGCTCAATTCGTAAATCCCATAGGTTTTAATACGGTTTTAGCTAGAATATCGAATCCTCTTTCTGAAGGAAATCCATTCTTGACAGGAGGTTGGGCCGGAACAAATCAATTATCTACACAAGATAACGTAGTAACGTTTACCACACCGGGGGATACTACGGGTTTCGGTGGAAACTCTACCATGACGGTGCAGATAATAGGCGGAAACGGAACCCCATTGGTGACATGGACAACCCCACCCATAACTGGAAACGGAACCTTCACGAATGGCGCAGGAATAACAGTAAATATAGCGAATTTTGGACCAGATGCAACAAGATTTAAAGCAAAGGCAACAGTTACAGTTAACATAAACTCTATTTTATCTGCAAACGGATATCAAGGTGGTAGATTTAGAGTCAGCATAACCCACACGACAGATACAGCCACTGATGGAACAGGTCCGTACAATTATCTTAGCGGTGATACTTTCTTGGATGTCGGTTCCACTCCACCTGTTTTGGATCCTTTGGGTTCTGTTCTAATAAACGAAACACCGGGCGCAGTTGTAACGAAATTCTTGAGTGGAATAGAATATTACACACTTGGATCTCAATTTACATTAAATGTAAACGGCATAAATCAATTGAATGCTAATGTCCAAAGAATACCCCATAATGTAGAATTAAGAGGACCAGAATATGGATTACCAGATATAGACACCGCTCCTTATACGGTTACACCAAATCATACTTGGGTAGGCTGGTCAAATTTATATAATGTCAACAACGTAAATTTCATTAAAACCGACTGGACCATAACTGCCACAAATTATAGATATATTGGACCTACTGGAAATATTTCTGTAAGATTTAGAGATCCATGGAACAATTCTCCTATCTATAATTCGCCTGATAGAGAAATATTAATAGATACATATGGCATAACTTCTACGAATTTGGCGGAATTTTTCGATGATGAAAACAGAAGACAAACATCTTCATTCAATGAGCCTTCTGGATTAGGAAACTGGAATTCAGCGAATTTTCTAAATCCAGGCGAGGCTATTGTCATGGCAGGACTTCTTCAAGTTCCCAATCAAACAACTTTTGTAAGATCCGATGGTCCAAATTTGAATAATTCAAACTGGACTTCTTATTTGCCTAACACATCTGGACCACCGAATCCGAACTATTCTTCCTTGGGTGTTCCTGTAAATTACTATAGAACTTTCATAGATCCTGGTCCTCCTTCTGTTCCACCTCTGAATAAAGCCAATTTCATTATGACATTTACCGGAACTTTTGCCTCAGGAAGCGCATTAAACGATTTAATAAATGGGCATCTTGAAATATTCATAAGAAGAAGAGCGAGTGCGGGTGGTGGAAATTTCGGTCCAACGGCACCGCCTTTATGGTTACATGCTCCTTATAATTTCTTGACATTCGATGATGGAAATACACAAACACCGGCGGGAGCAGGAATACGTTTGGGATCCTCGGTAGGAAATACAATAACTGGAACCTACGGCGGATTTTCCTGTGAAACAGGAATGCTGGTTCATATAAGAATAAATCACCCGGCAATAAAAATTGACTCTATCGTAGTGAGTTACTAAAACAAAAGGAAAAGCAAAATGGCAACATTCAACGATGAAATAAAAATAAAATTAACGGAAGATAAAAAAAGCGTTGTTCTTTCTTTGAGAGAATCAGAAACAAAAGTTTCTGTTTTTATTATACCT
This sequence comes from Candidatus Dojkabacteria bacterium, assembly GCA_025061805.1. GTDB lineage: Bacteria > Patescibacteriota > Dojkabacteria > J137 > J137 > JANWZV01. Next base: position 5,293 of record JANWZV010000002.1, on the reverse strand, counting down.
AGGAAAGATTTCGAAAAATTGATAAATGACTATATGTCTTTGTCGAATTAATTTTTTATGAAATCGTGAAAATCCAGATCATATTTTATACTATCAATCCTATGCGCTCCTAAAAGATAGAGGACATAGGAAGAAACAGAAGATCCTCTTCCAACTCCATATATTATATTGTTTTTTTTCATAAAATCCACTAAATATTTTATTATCAATAGAATATCTATAAGATTGTTTTTTTCATAAAAATATAACTCATAATTTACTCTTTTTCTTTCTTCTTCTGTCTGTATTTTTTTCAACAAATATTCTTTTATGTCCAAATTTTTATAAAAATCCGGTATTTTTAATTCTTTTTTCATGACAAAAAAATCTTCAATATTTTCTATTTCTATCATATTCACTTTTTCCCAATCTAACTCATTTTTCTTTATCAAATTATTGTAAATTTCTATATCTTCGTCTTTTTCAAAAATTTTATCGGAAATATTTTCTTGATTATATATCAATTCAAATAAAAAATTTTTCTTGAATATTATTTTTCCGTTTTTTAAACGAAAATAGTCTTTTTTTATCATTTTTTATAAAAAATATACCTTAAATGGGCATTTTTTGCAAATATTATTAAATATTGAATAAAAAGGAGAAAGTATATGAGCAGAAAAAAACTATTGGAAAAAGTTTTAGAAAACTTCATAAACAATAATATTGATGAAGCAAAAAAAATGTTTCATCAATATGTTGTTGAGACAGCAAGAGAAAAATATGAAGAATTTATGAAAGATGAAACAGATGATTTTGATCTAGAAGATTTTGAAAACGAGGAAAATGAAAATTCTGAAAATCCGGCAAAAGATTCAGAAAAATCCTTAGAAGATAAGGTTTTTGATCTTGAAAGAGATTTGGAAGAATTGAAACTTGAATTTGAAAAAATAATGAACGAATTGAATATGGAAGATCATAACAAATTTAATGAAAGCGAAGACAAAGATGATGAATCTTCGGAAGATGATGAGGAAATGGAAGACGAAGACGCTGATGACGAAGACGTTAATGACGAAGACGTTGATGACGAAGACGAGGAAGACGTTGATGACGAAGACGCAGATGATGAAGATCTAGATGATGAAGATGTAGAAAATGAAGACGTGGAAGACGAAGACGTTGATGACGAAGATGTAGAAGATGAAGATTTAGATGATGAAGACGTAGAAGACGAAGACGTGGAAGACGAAGACGTTGATGACGGAGACGTTGATGACGAAAACGTAGAAGACGAAGATCTAGATGATGAAGATGTAGAAGATGAAGATGTAGAAGATGAAGATGTAGAAGATGAAGATGTTGAGGACGAAGACGTTGATGATGAAGATGTTGAAGATGAAGATGTTGAAGATGAAGATGTTGAAGATGAAGATGTTGAAGATGAAGAGGTGGAAGATGAAGATGTAGAAGATGAAGATCTAGATGATAAAGATGTAGAGGACGAAGACGTTGATGATGAAGATGTTGAAGATGAAGAGGTGGAAGATGAAAGAAAATTAAAAGAAATAAGAAACAACAAAAAATATGGAGATTTAGACGAATCTTATAGGAAAAATTCGCGTAATTCATTTCATAAAAAATATAAAAGAAATAAAAATTTAGATGAATCTGCCATGAGTGACTATGCGCATAAAGTAAATGTGGAATCTAATGAAGATGTTTTTGTTGGTACAGGGTCAAACTCGATGAAAATTCAAAAAGAACCAAAAGTTTCTCCTATACCAATGAGAAAGTTAGATGATAGAATAAAAAGCGCTGGTCCATCATTTTCGAAAAACAAAAACGATGAATTTAATTTTGAATTAGAAGAACCACCTTCATGGTATGTAAAAATGAATAATTATAAAAATACTAGAAAAAATGCGTCTCATTGGCTAACAAAAGTAGATAAAATGGGCGACAAAAAAGCGATGTTGAATTCTGATGAAGGGTTCAGCAATCTCAAAACAGATAGCCCCATTTCTGGGAAAAAACTATAATAAAAAACCATGAAAGCTTACCAGAAAACATTCCTTAGAGAAAATTTAAATTGGAATCAGGCCAATATTACACTCGAAGAGAGTGTCGAAAGGGATGATTCTGGTAAGCCAAAAAATCTTTACATGAAAGGTATATTCATCGAAGGAGAAATAAAAAATCATAACAATAGAATATACCCTTTTCATGAAATTTCAAGAGCGGTTAATCAGTTAAAAGAATGCATTAACCGTGGAGAAACTGTTTATGGTGAAGCAGATCATCCTGAAGGATTAACAATAAATTTGGACAGAGTATCTCATATTGTAGAAGATATTTCCTTACAAGGAACCAAAGGTGTTGGAAAATTAAGAATAATTCCAACTCCTTTAGGCACTCTTGTCAGGACTATAATAGAATCTGGCGGAAAATTGGGAGTTTCCAGTAGAGGTTCTGGAAATGTAGATGATTATGGCAAAGTTTCTGATTTTGAAATAGTAACAATAGATATTGTTGCTAGACCTTCTGCTCCCAATGCTTATCCTACGCCAATATATGAAAGATTGATGAATTTTAGAAATAATAAACATATTATAGAAATGGCCCATGTCTTAAAAGAAGACAAAATAGCACAAAAGCATTTTAAATCTGAAATAATAAAATTCATGGATGATCTCTTCAAAAAATAAGGAGAAAAATAATGGAAAATTCATTGGAAAAAATTTTCGAAAGTGAAATATTAGACGAAAATACAAAAAAAGAAATTAAAGAATATATAGAAAATAAGCTGAAAGAAAACGAACTGAAAGTAAGAGAAGAATATTCAAAGAGATTCGAATTGGACAAAGCTCAACTTATTGAAGCTTTGGACAAATTCGTAAATGATCATATAACAAAAGAAATAGAAGAATTTCAAAACGATAAAAAAAATTTAGCCGAAGAAAGAGTAAAACTTTCTAGAGAAATCATAGAAACTAAAAAAGAATATAACAGAAAGTTAAAAGAAAATGCGGCTAGACTAGAAAAATTTATTTTGGAACAATTGGCCAATGAAATAAAAGAATTCAGAAACGATAGAAGAAGATTTGAAAAAGAAAAAAATAAACTAAAGAATTTCGCTATAAAAGAAAAACAAAAAATTAAACAACAAGTAAAAGAACATCTGAATAAATTAAATTATTTTGTCTTGAAAGAATTATCGAAAGAAATTTCCGAATTCGCCGAAGATAAAAAACTTCTTGCTAAACAAAGAGCCGAATTCTTGCAAGAAAGCAGAAAGAAACTTATCGAAGCGAAAAGGAATTTCATTAGAAAAGCTTCAAATTTAATAGAATCCAAAGTGTCTGGACTCTTGAAATCTGAAATTGCAAGATTCAGAGACGATATAGAAAGAGTCAGAAACAACAACTTTGGAAGAAAAATCTTTGAAGCCTTCAGTCAAGAATTCATGAATTCTTATCTTGCTGAAGGAACAAAGATAAAAGCTGCTCTCAAAAAAATACAAATTTTGGAGAGAAAGCTTGAAGAAGCAGAAACGAATTCTGCTCACTTCAAAAAATTGTATGAAGGGGAAAAAGCTAAGGTTTCTGTCATTGCAGAAAAAGCAAAAAGAGCAGAAACCCTTAATGTTCTATTAAGACCATTGAGTTCCGAAAAAAGAAAATTGATGGAACAAATGTTGTCTAATGTCAAAACAGAACATTTAGAAAATGCTTTTTCCAGGTATCTTCCAATAATCATGGAAAATACCTCCCCTTCTACAAGAAAAACCACCTTGAATGAAAACAAGAATGTTCACCAAAAAATTGTTGTTACCGGGGACAAGGTAACTCAATTAGATGTGAACAGTGACAAAACATCATCTCAAGGTGAAATAATACAATTCCGCAAACTAGCGGGCATAGAATAAAAGAAAAGGAGAAAAAAACTAAAATGGCAACAAACTTATTCGAATCAAACAATTGGAGAACACTAAAAGAAAATCTTCTGGATGGTCTAAAGGGTAATAAAAGAAAAGTCATGGAGGTTGTTTTGGAAAATACCAAAAAAGACCTCATGAAAAAACAAGCCCTTTTCGAAGACACCAGAGCAGGCAATATAGCTACACTAAACAAAGTTATATTGCCGATAATTAGACGTGTTATGCCAACAGTCATAGCCAATGAAATCATTGGTGTTCAACCAATGACAGGCCCTGTTGCGCAAATTCATACCTTGAGAGTAAAATATGCTAACACTGTTCCCTCTGGTGGTGGCGGTGTAACAGCAGGCACAGAAGCTCTATCACCGTTCCTCATTGCCAGATATTATTCTGGTAATGAAAACGTGGCCGCTCCTGCTGCTGCTCCGACTTCACAGCTAGAAGCGGTGCCCGGAAATGCCCTCAGCATTGAAATCTTGAAAGAAACTGTTGAGGCAAAAACCAGAAGATTGTCTGCAAGATGGACATTCGAAGCTGCTCAAGATGCACAAGCCCAGCAAGGGATTGACATCGAGGCAGAAATCATGGCCGCTCTTGCGCAAGAAATAACTGCCGAAATCGACCAGGAAATTCTCAATAACCTAAGAGCACTTCCTGGTGCCCCGACTTCTATTTTCGATCAATCTGCTGTTTCTGGCACAGCAACCTTCGTTGGTGATGAATTAGCTGTTCTAGCTATTCTCATAAATAGACAAGCCAACTTGATTGCTGCCAGAACCCGTAGAAATGCAGGCAACTGGTGTGTCGTAAGCCCAACTGCTTTGACCATTCTACAATCTGCAACAACTTCTGCATTCGCCAGAACAACCGAAGGAGTATTCGAAGCACCTTCTAATACAAAATTTGTTGGAATTTTGAATAACTCGATGAGAGTTTATGTCGATGCTTACGCTTCTGACGCTACTCCTGTTCTTGTTGGATACAAAGGGCCAGGAGAAGTTGAAGCGGCGGCGTACTACTGCCCGTACATTCCACTAACTTCTAGCGGTGTCGTTCTAGATCCAAATACTTTCGAGCCAACCGTTTCGTTTATGACTCGTTATGGGTATCTGGAACTCTCGAACGCTGCAAACTCGCTTGGTAACGCAGCCGACTATCTCGGGCTAGTTGGCATTAACACAAGCACACTATCGTTCATCTAATAATTTTACGTCATGTCTCTCTCCTTTCCCCCCAGGTTGCCAGCCTGGGGGGAATTATTTTTAATTATGCACTTAAAAACTTTCAATGTCAATTATATTTTTTTATATCTATGCCACCCACAATCCCAAATGAAATTTTTGAATTCAATATCATCATTTATTTCATATATGTTTT
>JANWZV010000029.1 GCA_025061805.1 Candidatus Dojkabacteria bacterium | reverse complement strand
TGTTTTTATTGACGTAATTATATTTTCGTCGTTAAATAAATTACATAATATGAATAATGTCATTAAAAAGCCGATTTCATATATATTAATGTTTAAAACAAATGACTTAATAAATACAAAAAGAGTACTGAAAAGAAATAAGTAGTTTATTATTCTATTTTTTTTATGTAAAAACGAGATTTTCAATAGTTTTATTGCATAATAAAATATCGTAACGTATAGAATAAGTATTGAAATAATTCCAAAAAAACCATACAAATTATAAATATTACTAAAAAATGGTATATTTTGTTGAATACTTTTATTTGTATTTCCGAAAAGTATATTTCTTAAAGTATTGTTATTTATCTGTAAATTGTTAATATCTTCTTGTATTTGACTAATTAATAAATTTGTATTTTGAATAAATTCGCTAGGACTATTTCTATATATCCCATAAACAAACAATGCTATTATAATTAGCAAAATAAATGCTAATTCTACTTTTTTAATTTTAAGTATGTCTAATATTTGTAACTTATTAATTAATTCAAGTACACGAAATTTAATATTTGTTTTAGCTGTATTAAAAGTTTCTTTTAATTTTTTGTCTATATTAACATTTTGTTTGATATTCGTTCTATGTCTTACATAAATGAAAATGGATGTAACAATAATACTTAATAAAATTGTTGTTGCTGCTAGTATGTAGTTTATGCTTATTTCCGAGTTTTTGCTAAAAACAAGTAAAGGTAGTAGTATCAAAAATACTACAGTGCTTGCTATATAAATGTTGGTGTATTTTGCTAAATATAGAAGTATTAATGTACCACCTGCAAATAGAAATAAGCTATATTCTTGAAAATGTTGATTATATCCATTTAGTAACGATATAGATGAAATTATATAACTAATTATTAAAAGAAGTGTAAGAATTTTACGAACAGTCAGTAGTTCTTCAATGTTTCGTAATGAATTAAAAAGTATATATCCAAATACTACTATGTAAACCATTCCAATACTTGATAATATTCTATTGTTTATATCGCCAAAGTAATGTGATTGGTTAAGTTGTTGCTGGTTCGTTATATTATTGTATAAGATAACTAATACTAATATGAGTATAGACAGCAAAAAGTTTATAAAATATTTTGGATCTTGCATTGTGTATTTAGTTTTGTATATTTTGTTATTTATAAAATTAAATAATGTAACAATAAACGCAACAGATGTGATTGCTATAAAAATATTTTCATTTTTTGTATTTGTTACAACAGGGGTAAATATACTAAGAACTAGTAGAATACTAGATACAAATTGTAAAAATATTGAATATTGATACAAATTCTTTATCAAATTTGCGTTTGGTATAAATAACTCTATAAATAAATTCAATTTGTTTGAAAAAATTAATTTTATTTTTTGCATAGCGAAAAAAATAAAAAAATTAAAAAGTTTAAAAACTAAAATTAAATTAACTAAATAATTCTACCACCAGTGCCTCCTAAAATAAGCACAAAGCAAATTATAACAAATATGCTAAAGTGATACTGCATAAGTGAATTATTTTTTAAAATATTGGTTCGATTTAGAAATATTAGATCTATAAGTATGATTAGTACTAAAATTGCTATGCAAATGAAATTTATTAAATTTTTTATATCTTTGCTTACTTGTATCTGTAAAATACTATTATTAGAACTAGCGCTTTTAAAGTTGGTATAGTTTTGTAATATTGGTATGTATTCTACTAATATTTCTGAAGTTGTTAGAATTGTATTTGTATCATCGTAACCTTTAATCGTGATTAGGTTATTGCCTTCTGTTAGATTTTCACTAAACGTAAATGTTCCATTTGATATTTTAGCATCGCCTTTATACTCGTTATTATTATATATTCTGACCTTTTGTATGTCTTCATGAATTTCTCCTGTTATATTTATGTTACTTGTTGTAAACACTTCGTGATTCGATGGTGTTATTATCTTGATTTTTTGTTTTTCTATATTTGAATTATAATCTTTTCTATTTCCAAAGTGTACAACAACTAGGATATTATTCTGCTTGTTTTGAAAATTACCATATGTGATGCCAAATCCAATCTCTGTGAATTTGTTGTTAATAATGTTTTCTTTATGGCTTTTACTGTTTAGCCATGCTTTAAACATATCTGTTATTTTGTAGAAGCCTTCTGCTAAATTTTCGCCTGCTATGGTGTAATCATATCCAGATTGTATAAAAAATTCCCAAGGGGATTTATTGTCTGGGCAGTAATGTGACCAGCAATTTGTTATCATCATCGCTTCAGCTTTTAATTTTGCGGATAAATTTAGTTTAGAATTCATTTTAAGTTTGGATAGACCATATGTTTGTCGGATATTATTGTGTGAATCGAGCAAGTTTTGATAATTAATTATATCAGTATTATGTTGTGCTGATACATTTACTACCAGTATGTTATTAACAGTAACAACAAATATACAACATAACACGATAATTGTTGTTGTAAACTTTTGCTTATAGACTTTGGATCGCATAAAATTTAGTATTTATACTTAATTATTTATAATTAATTTATTTATAATTCTTTTTATTCCGATTTTTTAAAATATTTTTAAGAATGCTTTTAGTAATTAAGTTTATCAAAAAATACTTTAAGCCATTTTTCTTTTCTCTAAGTATAGCTTTTTCTTTCTATTTGGCTTCTTTAGAGATGCATTTTTATAATAACACACCACGATTTTTTTATATTTCTGCTGTAATATTGTTAATTTATTCAATTGAGATAGTAACGTTATATTTTTTGCGTACTAGAAAAATTCAACTGAACTTTAATTTTAACGACAATATAAATGAACTTGCAGAGCTAGTTAATAAAATTATGTTACCGTTATTACTGTATATAAGTTTTGTTTTATTTAGTCAGTACCATATTACTAGCTATTTTTTAAATGTTGCAGTTGTTATAATTTTCGTTATTTTTTTTATAATTTTTGTCAACGTACAAAGTTTTTTCCGCTATGCTATATCAGCTGAATCAAAAACACATTATGTGTACGATTTTACTAAAATGTTTATTTTCTTTCTATTAAGTGACTATCTAGTTAATTTAAGTTTTGTAAATAATGCAATAGTACTTCAAAATTCAATAATTTTATTTGTGATATCAACTGTATTAAAAATATTGATAATGCATAGATCAGAATTGTTCAATTTATTGAATTTATTATTAAGTGTATTTCTTTCTATTATTTTGTCTGTAGTTTTTGTTTTTTTAGTGAACTTAAATAAATTCAATAGTCTTGAAAATAGTTTGTTTTTACTACTATTCTTTTATGTATCCGTAGCTTTTTTACATCATTTAAATTCTAAAACTTTATCTATAAAGATTTTATTCGAATATATATTACTACTGATCATGTATGTTGTTATAATCTTAGGTATAAATTAAACGTAAATTAAATAGGCAGGATTATTCGGAAGTCGTCTAACGGTAGGACAACGGGTTCTGGCCCCGTTAATCTAGGTTCGAATCCTAGCTTCCGAGCTAGTATGGTACGAATGGTGCAGGATCTACAGCTATTCCGTCTTTGAATAAGGATAAGTGTAAATGAACACCTGTACTGTTACCAGTTGTTCCCATGTACATTATGATATCATTTTGTTGTACGAACTGGCCGGTGCGTACATAAACTTCACTTGCATGGTAATAATGACTAACTATTCCGCCTCCGTGATCTATTTGTACATTGTACCCCATTCCTGGAGCCCATCCGGCATATATTACTCTACCTGCAGCAATTGCTCTAATAGGGCAACCTGACCACTTTGCTATGTCTACTCCATTGTGATAGGACAGCCATCCACGTGTTATTATATATCCGCTGCATTCAGGATGCCCAACTGGATTAGAAAATACGCCTTTTGGTATACCTTTTATATTTATGTCTCGATTGTATAACGTTCCATCAGGTATAAATAAATGTTGCCCTTCTATTAGCGTATACGGTGGTTTTAAATTATTGAATTCTATTACATCGAACTCATTACCTCCTGTTTCTTGTACAATATCTCTTATTGTTTGTCCTGCTTTTACTACATATAAAACCCCATCTAAGTTTTTTGGAATTTTAATAACAGATCCAACTGGGATGTTGTTACCAAATGGACTAACTACATTTCTATTCATCCATCGTATTGTTTCTGGTTTTCGATTGTATTTATTTGCAATTGAAATTAAGTCTTCACCTGCTTCTACTATATGTGTTATTGTTTCAATATTTGTTAATGATTTTTCTTTTCTAGATACTGTTTCAATTGTACCTCCTTGTTGTAGAAGATCGTAGTTACCAAAAGCTTCAGTACCATACAATTTGGTTGATATGTTTATTGCATAAAATTTACTGAACAGACCACTTAATAGAAAAAAAATAGTTATTGAGATAATAACAAAGTGAGCAACATTTTTGTAAAAAAGGCCTCTTCCCCAAAATAATTTATATATCAATTTGTATTTTATTTTTTCGTACAAAAAATTGTAAAAATACTTTTTATTTTTTAATGTACTCATAAAATTTTTCTAATCTATGTATTACTTCACTTTTACCGATTATTTGTATTGATTCGAACAATGGTGGTGAAACTGTATTTCCAGTAATAAGTATTCTAAGTAACATAAATGGATCGCCTTTATTAATACCATATTTTTTGGATATTTTTTCCATTTCTACAAACCAAGATTGATGATCCCATATTTTAGTATCTTCTGGCATATTTTTTATTAAAGAATAAATATTTTCAAAAATGATTTCGATTTGGTTAAAAAAGTGAGCAATTTGTTGTATTTCGTGTAACCTAATTGTGCTTGGTGAAATGTAAAAAAACTTTATTCCATCAAAAAGTTCTTCTAATGTTTTTGACCTTGTGTTAAGTAATTTAACTTTTTCAATTAAACAGTTATCGTTGATAATTTTATTGATCAAAACATTATCGTTATCGTTATTTTTAAATTCTTTTATCCATTGTAAAAAATATTCTGTTAGTTTATCTGGATTGATGTTTTTTATGTATTGTTGATTGAACCATATTAACTTGTTTCTATTGAATGTAGGATTAGATTTATTTATGTCTTTTAAATCAAATAGTTCTACAAATTCACTTAAAGAATATATTTCTTGTTCTTTTTCTCCATAAGTTCTTTTTATTGGTGGTGACCAACCTAGTAACATAACAAAATTTAGTATTGCTTCAGGCAAATATCCTTGTTTTAGGAATTCTATAGCTGCTACTGTACCTTTTCTTTTTGAAAGCTTTCCCCCATCCGGATCCAAAATGACAGGGGGATGGGCATATATTGGCATTGGTAAATTCAAGAACTTATGTATTAAAATTTGTTTTGGAGTACTTGGCAACCATTCTATAGATCTTATTACATGACTTATTTCCATTTCATAATCATCTACTACTACAGCAAAATGATATGACGGGAATTGGTTTGATTTAATTAAAATTTCATCTCCAACTATGTTTGTATCAAATATTATTTGCCCTTGTATAGCATCATGGAACTCAATTTTTTGATTTTCTGGTACTTTTAGCCTTATTGTGTATGGTATGTTTTGACTTAGCATTTTTTGAATTTCAGTTTGTGGAGCGTTTCTCCATGGTGAACGAAATCCTCGGCCTTTATATTTTGGCTTTAATGTTTCAATTTCTTTTTTATTTAAAAAACAGTAATATGCATTACCAGATTCAATTAATTTTTGAATATATTTTTTGTATATATGCAGACGGGAACTTTGAATATATGGTCCATGTTTACCTCCGTGAAACATGCTCTCGTCTGGTTCCAGACCAAAATATTTTAATACTTTAAATATTTCTTCAATAGAATTCGCTACATATCTGCTTTGGTCGGTGTCTTCTATGCGTACTACGAAATTGCCTTTGTATTTTTTTGCTAGTGCGTAGCAGTATAGGGCGTTTCTAATACTTGCAATATGCAATGATCCTGTTGGGCTTGGTGCAAATCTAGTTCTTACATTTTGTTGCATGCTTCTGCAAAGTTTAATCTAACTTATTAAATGTAACTATTTTTTTGAGCATACCAAAAAATATATCACAAAACCTTGTAGTATTATACATTCTACTGTATTTAGTTACAAGTAAAATTAAATTATTGTACTTATTTTTTGTTTTTATAAATATGTGATATAATTACCATTTAGTACAGTGTTAGTTATTATTCATTTTTTTGTGTTCCAATGGTAAAAAAGTTTTTCCAAAATATTAAAACTTATTTAATAACTAAGATTAAACACTTAGATTTACTATATGTAATGGTTGCAACCAATTTTAAGATGCGTTATCAAAATTCGGTTTTAGGAGTAGTATGGGTAGTTATCAAGCCATATGTTACTTTTTTGGTACTATACTATGTTTGGTCTATGTATGGAGCTGGAAGTGAAATAGAGTATTATCCTTTGTACTTGTTAATTGGAATAATTTTTTATAACTATTTTCAGGATTTGTTTCTATCTGGACAAATGTCTTTGCTAGATAGGGCAGGTATTATACTTAAAGTCAGCTTTCCTAGACAGTTAGCCGTCTTAAGTGCATTATTCAATGCATTAATAACGTTTTTAATAAATTCGTTTCTTGCGATTATAATTGCTATTTTTACAAATCCTAAGTTTAATGTATTAGGCCTTTTATATTTTTCGTATTTAGCATTTATTTTGATGGTACTTATAGCAGGTATATCTTTTTTTACTAGTGTCTTAACTATTCGCTTCCGTGACTTAAAAAATATTGCCGAACTAGTTTTGTTCCTATTGTTTTGGGGTACTCCAATATTTTATAAAGTTAATGATTATCGTTTAACTCCTGAAAATATAAGTTTGGTGTTAATAAATCCTTTAACTCATTTACTTGCACAAGTAAGAGCAGGCTTTGGATTGTCTTATCAAATTGATATAAGTTATGCTATTATGTTTACGATATTGAGCTTATTTGTATTTGCCATAGGTTGGAAAAATTTTAACCGTAGAATTAGAAAAGTAGCGGAATACTTTTAGTTTAATTCTCATTTTTTATGAACAAACAAATATCAATAGACATAAAAAATTTAAGTAAAACATTCTATATTTACGAAGATTTTAAGCCTACTCTAAGATCTTTATTTGCTTCTTTTTTTAATCAAGGTAAGACTCGTAAATTTAAAGCTTTAGATAATGTAAACTTACAAATTTATAAAGGCGAATTTTTTGGAATAATAGGGAGAAATGGTAGTGGAAAAAGTACATTAATGAAAATAATAGCTGGCATATATGAAGCTGATAAAGGGAGTCAATTATATTATGAAGGTAGCATTGTACCATTTTTAGAATTAGGTGTAGGTTTTAACATGGAATTTACTGGTAGGGAAAACATCTTTTTAAATGGTACGATTTTGGGTATGACTATCAGTTATTTAAAGTCTAAATTTGATGAAATAGTAGATTTTGCAGAAGTTAGAAATTACATAGATATGCCATTAAAAAATTATTCTACTGGTATGCAGTTACGATTAGCATTTAGTATAGCGATACAATCTAAAGCTGATATATACTTACTTGACGAAGTACTATCAGTTGGAGATCAAGCTTTCCAACAAAAGTCAAAAAAAATGATAGAAAAACTAAAAAGCGAAGGAAAAACTATATTGTATGTTAGTCACAGTATGGAATCAATTATTGAAATGTGTGATAGAGCATGTTGGATAAACGATGGAAAATTACAATCGATTGGTGAACCTAGAGATGTAGTTAGCAAATACCTAGATTATGTAAGAAATTTGTAAAAAATATTGTTACAGATTTGTTTATTACACATGAACAACCCTAAAACTGCAATAATTCTAGTGAACTACAGGACACCATTTTATCTTAATTTGTGTCTCAAAAGTATTTTTCGTAATACCAATACTGATGATTTTAGACTATTTCTAGTTCACAATGAGCCTGATGATTTGTCAATACGTATTGGTGAAAAATATAAAAGAAAATATACTAATTGTATTGATATTACAATACATCAAAAAAATTTAGGATTAGTTGGAGCTATAAATTCTGTATATGAAAAGACTTGTAAATTTGATTATATATGTTTAATAAATTCAGATATTGTTGTAACCAAGAATTGGCTAGATGCATTGGTATATGTTTTGGATACAGATAAAGATGTTGTTCAAGTTACCGCTAGTTTTTATCACGATCATAGTTTGAGTTTGATAGAAAAATTATTCAAATTTCTTAGTAAAGTTACAGTAAATACGTTTCTGGAAAATTTAGTTTCCCTGTTACAACTCAATTACGCAATTAGAAAATGGAATAAAGCATACAAACAAGAAGAAGCTAATAAGTATGATATTTCTGATTTTGTGTTTGATTTTTGTTCAGGTGCATGTAATATTTTCCGTGCCAAATTTTTTACTAACTTAGGATATTATTGTGATCCAAATATAGTTCATGGATATGGAGATGATTTTGATTTAACGTATTATTTAAGACAGTTCGGCAAGATAGCTGTTTGTAATAACATATTTATTTTTCATTTTTTAAATAAAAGTTTACATAAAATAGGCAACGGGAAATATTATTTCAAAACAAAACTGCAATTTTTAAATGAGCTATATGTATTTTATAAATGGAAAGATAGAATTTTACGTGATTTACAAAATATAGATATAAATGTTTTGGTTGACTTGATAAATACAAATCAGTTTTTTAAAAATATGTTGTCTTTTATGTTCTTAATACAAAATAATACAAATGACATAAATGTTATTTTAGATATAAACAAACGCAAAGAAATAGCGAGAAATTTAGGAATATTTGCATAAGTATGAATATGAATAACATTATTGGTATTTTTGAGAATTTATACCAGAGAAATATTACAATCCTCCCCAAGACTTTTTACTTGCAAGATACGTTTAATATCGCAGAAGATTTGTTAGGGAAGTTAATTGTGCACTATGAAGGGCATAACACAACAGCAGGTAGAATAGTTGAAGTAGAAATATATATTGGTAAATGTGACAAAGCTTCTCATGCTTATCGTTTTGGTAAAACAAAAAGAACCATGGTAATGTTCGAACGTGGTGGGCTTGCTTACGTTTTTAACGTTCACAAGTATAATCAATTTTGTGTTGTGACAGGTGAAAAAGATCATCCTGATGCTATTTTAATACGTGCAATAGAACCAGTATATGGAGTAGAAATAATGAAAAATAGGCGTAAGACTGAAAATTTAATTAAACTTGGTTCCGGGCCAGGTATTTTATGCCAAAGTTTAAACATAACAAAAAAACTATATGGTATAGATTTGGCTTCTCCTAACTCAGAATTATTTATATGTGATGATTATTTTATCTTTAAAAAAGATGAAATAATAAAAACAAAAAGAATAGGTATAAATTATGCACAAGAATACATACATGTACCTTGGAGGTACTATTTGAAAAATTCACCATTTGTTAGTGTATTATAGTTTTATTTTATTAAACTAAAACAATAATTTACTTAATTCTAAAAATTGTTCCAAGTTTAAATTTTCTGCTCTACTATTAGGATCTATATTACATTGATGTAATATACTTTTTAAATTTGTTTTACTATTTTTATCCAACGTTGCTAAATTATTAATAATTTTTTTTCTTGGTCTAGAAAAACATATTTTTATTGTTTTTTCTAGGTTACGTATCTCTTCTGTGTTTATCTGATGAACTCTATAAGGAATAATTTCTAGTATAGCTCCATTTACTTTTGGTATTGGTAGAAAATTTTTGGATGAAATTGTTTCATATTTGCGTACTTTTGCATATATCGATGTTATCATAGATAACAATGTACTGCTTGGAGGTTTAGCAACAAATTCCTTTGCGACTTCTTCTTGCACTACAAATACACACTTATCAATTTTAATGTTTTCAGAATACTTATTAAATCGGATAAATCTATGTATTATCCGTTTTGAAATGTTAAAAGGTAAGGAACCACATACTTTTACAGTATCTTGTATGTTATATTTTTTAAATAAATCTTCAAATTTGATTTTTAGTATATCACCATATTCTAGATAAAAATTTTTTAGGTGGCTGAACTTTTTTACTAAATTTACTACTAAATTATAATCATATTCTATTGCTAATAGCTTTGTATTAGATTCTATTATGTATTTGGTGATTGCTCCGGTGCCTGGTCCTATTTCTATTATCCAGTCATTGTCTTTTATATCTAATATTTCTACTATTCTTTTGCAGTATCTATTGTTCACTAAAAAATTTTGTCCTAAAGACTTTTTGAATATGTGCATGGTATCATTTTAACATGTTCACAATATTCAATATTTACAAAAAGATTATGCTTAAATATGCATTTAAATATTTTTGTATTGTCTTTGTACTAGTATTGTGTGCAGTATCACAAAATACAGTCATAGCCGAGCCATATAATGATTATATTCAAAAAGCTAATGTCAATATTATTACCGATTTTACTGTTACTAAAGTTGAATATTTATTTGAAATAATTAATTTACATAATGTCAATCTTTTGAAAGAAATAAATATAGTATTACCTTTTGCTAATATTGCTGATTTGCAAGTTTTCAGAAATAATTTGGAGGCTAATTACGTACTTAATCACAAAGATATTTTTACAGAATTAATAATAAATTTAACTCCTGATTTGTTAAGAAGTTATGAAAAATTGTTAATTAAAATATCATTTACTACAACTGATATAGTTTATGTTGTAGGAAATTTTAATATATTAAAAGTAGATATAAAGTATAAATTTAAGATTAATTATAGTATTTTTGTGCCAAAAGAGTTTAATAATCCTTTATATTCTAATGTTAAGTATTCTACGTCTGCCGATGCCCACTTTAATATATTTTCGTTTAGTACATCTTATGGTTTTTATTTTGTATTTGGTAGTCAGCACGATCTTGAAATTGGATTAATCTTAAGCTTGATAGATGACACTACGCATAACAATAATAACCTAAATCGTATAAACGATTATTTTTTATTAAATGTTCTACCTATAAGCAGTTTCCAAAATTATTCATACAATCTATTTACATTTCCTGATGGTAGCATTGCATTGAGTGATCATTTAGGAAACAATTATATAGCTTTGCCTATGAAACTAGAAAGTAGTGTAAGTACAGAATGGAGAGCTAAAGTATACGGTAATAGTTATAACACAGAGTTTTTTAAAAAATTGTCAAAAGTAGACTATTCCAATCTTTTGAATGATAATGTAAATGATTACGTAGTTTCGTTAAATGAAGTATTAACAAAATATGATGCTAGTAATGAACTAGCATATTTATCTAGTATTTATGATTTTTTGATATCAGGGTATGACATTAGTTTTGATTCAATATTCTCGACAAATAACAACTATTTTATAAAAGAAAATTTAAATAAAAAAAAATTAACTCAAATAGAATTTTGTTTGATAATGTATGAAATGCATAATAATATCTCAAAATATAATAATTCAAATAGCAAGCTGTTTATGTTGTATGGATATCTTAAAATACCCGAAGTAATAGGTTTAGAGTTTGGACAACCACACTTGTGGTGCGAGTTAGTGCAAGATGGCGTAAGATATATATTCGATCCTTTGTTACAACAGAAAACAGGATTCATATTTAACGGATCTAAAAATATTGATAGAATTGCGTTTGGAATTTGGAATCCTCATAATTTATATGATCCTGTTTTAGGATTAAGAAATAATTCTTATAAGCAAACAATTTTTAGAGTAACATCGACACCACATACTGACATGGTTACAAAAATTAATAAAGATATTATAGTGAGCATCAACTTAGACGATATGTCATCTAATCAAGCTAGATATATAACTGTTATTAATAACACTACACACCAATTTAGTTTAAATGTGGAAAATCAAAATTCTATTATTCTACCAGTTATATCCATTGCTTTGTCCAACAATACAAATAACCTTGTAGCAAAATTACCATTAGTAAGTAACTATTTTTATTATGCACTAAAACCTTTTGAAAGAAAAAATTTTATAGTTAATTTTAATATTAGTTTAGATTTTTTTTTCGAAGGTAAAACAACTTATTATTTTCATTTAGAATCCCTAGAAAGTTTTAATAATTTTAGCGAATCATTTGATTTATATGTAAAGCCTAATTATATAGTAATAAGTTTTATTGTATTAATCTTACTTACTACTGGATTTTTGATTATTATAATGCTTTTGTATTTTGTTTTACTAAAAAAATTCTTTAGATATATTAAGACTAACAAAAAATAGGTATGTTGCATTAATTCTTATTCATACAAATGAACTAGATTACATTGAATTGTTGAATAATATGTTTGTATATTTAGTAATAATTTTATCTATACAAATGGTTTTTATGTGTATTATCAATGACGTAATATTTACATAGTAAAATTATTTAATATGTTTAATATGTTTGTGGTTTTGTAGATTTTTGTGTAAACAGTTTAGTATTATGCTTATTTTTAGAAAATTGTTAATAAAACATCTTATTATTTTATTATTTTTTTTGTCATTTAAATCTTTATATGTTTTATTAAATGGCTTTAATTCATTTTAATAAGGTTACTAAAATATTTAATGGTAATATCAAAGCAGTTATTGATGTCGAATTTAAGATAGACCAAGGTGAATTTGTTTTTTTAATAGGGCCATCTGGTTCTGGCAAAACTACGATTATAAAAATGTTAATACGTGATGAGTTACCAACCCATGGACGTATATTCTTTAAGGATAAAGACATTACTAAAATGGGTAGAAGAAAAGTATATAAATTAAGGAGAGATATAGGGGTAATTTTCCAAGATTTTAAGTTGATTCAAGACAAAACTGCGTATGAAAATGTTGCATTTGTTATGGAAGTAGCAGGTAAAACAAATAAAGAGATAAGAGAAACGGTTCCATATCTATTAGATGTTGTAGGACTTTCTCATAGAATGCATTTTTTCCCAAGACAATTATCTGGAGGAGAACAACAAAGAGTGGCTATTGCTCGTGCTATTGCTAATAATCCAAGAATATTAGTTGCAGATGAACCAACTGGGAATTTAGATCCAGCTAGTGCTTGGGATATTGTTCAAATACTAACTAAAATAAATCACTGGGGAACTACTGTTGTAATGTCAACTCATGGTACTGATATTGTTAATGCCTTGAATAAGAGGG
The DNA here is from genome assembly GCA_025061805.1 of Candidatus Dojkabacteria bacterium. Lineage (GTDB taxonomy): Bacteria > Patescibacteriota > Dojkabacteria > J137 > J137 > JANWZV01. Next base: position 4,462 of record JANWZV010000029.1, on the reverse strand, counting down.
TAATACAAATGGATAATGGTAGAATTATAAGAGATGACAACAGAGGAAAATATGAATTTTTAGAGGATTTTGAACAGCAAACAATTAAAAACTTTGATAGTGCAAGACTTGGTGATATTAAAGAAGATTTAGTTTCAAAAAGTCATTATTTTGAAGATAGCATTTTGAATAAGAAGACTATTACAATATCATTTGATAATGAATATTCGAGTAAAAATAATCAGATAAAAAAACGAGGTTTTGTTGTTTCACTACTTGATAGATTTAAGAAGTTTAGTATTAGTAAGTTTTTTAATAGAACAGAAAAGTATTCGATTATTGATGTTATTGAAAGTATGTCAGAGTTAGATGTTTTTAATCCCAAATCCGATAATCAAAGTTTAGTTCGTAACGAACGTAAATTAGATCAAAACGAAACTAATTTGTCTGATAGAGATGATGATTTACCACAGCCTGCACAATATAAACAAATTGTAACTAACCAAAATGATATAACGTCTGAATCTAATAGTGATTTACTAGTTGATACAGTCTTAGACACTAAGAGATATGAATCAAAAACTAGTAATAGAAATAGGAGAGTTTCTCATAATCGCAAATCTAACAGGGTAGTAGATAGTAAATCTATTGAACGTAGTAATACAAAAAATACCCACAGAACTAGATTACCAAAAAAAATTAAGGAATTAGATAGCGTTTTTAATATTAAAAATAATCAAAATTTAGATTATGATAATGACACAAGTACCTATGTTACTGATACAAAAATAGTACAGAGCATAGAGAATATGCAAAATTATGAATCAAATACTAATAATGATTTGAATAATCATGTTTCACAGAATAGTAATATTGAGTTATTTACAGATATAAAACATAAGGATAAGTACAAGATCTCTATACTAGAATTAAAATTGAAAAAAAAACTGATAACTAAACTAAAAAAACACAATATTCTAACAGTACATGAATTAGTAAGTTTAGGGGTAGAAGGATTAAAACAAATAAACGTTTTTACTGAAGAAGACTTAGTAGAAATAGCTAATGCTTTACAAAAATATGTTTTAGGTACAACGTTATATGATTAAAAGAATTATAAATAATACGACTAAACAAATTTTACGTGCAGGATGGAGTGCATGGGCATCAATAAGTGTAATGACACTTGCTTATATGGTAGGTTCAATTTTTTTAGGGATAGCATATTTTGCACATTTGAATATAAGAAAAATAGAATCAAGAAATAATATGATTGTATTTTTTGAAATAGGAATGGATAAGGAAATTATAAATAGACTTTGGGAAAAATGGAAGAGTTATCCCGATATACGTGAGATAACATTTACGTCTGAAGAAGAGGCATACAATATGTTTAGCGATTATACTGCTAAAGTTAGCCCTATACACTATGAGACTTTAAAAAGTTTTCGAGAACCCAAGCTAAATTCATCTTTAGATATTAAGCTACATTCAATTGAAAATTTCGAAACTTTAAAAAAAATGTTGCAAAAAGATATAGATGAAGAAAATAAAAAACTTATTATATACAATTTTAATGAACAGGTTGATACTACTCAAAGTATAGATCAAACAATGGATGTAACAATCTTACCAACTCCAACAAATACTGATAAAGATAATTTACAGAATTCTATTTCTGCTATTCCTACAAGTTCTCAAGTTGTTCGGTATAAATATTCAACAATGGATGGACGTCCGCCAATTATTTTAAAGTCAGATGACACAAAATTAGAACAACAAAGAGAATTGTTTAACTCTTTAAGAATTGTTGGTATTTCAATTATTGTATTACTTTTCATTGTTATATTTTTCTTTACTTTTATGACAGTCGAATTTAGATTGTACAATCAAATGGAAGAAATAAGTGTTATGCAATTAGTAGGTGGTAGTTTGTTTTTTATTCGTGCTCCATATATTTTAGAAGGAGGATTTTACGGATTTGTAGGTGCACTTATTTCTAGTGTTTTTTTGAGTTTTATACTACTTAGTATTTTTGTTTGGAATAGTGATTCGGTAATATCAAAGTTTTTTTGGGAAAATTTTGCTGATTTAGAATGGCCGTACATTACGCAGGAAGGATTAATTTTAGTAATTTTATGTATTGCTATGTCTGGATTTATTCTAGGGGCGGCAAGTAGTTTTTTATCAATACGTAGATATATAAAGTAAGATACTACTTTTATATATGTCAAGTTTCGATAAAGTAGGTTCTTTTTTTTTGATTGAAAAACCTTTAAACAGACAAGCACCTTTGGTGCTGTTAGATAAGTATAGCAAGATAAAAGAAGTGTTTTTTACATATATCGTTGGTTTTTTATTGTTTGAATTATTGCCGATAGCGTTACCCATTTTGGTCTTTTTGTTGTACATATTTTTTCACGTTCCATCAAATGTATTTGTAGTACTATTTATTATTTCTATTATTATTTCTACGTACTTTATATACATAGTATTTTTTAAATTTAATTTTGTTATAAAAGTAAGAAAATATTCGATCTCTTCAAATTATAAATTACAAAGAAAATTTAAGGTTCTAGTTATATCCGATTTACATATTGGACGTGCCAGATACAACACTAACAAAAATAGATTAATGCGTATCATTAAGTTGTTAAATAAATTACATGCTGATTGTTTAGTAATTTGTGGAGATATTGTAGATAAAAACGTAGATTTTCGTTTACTACAAGAATTAAAACATCTAAAATTTGATGTTAAAATTGCTGTATTAGGTAATCACGATTTTCTCCATCTAAATATAAATAGAAATAACAACACACAAAACTTACCATGGGAACTTATTAAATTTTTAGAGATTGAGTGTAATATAAAAGTTTTAGTAAATCAAGGTATAAGTCTACGCGACGATGTGTTTATAGCTGGAATCAATGATTTATCTTCTAATAATTTTGACGTTAAAAGTTCATTTAGAAATAGTGGAACATGTCAGTATAAAATTTTATTGTCTCATCAGCCCGATGTTGTAGATTATATTAACTCTTGTAATCATCCTGATTTAATCATATCAGGTCATAACCATGGCGGAGCAATAAGAATTTTAAATATTTTCACGATGCCAATACCATCAAAATATAAGTTTTATTATGGCTTTTATAAAATTACTAATAGTTGTATACTTTTCGTAAGTAGTGGTATAGGGCATAGTGCTACTAAAGTTAGAATCGGTACGTTCTCTGAAATTGCTTATATCGAAATTTATTAATATTTAATCTTAGTATACTAAAGTATTAATTAAAGATGCGTCAGCATCATTAGTATATTTGTTTATTGTATTGATTAATTTTAGAAAACATGTTTATAATCTTGAAGTTTACTATTTATTTATGGTTAACGTATTTAATAACGTTTTAAATAATACAAATAATAATCTTTTTGGAGCTCAAAACAATATTTTACCATCTAGTGCTCAAAACACTAATTCGCTTACAGCAGCGTTTACTAGTAATAATATTAATTCGGTTAATAACAACAATTGGCAATTATCTAATTCGAATAATCAAAACAATAGTCATAACAAGAAATTATTGATATTTTCACTATTAGTTTTATTGGTCTTTTTATTTAGTATCTTAATAGTACTATTATTGCTTAGAAGAAATATAATAGATACTTCTGTATTTAGTGGGCCTGGATATACTAATTTGTGTGGTAGTGGTTTTGCTGCGACTTTCTATAGTTGTCCTGCAAATTGTAATACTAGTTCTGGTACGTGTACTACTGGATCTGGTCAGTATATGTATAGATTTGTATGTAATGGTAGATTAGGAGAATGTAGATCAAACGAACAAGAGTTTGGCCCAAATAGTACTGCTAGTGTAAATGATCAATGTGATAGAACTGTACAAATTGATGTATTTAGAAAACGATGTAGAGTAAATGGAGGATGGGTTTGTGGTAGCAATGATCTACTAGGTTATATGGTGTGGTATACTGGTAGTTGTAGTAGTCAAGGTCCTGTTCCAACACCAACTACTGGTCGCAAAGCAATTTGTGGTGAGCCATGTAATAGTGATAATGATTGTGGCAATTCAACGTTTGCTTCGAATTTTAAGTTTATATGTCATCCTACTTTACGCATTTGTGTTAATCCTGGTTGTCCTAACGATACGCATCCTGGCACTTTGTGTTATTGTAGATCTGCAACTAGTAAATGTGGTGATAGATGTGGTATTTGGTCTGACGGTTTTCAACCGTTATGTGGTGATGGTATAAGTAGTTGTAGTTGGCTTGTAAGTGCACCTGCGTGTAATGCAGAATATAACGCTACGTATTGTATTCCTATTAATCCTGGTAATGGTTATACTTTACATCAATGTACAACTAAGAGTGATTATAAATATTTACGCAAACCAGATGGTAGTTTAGCTACAACGCAGCAAGATATTTTAGCAGCATGTGCAACTTCTACACCAACACCAAC
>JANWZV010000028.1 GCA_025061805.1 Candidatus Dojkabacteria bacterium | reverse complement strand
GTATTGTTTAGATAATTTAAGAGTTCTTCATCAGACATGTTAGTATTGAACCAACGACTAACCATTATCTCCATTACACGATTACCATCACTATCCTCATAAAATTTAAGTATGTCTGAACTGTATCTTCCTCTACTATCAACTTGCACTCTCTCACTTTCTAATAGAGTAGAAGGCATTTGTACTTTACCACCACCAGATATCTTTTGTTCAACTATACGCTTTCTTACAACGCTATATATGATGTTTCTAATCTTATTGTACAAAGGTGTAGCTTCAAGGATAACATCACCCTTTTTAAATTCTAACATTGACCTCACTATGTTTTCATTAACTTCCAACCTGAATACTTCTCTCGAAAGTGTTTTGTACAAAGCGTTCCTATCCTCAATAACATAATTACCATCTTTTTCAACAATACCCATATCAGTAAGCAGCGTTTGATAACCGTGCTCTATAAGCTCAGATAATATCGTATCATTCTCTCTTATCAGATCATATAACTCAGAAGCTTCCCTTTTTTGCTGTTCGCTGTAAGAATTCCAAATTCTTAATCTTTCAGAAAATCCTTTATTTGGCATGAAATCTATCGGAACACCAGCATCTAAAAAGTCAGATACAACAAGCTTTGTGGATTGCGAGCCTCTTCTAACTTTTAAGGTATCATCAGTAGGAACTTCCGTCTGTATATAAAATATATCAAATGGTATTTTTGAAGTTCCTGTTAAAGGAGTTGTAACATATTTACCATTTTCATCATAAACTTCATTAACGATGTCCTTTCCTACTTTTCTTGCACTTTCAAATACCACATAATCAACACCACTATTAACCATTCTTTGATAATGTTTTAAGGCGTTGCTGTTTCTGTTTATTTCATAAAGTAACCTATAAGATATTACAAACAAAGCAAATTTATCCAAAGTTATGTCGTTAAAGTTATTACCTTCAATTTTGCTACCTCTAACTACAGGTTTTATTGGAGTATATGTTGAAGATATTCTTGGATTATTCTTCAAAAATTCATCAAGCTCTTTTTTGGTAGCACCTTTCTTAACAAGATCTTCGAACATCATATCAAATTGATACTGCTTTTCATCATTTTCTGTCCACAAACCAGCTCTTATGAAAACGTTTCTCTTCGCTTTTAATGTAATAAAACCAGCACTATCTGTTTCTACCCATTCGTCATACCCAGGTAAAGAAGAGAAAGACCTAACGTCCTCCATAACAGCAGATACCAGATATGGTCTGGTAAAGTCCGTATAACCAGGTTTGTTTTTCTTAAACCCTTTGTTATATACAGTATCAAGTGCTTTGTTAAATACTTCTGAGTTAGCAAGAGATTGAGCTGGGGAATTGAAGTTTTTAATACGTTTTAGCTCATCTTTGTAGAAGTAAGGATCTGAGTAAAATACTTTGTGTAATTCTATATTGTTAATAATATAGTTAGCTTCAATAGCTTCAAGCTCTTTCATTATTGTCTCTTTGCTAGCATTTTCTTCTACGAAAGACAATGAACTAACCCCACCTTCATTAACGATATCATATTGAACTAATTTCTGATATGTATTCTCAGCCTTAGCCTTGATAAAATTTTCTATATCTCTGTTTATCTGGTCTTTATATTTATCATATATTTCTTCAGGCGATAAGTTTTCTTCAGAAATTATTTTATCGTGCAACTCAGGTCTTAATATTGCTTTAAAGAATCTTAAAGAATTTTCCTTGTTTTCGGCCAGCTTTCTGTTTTCTCTATAAACTTCAATCTCAGATGTAAAATAACCTTTAAAGTAACCAAATATGGTATCGTCGTTATAAGCTATTGATAATGCGTTTGCAGTAACTTTCGGATTAGGAAATAGTTTAACTATCCATTCAATTGAAGAGTCTCCAGGTACAAGGTTCATAAACCAACCTTGGCTATTAAGGTTAAGCTCCATTATTAACCTCTCTTTTTTAGTAGTTCTGGTAGCATCAATGTTCCTGCCATAAGACTCGTCAATAATACCATCTACCATGCCTACTTTAGGTGTCCACTTCCTTTTGCTACCCGTTTTAGGGCTAAAGATCTCACTCATCAAAAGGCTACCTTTTGCAAAGGTGTCTGTCAACAGATATTCATAAGGTGTTCCAACAAGCTCTTTACTGTTTGATATTTTCTCTAAAAGATCTACAAAGTTTGTAATTAGATTGTTACCAAGATAACTTTGTGTTATATCACCATTTATGTTTATGTAAGCATTGTTCGGTTCTTGAGGACTTATTGTATTCTTTATAATAGCCAAATTCAATAACCTACCGTCAATATCTAATGTATACTTGTTTATATCTTTAGCTTCGTTTATAGCCGAAATACTTTTTATTATACCTTGCACATTTTCTTCAAACTGACTTAACAAACCTCTTTCTACAATTTGATTGTACTCTTTATTTGTTATGTATATACCAATACTTTCCAGGAAAGACAGATATTCCTTACCTTTTGGTTTTAGTGACTTTATTTTGTCTGTAGCACGATAACTGCCATTTTTATACTCCAAATAATTATTCTTTCTACGCAGAGCGTTTTGTACATAAGAAAAGAAGTCGTTTTTGGTTATTCTAATAGCGTTCGACAGGTTACCATCTATTACTTCCACTTCGCCATTGTAAAGCATGTAAATCACCTTTACATCAGGATTGCTGCTTCTCATAGTTTTATAGAAAGCAGACAAAACATCTATGTGATGTTTTTCCGTAACCTTAGATAAATCTATGCGATCATCTTCAGTATAAGGACTCTTTGTTAATCTGCTGTACAGAAGTCTGTAATGTAAGTCAACTTTACCCAAAGACTTAAGTTTTTGCAGCATATCGTCTATGCTGTAACTGTTATGCAAAACAGCTTTTAGCTCAGAATACACTTTACCTAAAGGAAGTACAGATATACCATTTACTGAGTTTCGCTTAGGTATTATTCTATCATCTACCAACTCAGAAATTGGCAATGTTGATAACATAAGTTTAATCGCAGCACTGGTTCTTCTGAATTGGTCTATTTTTCTTACATCCTTAAGACCATCATAACCTTTATCTCTTTCTTCTTCAACAATAAGAGCTTCATCTTCGTCAAAGGTGATATTATATTGATTCAAATAAGAAACATGTTCTTCTACTATATTTTCCCAGTTAGATTCTATTTCTCTATAAAGCTGGTCTAAGTTATAAACCTCATTATCAAAAAATTCATTAGTTATTGAGCCTTCTTCAAGCATTTTCTCAAGAACACTGTACTTCTGCTGTAATATTCCACTTTCCAGAGAAAGTATATCGTCTTTCAACCAATTGTACAAATCTGACTTGTTTATTTCAGCAAACCTGAACAAGTTTTCGTCGTTCTTTAATATCCTTGTTAAAGTCCTATAGGTCATGTGCTGCATCAAATCATGCTTGTACCTATAAGGTATTTTTAACCTGTACTCGGCATTTTCATCAGGAACTACACTTTCAATATCTATTATGCCCTGCTTGGCAAAGCTTAAGGATTCTTCAAAAGCATTATAATTACGGTAATGTCCGCTATCTATCTTTTTGAAAAGGTTAGCTGTATTTGTCTGTGCTTTTTCACCAGTAAAGAACTCTTTTATAAAATTCCACAACTCAATAAACAACTTTGCTATAAGAGATCTACCATATGTAGGCTTACCAGGAAGCTTTTTGTATAGAACATACTCTCTAAATTCCTCAGCAAGCTCTTCCTTTATTTCATGATCTGTTGCAGCAGCATAAGGTTTTACTACACCAGTAAACCTGTTTTTAAAAGTACCTTCTCTATTTCTGAACTCATCCAAAATCTTTTGCCTTTCATTAGGTGGAGTAAACATCTTCCAAACTGCTTCAAATACTTCGTGGTATATTGTGCCACTCTCTGCGTTATATGCCAAATAGATAGCACCTCTGTGCAGCATACCCCAAGCTTGTCTACCGTTGGCAGCATATATAGCTTGTTTTACCCTATATACAGGAATATTTGGAAAGTTTTCCCTTAACCACTCTTCTACTTCAGGCCAGTTTTCTTCTATAATCCCATTAGTGTTTTTTATAACTAACCTCATTGCCTCTTCATCATTAGGAGGCACAGGTCTAGCTTGGTTTTTGGGTCTAAATACAATTACATTTTTCTTAGTCTCCTTCTTCTCTTCTGGTTTTGGTCTGTTACTTTCTATGTATTCAATAAGCTGTTTCCTGGCATGAGCGATTATTAAATTCTCATCAGAAACACCTGGATTTTTGTCCCTTATAGCTTTTGCAATAGCAGCTAAGGACTTTTCCAGATCAGCACCTTCTACCAATACAACCTTACCGTCTTTATCAACTTTGTAAAGTATAGTGTTACCGGAAGGCGTTTTAAACTCTTCTACGTTATCTTGTTTAGGTGTTTCTATAACTTCAACAGCATCGTGTAAAACAAAATATATACCTTCAAAATTATCTTTCACTTTATCCTTTGTAGCAATGGGTGTGGTTAAGGGTATTTCTTCACCTTTTCTACCTTTTGAAGATAAGAGGTAATGTTGGTAGCTCTCCCACCTAACTGTTATTGGTTGACCTTTTTCATCAAATCCCTTTATTTCGATAAAAGGTCTGTTCTTCTTTAGTTCACTGTTACTTACGTTGTGATACAAATTAGCAATTTCCTGTATTATTGCACCCTTATTTTCCTCAAGAGACAGAGGATCGAACTTGAATTTTGTTCCACTTTTACCAATGAATAAATATTCCTCTCCACCAACGTTTTCAAACCATATACTCTTTTCTGTCGCTGGTTTCCTTTCGTTAGTATCAGGATCTCTTTGTATACCCCAGTATACAATAGCTCTTAGATATTCAAAAAGATACTTTGATTCTTCTTCTCTACCTTCAATAATGTTATTAGCGATCCTATTTATTATTTGATATATTGCCTCAGCTCTATTAATGCCAATTTTACCAGTGTTAAGCTTTATTAGACCAACACCCGGTATCCTCAAGAATATCCTACCCAAAGCATTAGTAAACGTTACTCCGTTTTCCGGAGTAGGGTCTTTTGTAGTCGAAACTTCAAGGCTAACCTTATTTTCTATTATTTCTTCCTCAGTAACAAGACCTATTTCTGTTACTGGATTTTGAGCACTAAAATTTTTAACTTTTTTACCGTTTTCATCTAAATTATAATCTAAAACTGGCACACCAAAGCTTACAGACAAATTTCTCATTGGTTGTAAAGTCGTAGACTCTAAAACCTTTTTTCTGTGTTCTGCGTAAGCTTTTCTTAACCTCTCCTGGGTTTCAATAGGAGTAGTGGATCTAAACATTGTTTCAGGCCCTCTACCATAGTTCATCATCAACTTTTCAGTAGGTCTAACCTGATAGATAGCCTTGTTTATCAAATCATCCTTGATAACATTACCATTTTCATCAATAAAGGAGAAAGTACCATCACCGTTATCTAAAACTACAATAACAGCAATGACTGTATCACTAGGTATATTTGTACCTTGCAGTAGATGTTTGATTAATCCCGGTATTCCAGCTAAACCTTCTGTCTTTTCAGTTATTTCTATACCTTTTATTCTCTTCTTTAATTCTGGTGGAAATCTACGATAGTTAATTCCAAAAGTATTAGCTCTCTTTTGGTGAGGCTTACCATCATCAATACCTATCGTTCCATTTACAACATTGTAATCTGATTTTTTAGGAACAGGGTCAAAGTCCTTTTCACCAGTTACTATAGGATTTTCACTCGTGTAGGTGCTTTGTACTTTTTTAGAAAATCCCTTTAACGCAGCAGATTGTTTTTTCCTGGCCTCTTCCTTATTAATGAAAGAAGTCAACCTATCCAATAATTGTTTACCTAATTTTTCATCTTTTGCTAACCCGTCAAACTCTTCTTTTAGAGCTAACAAGCTTACATCCAATTCTTCTAACTTATCAATATTAGCATTTACCTCTACATCATCTATCGTAGTAAGTAGTTCTTTTGCCTTTTTAATATCTTCCTTGTATTTCTCAGGTTCTCTCAAAAAGTTAGGGTCTTCCGGAAGAACATTTGCTTTTTTCAGCAGATCTATCACTAAATCTATTGCATTTTTTATTGCTTTATTTAGTGTTTTTATTAATCCCTTTGTCTGTTTTATTTGTTTGTCTATTTCAGTTTTCCTCTTAGATATATTTTCAATTTGATCTTCGAGTTCTCTTTGGAAATTCTCTACACTTAGAGGGTTTTGAGAAATATAAGATATAGTCTCATTTAAATAATCAAGTAATGAATCTGCATCTACTTTCTGAGATTCGAGCTCTTTCAATTCTTTTTTAAGAGTGTTTAAAGTCACTCTTAAAGAGTTTATGTCTGAAAGAAGCTTAGAAGCAACCTTTTTACCATTTACTTTTTTATTCTTTTCTTTCCTTAAATTCTTAATGTTTTCCTTTATTTCATCAATCTTGTCTCTTTTTTCTTTTATTAACCTATCAAGGTCTTTTGCTTTTTGTACTGTCTCTGAATAAAAAGCTTTTATTTCGTTGAGCAAAACATTATGTACCTGAGACTCTCTTTTATCTCTATAATTTTTAAAATCCTCAAAAGACTTTTGTTGTTCTTCAGAATATTGACCAACTATTGTTATTTTTGGAGTGGAGTAGCCTCTTTGAGCTACAAAGTCCTTACCCAAAAGTTCTCTTCTCTTTACTTTACCGTTATCTTCAACATATACGAAATAAAGTGCATCTTCATTAGGGTCATATTCGAGGTGACCAATCCTTTTCTTACCGCCACCAAAATTGTATTCAAAGATATTATCAACATTTTTAAGGAAGAAATTAGCTTTTTTATTATCATTGGTAATACTTGTTTTTGACAAACCATAACTTTTCAGATCCTTTTCTTTTATTAATATCTCGTTACCATTCTCGTCTTTTACCCTTAAAGTACCATCTTCATTTTCACCAACAATGGTTATTTTAGTAAATGGTTTTCTAACTCTATTACCTTTTGAATCATAATCATAAGGATTGGAAACAAAATATTCAACTCCTGTTTCAAAGTCTATTTCGCCATATTTGGTTTTTATTTTTCTTGAAGGTTTTACTTCCTCCTTAGGTTCCGGTGCCTCCTCATACTCTATTTCTTCTACACCAAGGTTTTTAATTTCATCTTTCAAACTCTTTTCATCCTTAGAAATCTCATCGAAATTTTTTAACAGATTATAAAGTTTTTCGTAATCTTTAGCAAACTGTGACCTTAATGAGTTAATTTCTACCAGATCTTGAAGTTTTTGACGGTAATCGTCCTTTTTAACAGGGCTGACTTTTTCGATGGCTTCTTCGATACCCTTGCCCGTTTTCATTATCTCCTCTAAATTGGGTATTTCAGCTAACTCTGATGACAACTGATTAATTCTATTTTCATAATTCCAAATCTTAGCACCAATGTATGTTATACCGTCAATTAATCTTTGCTTTATAGTATCTGTTTTCTTATCCTTTGACGGTGTACCAAACTTTATTTTGAACGAATCATAAAGCTGACTTGCGTAATTAGCGTGCTCCTGAAGATTATCAAGCCTTCTGATAAAGCTTTCTTTTGTATCTGTAGGAGATGCAATACCTTCTTGCTTTAATTTAGCAAACCCTTCATCAGTAGAAGCTTCTTGTTTTAGTTCCTCTATTTCAAGATCTACCAATGACTTAGCGTTGTATTTTAATCTTGTTTCTAAAAACAAATGAGCATAATCAAACTCAGCGTCCTTAGATTCCAGTATATCACCTCTATTTAAGGCACTCATTCTTTCTTCCTGAGCTATCTCAGCAGCTTTTATGTTGGTGTAAGCTTCTTTTAACTTATCTCTCAATCCTGTTTTGTTCAAAGCATCTATTGCTTCTTTTCTGAATCTTCCTTCAGCCCCACCATATCCGGTTATACCTTTCTGAGATAGACGAGATGGTGCTGTCATAATAGCACCTGATATACCACCAACAAATATGTTTAACAAACCTTCATCTGATGTAAGTGCTTCCTTCATTCCAAATAGCACACCATCATCAATTATTGAAGGATTGTTATAACCATCGTATTTTCTTTTGTAATAATTACTTACACCAGTCTGTATAGCATATTGAGCACCTTCTTCAAAAGCTTCAATACCACTAAAGAAAGTACCTAACGTACCTACTGTTTTTCTTATAGTTCTACCAAATCCCTTAGCAGGAAGTGTTTCTACATACTTCCCACCTTCTCTCATTATACCATTTAATATAACCTTATCACCTCTAAAAGTAGAGGAGAAGATTTTTGGCAGCATAGCATAGTTTGTAACTGTAAGCAGAGCAGTGTTGAAAGCAAATGTACCATTACCAACTTTTTCAGCCAGGTAGTCAATCTGTTTAATCTCTTCAGCATTTGGCAGATAACCATTTCTCAACTTAAACTCTTCTATAAGAGCTTCCCTAAATAACTTACTATTATGCATGGCCTCTATACCAGCCTCACCTACAGTACCAAAAGAAGAGACAATAAACCTATCAGGTTTAGTTAATGCTCTACCAACAGTTGATTTAGCTGTGTTCCAGGCACTGTTTAACCCGGAGACAGCATTTCCTAACCTATCAGATTTAGCCAAATCGACACTTTTAGATAAGATATCATCAGCTTGAGAAGCCCACTTTGCACCAAGAGAAGTCAGCCTTCCAGTGAGACCTATACCTTTTAATGCCAAATTCCAGGCAAAACCACTACCAATAGTACCAATTGCAAAGCCGAGGTTTCTTATAACATTATCTGTCCAAAAGTTAGCTGTAAACAGGCTAGCTGGTTCCCACCAATTAGCTTCTCTTTGCCTTTGAGTCTGATAGTTTACAAACCTTTCTTCATTTTGTTCAGTCCACTCATCGAGGCTTCTTGTCAATTCATTATCATAAAAAGAGCTAAACTTTCCAGTCTGTATAGTTTTACCTAAACCATATACAAGACCAATAGTACCTCTAAGAAAGGTATCTAGTGCAATACCACCCATTTTTGCGAAACCATTAACCCACTTTTCACCAATACCCTGTCCTTGAGCATAGGTCTCCTCATTATCTATACCTGGAATATAAATGGGATATTTTTTGGAAACTTCACTGGCTGGAACAGAAGGATATCCAGTTTTATCAGTAGTCGTTCGTAAAGTTCTTAAAGATTCAAAGAATGCACCAACGTGATCATCAGTAGTAGGGTCTGGTGCAAAGCTTTCATAGTTAAGGGATTCATACTGCCCTACCCAATCTGGTATAGTATATGGAAGATTTACAGGTTTTTTCATTGTTTATGCTTTTTAACTAAGGCTTTTATTACTGCATCATTTATAGCTTGTATGTTAGTATCCAGATCCTGATTAAGAGAACCATCCGGATTCCTTAGGCTAAATGGAATACCCAGGTCAATAGGTTGCAAATCTACGTTATTTTTAGTATCTCTGATATAAAGCTTCAGATAAAGCCTATTAGGTTCTAAAGCGTCTTTTACATAATCTGCTCCGAGTATTCTGTAATCAGTACCTTTGTAATTCACAAAATCTTGCTCAGTGTACCATGAGGATGAAGGATTAAGAACACCAGCTGCATTAGTGTTGCTTGAATACAATAGTTTATTTACAACATCAGGTACGCCCGGGTTATCTGGTGTTACCACTCCCAAAAACCTAGCCTCATCATCAGTAATTTCAAAACGTTTATCACCATCAGGGTCTTTTACAACCAAAAAGAGCTTTTTACCACCATAATCGGATTGAACAGGTACAGCTTCTATGTTAAACACTTTTTGTTCATTAGTAACATGTTTAAGAACAAGTTTGTTTAATTCTTCTGCCGAATAAGCATTCGTTCTGGATTGTAAAACCGAAGATATTTTTGAGTAAAAGTCATCTTTATCAACTTCTCCTCTTAACACAGGATAGGTCATAGGTTGAGCTACGTCAAAATATTTTCTATAAACTTCAGCTCTGATTTTCGAAAACCTATCAATATTCACTTCTCTAACAGCATCTACATAAGGCTTTATATTCTGCTTCGGAACATAATCTGTACTAAGTGTACCTCTAGGTACAACGGTTACAAGTTCTGAAAAAATTTTGTGATAATCTTTTCCATACTTTTCTCTAAGTCTATTTTCGGCTTTTTTTACAACTTCCAGATTTTTAACTTGGATACCAGATGACCTTAAACTATTAATAATGTTTGAAAAGTCAATAATATCATCTTTTGATAGTTCAAACGTGTTACCATCTGGTGTTTTAACGTAAATTGGTTTTATTGATTTGATCTTATCATAATGACCAGATAACTCCGGATCCATAGAAACCATTCTTTCAACCTCTTTTTCCATTGATTCTATCAGGTTCTTCTTAGCTTCAGTTGATCTTAATGCCTTATAATAGTTGTCATAAAGAGAACGATGTTCTAAAGGTATATTTGTATAGTCTTTTTTCCACATCTCCAACTGCTTGGTTACTATCTTTAGTCCACTATCTGTAAGATTACCATCATTATCAAAAAGCTTTATACCTGATTTTCTAATAACCTCTTCCAAAAAGAGCTCATCTGTCATACCTGGAGTTCTAATATCAGCATATTGCGACTTGAGATTTTCAAAAAGTACACGTTTGCCTATTTCATTAAGATCAGAAACTGATCGTTGGTAGTCATCCATCTTTTGATTAGCCAGATTTGTGTACAAGTCTTCCGTTGGTATACCAGATTTAACACCCTCGGACACATATCTACCTAACTTATCATCATATTTAAGACCTAATTTTATCATTTCTATTTCTCTATCTTTATTTTCCCCTTCAAGTCTCATCAAATCCAATAAATACTCTTTTTGGAATTTATCTTCGTTGAATTTTTGCTTTCTTAGCTCCAAATTGAACTTGTTCTGTTCCAGAACAGCTTTAAATAAAGGGTTTTCTAAAAACTTAATACTTTCTTCCTGAAACGATAAAGCGTGAGCCATAGAAGTCAGGTATGTATTTGTATACAATGAGCTTCTTACAGCATCAGGATTTGTGTCAACTAAGTTTATATTCTTCTGAAGGTCTGTTTTTATCTTATCTCTCTGTTTTTCATAAAAGCTTATCTGTTTTTCCAAAGAAACCTGACGTTCAATATTATTCTTACCGTTTTTCCTTTCATTTTCTAAAGACATTTTCAAGCCCTCTATCTTTTCATTCAAAGAAGTCAGTTGTGTTTCAGAACTACTAATTAACATGTTTTTAAGATCCTCACCAGAATAATTTTCGTAGGCAAACTCACCATCTATCGCAAGCTGCATATAGTCTGCCGGTGTGAGTGCATTTTGTATAGCTTCAAGTATCTTACCTGCATCTTTACCTTTTAAGTGTCTTTCAACCATCACCGGATTGAGCTTTGGATTTGTAGGCTTACCTTTAGAGTCATATTCAAATATAACGTTACCATTTTCATCAGTCTGGAACAACTGCTGAACAACACTTTCGTCTATACCGACATCTTTTGCAACCTGCCTTATTTTAGCATTAACGTCTACCGGGGAGAAATATGTAGTGTTAAAATCTTCACCAGGTTTAGTAGAGTTTAACCAAACAGAAGCGTCTTTATGAAACTTTTTGATATTATTCGGATTATACTTCCCGGCTTCTATATCTTTTTTTATCCTATCCTGCTCATATTTATATTTTGCTGTAGAACTTATTGCTTTCCTTATAATGGGATCTGAAGATACCCTTTTAACCATACCACTCAGACTATTCACCAATTGCATATTAGAGAAATCAGCAGCTGCAAAAAGCTTTAATCTATCACTCAACTCACCAACAACACTATTTAAATATTCTATGTCTGCAGGTCTGGCTAAATCAATAGAACCAATCTGTCTGTCAATCTCAGATTGTATCTTTTGATACCCTTCATTGTATGCAGCTTGTTTCTGCATACCAACAGTAGTATATGCCTCTATAAGAGGCATCCTTGATACATATTCTTTAAAGTTTATAGGATTATCGGTATAGCTTGCCATCGTTAAACATTTTTATGATAGAACCGTATTTACCTTTTGTTTTTCCTTTTTCAATTGTTGTTTTTCTTCTGATTTTAGTCCTATCTTTTGGAAAACCAAAAGCGTCTGTTCTTACACTCTCACCTTCTGTGGTGATAACTCGTCCGGTTTCAGTATCAACTGTTCCTAAAGCACCAGTATCAAGACTAAACATAGCTGGTATATTAAGATTAATAGCTTGACCGCCGGGAGTAAAACGATAACCGTGCAAATTATCATACACATTAAGTATTCTTTGCTCAACATTAAACCTATCAATCTTGTCAGCAGCAGAAGCAATGGCATCAATAGCATCCCTACGGGTAGCAGAGGCTGCCATAGATTGCTTTCTAGCCTGGTCTTCCAATATCGCTAAGTTTTTAAGCTGAGCATCATTCAAAGTATTCCTATTCAAATTCGTAGTCTCAACCATAGATTGAATATTCCTTCTTAACTCTTCAGATTTAACTGCATTGTCAGCTTCATACTTTTGAGCTGCTAATGCAGCAAGAGCCTCTGGATTATTACCTGCGACCCTTACCAGATTATTGAATGTAGCCTGATTTCTGTTCAAAGCGTCTTGATAACTAATATCTGTATACTGAGATAGCAAAGGATGATATAGCTGTGCAGGAACAGGTGCTTGTCTGTTTGTAGCCAATGCTATCTGTTCTGCTGTTAAATCAGGTCTAGGTAGTCTATTTGCCGGTAAAACATAAGGTAAAAACGTGGAAGCTAACAACATAGCATCTCTCAAAGAATTAGGTTTTACTTTTTGATCCTCAGGCTTTATTTGTTGATCCTGAGGTATTACTTCCTGGTCTTGTGCTACTACCTCTAAATCCTGTTTTTCCTCAACATCCACCGGTTTTTCGTCATCTATTAATATGTATTCATCCGGTGTTCCCTTGATAATCTTATCAGGTTCTTTTATCTTTTTCTTAAGTGGCTCTTTAGCTAATTCAGTTGTATACTGTTTACCTCTAAACTCGAATACCTTAAGTCCTTTTTTTCGAGCTTCAGCAAATGCTTTTTCAAACTCAGGGTTTGATTTTATTGGAACATAAATCTCCTTACCTGGAATAATTTGGTCAGGTGTACCTTTTTTAACATAACGTTTACCCGGGCCAGTATATGTTTGATCTAACTTATAACCCTCAGCTTCATACTTGGGTAAGTCAGAAATCAAAATTTTCTTAGGTATAGGATCTCCAGACTGCTGATACTTAGGTATAAGCTTACCCTTTTTAGCTTTACCCTTATTGTTATCAATGAGCAATTGCTGCAAATTTACCAGCTTGCTCTTTTTATCAGCAATATCCATTAATTTGGAATTAGCAGCTTCAAATATAACCTTTCCGGAATTAAATTTCAACTTATCGTAAGGGTCAGTAGAATCGTTTTCCGTAAGTAAAATAAGCCCTTCATCTGCCTCTTTTTCTGCTTTTTTGGAGTCTTTGGCTAAAATATTGGCATACTGTTTGAACTTCTTACCTTTTGCTCTTTTGTCTTCCAAAGCGAATATCTCTGGTATTTTCAAGTCACCAAATACTACCAAAGATTTAGATGGGTCATTGTCCAATCTAACAGCAGGTTCATTTTCAACTTCAACCAAACTGTCTCCGTACTTTACACCTATACCTCCTTTATTATGCGACTGTCCATCAAATTCTACCATTGGGCCTATATATGGATTATATGAGACTTCTTTTACATTACCTCCCCATAGTACGGATAGATCACCACCAAGACCAACTTTTCCACCTTTTTCCATATAAGGAGAGTTGGAAGCCCTTAGAGCTTGTATATAAGAAGCTTGTGCCATATTTCTACTAACTTTGTTTTCTATATCCTTTATTTTTTTCTCAGCATTCTTACCTATCATGTTACCAATGAAAGAGCCTATTGTAGAACCTACAAATGTACCTGCCGGGCCTAAAAATGAACCAGCAATACCACCTATTGTAGAACCTACCTGACCTTCGGGTGTATTTGAGAAATCTCCAGAACCGCTTATTAAAGAAGCACCAAAATTACCTAAACCAGCACCAGCACTAGATAAATAAAACGGACTCAGAGGTACAGTAGCACCCATTTGAGCTAAATATTCAGTGCCAGTTCCATACGTTGGAGCAAGTTCATTTGGATTAATTAGCTGGTCTTCTGGTCTTACGTACCTTCTTTTAGGTTGTTGTGGCTCAGTGGAAGCAGCTTGCAAAACTATATCACTAATAGCTAAATCTTGCTTAGCCTTAGCTTTCCTTTGCTTTCTGGATTTAAAGCCACCAGCAGCAGAAATTAAAGTTGGAACTGCACTAAGACCAAGATGTATCTGATCACTTCCTAAAATAGGATTTCTTGTATCATTATTGTTAGAAATACCTGTATAGGGTGAGTAAAACTGAAGTGCATTTTGATTTTCAAGACGATTGGTAAGATTTATACGTTCAGACTCTGACATCCAAGGTAAAACTTCATCTCCAAATTGGAGCTTTTTTGCGATAAGATTCTGCTGCTTTTCCTTAGAAATCCCTTCCTGTGCTACAAGAGGAATCTCTAAGACCTTAGAACCTTCAAATTTGTATCTTTTATTTGGTTTCATAATTTTCATGTCTCCAGTGTCTGATATCCCAATTAAAGGGTAGGGAACCCCTTCTGTGGTAATAGTATTTGAATTTATTAAAGTTAATTCTCCTGGATATGCCCACTGACCTCTGTCATCCTGAATAACACGTAATCCATCCTCACCATAAGCAATTGCTGCAAAATACCTTTTTTGCTTATCTGTAAGAGGCTTACCGTGTGCCTTACCATCTTTTAATATTTTTCTGGCTTTCTTCTTTGTAATCATTTTATTGTTTGTTTAGATTCTACTAAAAGAAGCTGGCTTACTAAATGTAAGTCCGAAGCGTTGTCCAAAATATGCCTAATCCTAATATCCTTACCTCTGATCGTATATTTCCTAAAGTTCCTTTGGGAATAGTCCATATTAGGCTGATTTAAAATCTTGTCTACCGACAGGCTTTCACATGACCTAACAAACAAAGGTACAGATTTATTCACAACAACGTCCCAAAATAGGTTATATTGATAGAAATTGTCACTTTTAACATACGGTATTACCTTACAGTCTTCCTTATATAAAGGATACGAAAGATAACCTTTTATGTTGTTTCTAGGCTTTTCCTCCAAGACCAATAACCCGGAACATTGGCTATCGTTGTATATGATAGCCTTATTAAAGTACCTATCCTGCTCTACCCTATAATCATTATCCAAATACTTGTAAGCTTTGGTAAAGTCCTGTATACTCTGGACAATGCTATCGAAATATGAGCTGGAAAAAGGGTATTCTATCACATATGGCTTAATTAAGCCATAAAACTTGTTATATAACGTATTATTTCTAACATGAGTCCACGTAGAAGAAGTTCTGACAAAAGTCGGCTTTACAAAGGGTAATTCCTCTTTTAAAATCCTGGTAATCGGTATGTATTTGGTCTTTTTTGGGAAGTCTTCGTCCAAAGAAGTAACTTTTATAGTCTTTACAGAATCATTAATTTTTACCGCAATTCCGGATAATAGAGCATCTATAGAAACATTCTCTAAGAGAACGTTTCCTAAGTCATCTTCAACTTTAAAAAATTTGGGTTTTAACCCATATTTTCTAATCTTCAGGATTACGTCCTTCATAAAAAAACTTCAATATCATCATTATCAAAAATAAAATTGTCATTATAAATAATATAGTTCCCATAGTTATGTGCAGCAATATGTTGCAGATCTGGAAACAGGGTTAGTGAAAATAAAATCTGGAGTACCACCAGATACCGAATCAACAATCAAATAAACCGTAGGAGTACTACCTTCTGAATATAAACCAGTACTTAAAGGCACCGGAGACTGAACAATTACCTCAGAGCCTACACTAGAACACGTTGTACCACCACAAGCTTGTAAATAAGCAGTATACAAATAAGGAGCTAAAGTGGTGGTAGTCGTAGTCGTAGAAGTTGTAGTAGTCGTAGTCGTGGTGATAACCAGGTCAATATAGTTACTACAGTTTTGATTTTCAGACTTTACCCTTATAACCGTAGTACCAGATGGTACTAAATATGAAGTATATCCTGCCAAAAGCTGAGCTTTTGTAACAATTTCAAATGGAGATATGAAACCATTTGTGTTTGAGTACAAACCAAATGGCCCAGTATCATTGCCAGCTACAGTAAGTGTTATATGTACTATCATAAGCAACCAGGACTATCAAATATGTCATAGTAACCACAGCAACCATCAGTGTACCTTCTATAAGTGTCACCGTCTATGCAAACATATCCTACAAACTCATTAGCTGAAGGACATCCGTCACAAGGATTCGTTGTAGTAGTAGTTGTTGTTGTAGTTGTAGTACTAGTACTTGTTGTTGTAGTACTAGTACTTGTTGTTGTTGTTGTGGTCGTAGTAGTAGGATAAACCTCATATGCATTTCCAGCCAGAGCACAGTCATAAGGACTGGTAGTCGTTGTAGTACTAGTCGTAGTAGTCGTATATACCTCAAAAGCAGCAACATCAAAATCAAAATAATCGTTTACACCAGAATAGAAGAAATCTGCTTCTCCCAGGTACCAGTTAGGTGTATAGCTATGGAAACTAATCCACCTCTGAGTTTCAAAACTAAAGGATAACGTCCACGACCTATTACAAAAATAATCAGGATCGCCCAATTTTACAATAGAGTCTCCAATGTAAAATTCACCGTCTTCCTTATTATAGGTAATTTGCGAAGATAAGGGTACATAATCCAATTTAGTTATTATCACTCTATTGTACCTCGCATCGTACACTCCATGTAAGCCTATACCCTTAAAATGGTTGTCTATTGGTACATCCGGGAAGTATTTCTTTATTTCGAAGGGTAGGTTATTCTTGAAAAATCTGCTTAAACCATGATTCAAAGAAGAAATCCTGTTTACAGAAGTACCTGCTATAATAAACACCTCACCTCTGATAGAGTCAACAAAAAGGTTACCATACGGTGTCTTCAGCATAAACTTATGCTGTGAACCCATATAACCCAGATCAGTATCTGAAAAATCTATAGGTGGTGTTTCTTTGGAAAATAAGGATTGACCCAAGTAAGAAGATACATTATTGTCTGTCCTTATTGTATAAAGAGCATTGTATAGTAAAGTCTTATTCTCAAACCTTGCTAACAACTGACGGTTTTCTATACCATCTATAGAAGTAAAGCTTCCGAAATTCTGAGGGAAATCAAAGAAAGATATTGGTCTATAGATAAGCCAGTTATTAATCCTGTTATCAGCAAAACTTTCCTGTTTCTCAGAATATATACATCTGAAAGGATATTTCTCAAAAGCCTCTTCGTCTCTCCAGTTAGCTGGATAATGAGAGAAAAAGTTTTCTTCGTTTTGCTTAGAATATGTTTTATTGTAGAAATATGTATTGTCGTTAGCAATACTTACGAAACTCTCCTGTAACCATTCATCCGGTATGTCTTTACCAACTCTGGGATAGAAATCACCTTCTCTATTATTAAATGCTTGTCTTAAGTCAATGTTTATTGAGCTTTCGCAGTAGAAGTAAGGTATACCATAAGCAAAAAGGTACATCTTACCATCATAAAAATTCCGATCCGGGTTATAAACCGGAGGATTAGCTTCAAAATCAGGCTTAGGTTCTTGGTTATTAGGACAATCAAAATTATGAGCCTTTATCGAAATTATGCTCGTAAAATTGGTAAAAGACGGTGAGGTAATAGCGTAATCATATAGTACAGATCTTGCGGAATGC
>JANWZV010000027.1 GCA_025061805.1 Candidatus Dojkabacteria bacterium | reverse complement strand
TCAAAGATAGTGAAATAATTAAACATTATCACGATTCAGTGGAATTTTTTTTTGATAATATGTTATTAAACTGTAATATTAGAGATACATTAAAAAATATAATAGATTTAGAGAGAATTGTTAGTAAACTTGGCTTAAATACTATTAATCCAAAAGAAATCTATTATCTAAAGTTATCTTTAAATAAAATTTTTGATGTACACAAATATATTCAAGATCAACAAGCTATACCTACCTATCTAAAAACATTGTTAGATAAAATACAAAATAAGTTACCTGATGTACTAAAAATTGTAAATAAAATAAATGAATATTTGCGAGATGATCCACCTACAGAAGTAGGTTTTGGATATGTAATTAAAACAGGTGTGTCTAAAGATTTAGATAATTTTATAGAATTAAAAAATAACTCAAAAGAATATTTGTTGAAAATACAACAAATTGAAATAGAAAAAACTGGTATAGCTTCGTTGAAAATTGGTTTCAATCAAGTTTTTGGATACTACCTAGAAGTTACCAAATCTAATTTAAACAAAGTACCACCTTATTATATTCGCAAACAAACATTGGCTAACGTAGAACGTTTCATTACACCAGAATTAAAAGAATTAGAAGAGAAAATACTTTCCGTAGACATCCAAATCAAAGAATTAGAACAGAAACTCTTTGATAATCTTTGTAAATTTTTATTGCAATATATAGATACAGTCATGTATCTAGCAGATATAATATCAGAACTTGACTTAATTACAAACTTTGCTTTTATTGCAAAAGAAAATGACTATGTAAAACCAATAATTCATAGCAGAATGAACATGATTGAAAATGGTAGACATCCAGTTATAGAAAAATTGCAAAAAGAATATGTGCCGAATAACACGAATTTTACCAAACCTATTCATATAATTACTGGGCCAAACATGGCTGGTAAATCTACTTATATTCGTGCAGTCTGTTTGATATATATTATGGCTCAAATAGGTAGTTTTGTACCAGCAACAAAATTTGTTTTTACTCCAGTCGATAATGTCTTTAGTAGAATTGGTGCTGCAGATAATTTAAGTAAGGGTGAATCTACTTTTATGGTAGAAATGATTGAAACTGCAAATATATTAAACAATGCTACTAGAAATAGTTTGATAATATTAGATGAGATTGGAAGAGGTACTAGTACCTATGATGGTGTTGCAATTGCGTGGTCAATCATAGAATATATTTGCAATAATTTGCAAACAAAAACTTTATTTGCAACGCACTATCATGAACTTACTAATTTAGAAAAAAAATTTTCGGAATTAGTTGAAAATTATCATGTTAAAGTTGCTAATCTAGACAATAAAAATATTAAGTTTTTATATAAATTAGATAGAGGTTTTACTAATAAAAGTTATGGTATTTATGTGGCAAAAATGGCTGGCATACCAGAATTGGTCATTAAAAGAGCAGAAGAAATTCTCTCTTTGTTTGAAAAAAATAACAATGTATCAAATGTAACAAAGAATGATATAGTTAAAGATGTTATTGATATAAAACCCAAAAAAGTTGATGTTGAACAATTAACTTTAATGTAATTAAGGAAAAGATATATGAAATATGGTACTTATAATAATTTAGAACATAAAATTTATGCAAAACCGTTTAGAAACTGCTGATAGCGATATACTAAGAATTACTTTTAATTGTATTTCAAGTGATAATGATCAATATCTATGGGAAATACGTGCCGATGTAGACTCTGCAATAAATTTAGATCCGCAATTAAATAACCAAGAAATAGCTGATTTAATAAAACACTTAATTACGAACACTTTATTTCTAGCACTATCAAGTCAGCCAAATATTGTACATATTATGCAAATACCACACAAATTAATTTCAGTAGAATTAGCATTACGTACTTATGTATTAACATCTCAATTGAAATATTTGTTAGATTCTCTGAACGAATTAGCAGTTCAAATAGTTGATCAAAACGATAACTCAATGAACTACATACTTACTTTACCCGATATGATTGTTCACAATATTATCTTTAAAAATTTTATTATTTATATCACAATTAAATGCAATCCCAACACATGTAATATCATGTTTGGATGTGAATGCAATGAAGTAATATATATGCATCCAGAAACCTAGACAAAATTGTTTTTCATTTTCTTTAATTTTTATAGTACTTTCGTGCTTTATAAACAATACAAACTTATCTTTTATTTATTTGAAATACTAAATTTAGCTTGTTGTTGGTATATCTTACTTTTCTACTTTTGATTGTTTAACGGAGTAACGCATAAGATCAAGATTAAAAGCAGAAATGAAAGTCGTAAAATCCATATTCATATTTTAAATTTAAATATTTATACTTTTCCAATCAATAGATGAAATCTGATAAAACAAGTTATTTGCTTTGTAATAAAATTCTTCTATTTGATTGTTTACAACAGATATTGCTTCTTGGATTATTTCTTCACCAACGCCTATTAATTTTATTTTGATAATATTTTTTTTATAATCTGAAAAATTATTTAGTATAACTGATTCGTCTACCGCACGTATGCTTCTTAACTTTGATACTAAATCAACAACTTCTGAATCTTTTTGTTCTAAATTTACTAATGTATAACTTCCATTATCTTGTAATTGATTTACAACAATTTTTTTATTATTTATTTGAATATATTCAATCTGATTTTTATCAAATGAATTGATCTGTTTATCAATGAAATCATATTTAGTATAACTAGTAAAATAATTTAAATTTTTAGAAATATGATATACATTTTTATCACTATCTTTTAAAACATACGTACCATTTGTATTTGAGGTTTTACCTATTTTGACTTTTCGTATAACATCTTTGTTGAATACTTCTAAAATTGTTGAATTATCGTTTAAATCGAAGATCTTATAGAATTCTTCTGAAGAAGAAACAATATCAGTAATTCTTGATTGTTTAATCAGATTTATAACTTCTTCTACTATAAAATTATCAGTTTTTATAGTATTCTCTAGTAACCAATTATTGTTTGTATCTCTTATTAACTGAATTTTAGAATTAGTATTTTTGTTATCAATGATAATTTTGTCTATATCACTAAAACCTATTAAATATTCTTGATTATATTGTAATCTTATAGAAAGTATAATTGTTAAAAATAGCAAAAAAAATAATAAAAATACAAAACCTGTTAATTTTTGTGCGTTATGCTTTTTCATTTTTTCTATCGCCTTAAAATACAACAACCTATAAATTTCATTAATTAGTAGTTATTTTTTCTGTACATATATTTGTTTGGTTATTTTATTTCTTTTGCTAATTCTTAATATTCCGATTAAAATAGTTAAACTTACAGGTATTCCTATTCCACCTGTTGTAACAACGGTAGAATAGATATCAGGTAATTTTATTAGTGGGAAAGCGCGATTTTTAGCTTTAATTTGTCCTAAATCAATTTCATTTGACAAATACGTTAACGAGTTGATTACAAAACTTATATTATTAAATATTCTTCGTAATGTATTAAAACTTCTTTGTTCTATCTGATCTAATTGGTTGAATAACAAAAGTACATTATTCTCAACAAAATCTGTATCACTAACTACTACAATCTTTCCTTTCTTATCATTGTTAGTATTTGGTACAAGGAGCAAACCACTTACTATCTCGTTTTGGCTATTTACTTCAAAATTTTTAGACTTCTGTACATACTGAAAGTAATCTTCTGGATTAATTCCACCAGATTTACTACTCAACTTAAACAATGGCTTAACTGTATACCCTTTTGCTTCAATTAATTCCTTATCTATTTCAATACTACTGCTCCATAAAGTAAATAATCGGAAAATATTTCGCGTAATAGAACTATTAGGATCATATACCAAAAACTCAGGTCCAAAGAAAAAATCAACAAATTTATATTCAAACAAGTTCACTTGTTCTGGATATCTCATGTAATTTTCCAAATCAAAAGTAATATTTTTTGCAATTCGAATCCCATATTCTGATAATAAATCAAGTAAATTACTACTATTTTTTTGAGGGAAAATTGGTGTTTCGTCTTGAATGTTGTATAAGTTACTACCTTGTCCAGCAAAAAATAAATTACCACCATTTGCTAAATAGTTTTTAATCTTTATCAAGTTACTTTCAGGTATGTTTACATTACCAGCAAACACTATCAAAATCAAAGTATCATTAGGTATAGTTATTTCATTACTTTGTAAATCTATTTCTTGTAAATCAAATAACTCGCTAATTTCTTTGGTGATTAAGGTATATTTATCGTTTAATTTTGGATCATTTTTAGATATTACCACTTTAGGTTTTTTGTCACGTACCAAATTATAGATAGACGTTGTTATCTTATATTCAAAATCAGTAATATTTTGCTCATCTTCTAGAATGTTAATGCTAGCGGATTTATCTAAATAACGTAAGCTAATTCCAAAAAGTATGCCAGCAGTCACTTGAGTTGCTTGATCTTCCGCAACTTTAACACCTGAAGGATAAATTCCATCTGCTCTTGCTTTTTCTATTAGTTCGTTAGACATATTTTCTTTTACTATTGTGAGTTTAATATTTGTATTTTTTGATTCATAATCTCTTAACCAATTTTCTAAAGTATTTACTTGTGGCTGCAGTTGTACCGGTATGTTATTTGAAGCATATAATTTTATGCTTAATGGACTTTTTATTTTACTAAGAACTTGTTCAGTTTCTTTTGATAGTGTAAATAAACCATTACTAGTTAAATCAATTTTAATATTGATAAATTGTCCAAAATTAGCAATTAGCAAGGTAATAACAATCAAAAGCATTACTAAAACTCTTATATTCGTTAGTTTTGAATTAATTCTTGTAAATTTATCTTTAATGATTAGATAATAGGCTAACAACAAAAAAACTGATATGAAGCCAATAAAATACAGCACGCTTTTAACGTCGATAACTCCTTGAGTAATAAAAGAATAATTACTAAGTAAACTAATTCTGGCTAAAAAATTATCTAATCTAAATGGTAATGGATTTAATAAGCCAGATCCTATAATTATAAAAAATGCAGTAACAACAATAGTAGATAACAAAGATGTTATTTCATTTTTAAATAAACTTGAAAACGTTATACCAATAGAAGAGATAGCAGAAGATAACAAATATGCTCCAACAAATTGGGCAAATATTATACCGGGATCAATCGCTGATTGTACAAATTGTGAAGTAATTAGTATTATAGGTAGTTGCAAACACAAAATTAATAGTATAACTAGTTGTACAAATACAAATTTACCAATCAAAAAATCGCGTATTTTTATCGGTTTTGTTAACACTAACTCTAAAGTTCCTTGATTGCGTTCTTTTGAAATGACACCCATAGTCACAGCTGGAATTACTATCGCAACTGTATATCCTATTGCAGTGAACATTAAGCCTAAATCAGCACTTTGAATTTTCAAATAACCAAATATTCCAAAAAATAAAAGAGAAAATATAATGAGATATAAAATAATTAGGCCATAGCCTAAAGGTGTTGCAAAAAATTGCTTAAACTCCTTAGTAGCTATAACTTTAATGTTATAAATGGATTGTGGATTTAATATAGAAAAAAAGTTTTTTACAAAACTATCTACGCTTAATTCTTTTTCTTTAATTTTAATTTTAATTTTTGGAATTTTTAAAAAGGTAAAAACCATAACAACGCAGTACAATCAAAATTAATTTACTGTATACATTTCATAAACATTATATATATATTATGACGTAGATCTAGATATAATTGCAATATAGTTTTAACACTGAATATATATCACAAAAGAATTATATCTCAATTTTGTATATTAAATTATACATGTAATTTTTTTTAATTTTCTACAGATAATTTTTTACGCTGTAGATATATATGATGCATAAATCGTAAAGCTTATTAAAACAATCTCAAATAAAAAATAAGATTTATGGCTTATTTATAATTGTTGTTCTTGGAAAAGGAATAGTTTCTCGAATATGATGAACACCTGTAATCCATCGAACCATTCTTTCTAAACCTAGACCAAAACCAGAATGAGGAACTGAACCGTACTTTCTAATATTTAAGTACCATTCATATTTTTCTATAGGATAATTTCTCTTCATAATTTCAGCTTTTAAAACTTCATAATCATCTTCTCTCTGAGATCCTCCTATTATTTCTCTGCCTTCTTCTGGTGCAATTAAGTCAGCATTTTTTGCTCTCTCAACTCCGTCCATATCGACATATTTTTTCATATAAAAACTTTTTACTGCCATAGGATAATCTTCAATAAATACAGGAATCTGAAAATAATTGCCAAGAGCTATTTCTTCTTCAGTGCTCATATCATCCAATTCAACAACATTTTGAATATTTAGTACTTCTTTACAAATTCTTTTAGCTTCTTTATGTTTTATTCTAATAAACTGTTCTTTTATACATCTTTCTAGTATTGTTGTATTTCTTTCTAATATATTTAGTTCAAGCTCACAGTTGTCAAGTACGTCTTTAATAATTCTTTTAACCATTTTTTCTTGTATATCTTCATTCATTTCTTGATCGTAGAACGCCATTTCTGCATCCATCATCCAAAATTCCGATAAATGATTTCTTGTTTTAGATTTTTCTGCTCTAAAGACTGGCCCAAAATCGTATGCTTTTCCGAAGCTCATTATTCCCGCTTCTAAATACAATTGTCCAGATTGAGTTAAATACATTACTTCTTCATAATATTTTACTTCGAATAATTGTGTTGTATCCTCACAACTAGTAGGTTGTAATATTGGAGAATCAAATCTTATAAAACCTTCTTCATAAAAAAAATTTGTAATAGATCTAAATATTTGATCTCTTATACGTAGAATCGCCCAAGGAGTTTTTGATCTTAAATATAAATCTCTATTTTCAAACAAAAATTCTGGACCATGCTCTTTTTTAGTTATTGGATAATCTTTTGAACTTCCTATAACTAAAATAGATTTTGTTTTTAATTCTATTTCCTCGTTTTTAGGATGTTTTACTAAAATACCAACAAGACTGACAGAAGATTCAATACTTAGACAATTAACTACATTCCAAGTATTTACATCCACATTATCTTCTTCAACAACACATTGTAAAAAGCCTGTACCATCACGTAATACTAAAAAAACTATTCTACCAGAAGATCTTTTATTATATATCCATCCATTAATTTTTACTTCTAATCCAATATTACTTTTTATATCCTTAATATTAATTACTTTCATATCGTATTTTATATTTAAAAAATAATTATTTATTTGTCATTATTAAGTATAAGTATTTAACCCCACTATTTTAATTTATAAAACAAAAAGAAAACATATAACTACTATTGATATTCTAAACAATAACTTTTAATCCTAAATCCTCTTCCAACAATGACTGATCTACATTTATTGGCGCATTCATTACAGCAATATTTCCTGTATACGTCATAGGAAATGCAATTACTTCTTTGATTGATTTTTCATTTTGTATTAAAGCTACTAATCTATCTAGACCTAAAGCTATACCTCCGTGAGGAGGAGCACCCATACTTAATGCTTCAAGCATATGACCAATACTTTGTTCTATTTCTTGGTCTGTATATCCCATAATTTTATATGTTGCCTTTAATATTTCAGGTTTATGTGCTCTAATACTTCCTCCGCCTACTTCAAACCCATTGCATACCAAATCATATTGTTGAGTTATTATTTTATCTATATTTATTCCATTTATATGCCATTCTAGATGTTCTTCTATAGGCATGCTAAAAGGATTATGAGTAAATGTCCAGCCAGATTTTCCATCTCTTATTTCAGCTTTATCATCTTTATTTACTTGTTTAAAGAAAGGGAATTGCTCTACCCATGCAAATGCAAGTATTCCTTCTTCTTTTTCTTGATCATTTCTTAAATCAAACTTATCATCTCCAAACTTTTCTATAACTTCAAAATAACTAAATTTTGGGAAGGGTTTTTGCTTTATTTTTTTACCAAGTTTTTCTACTACCTCTATTATTAAGGCTTCAACAACTTGCATTATTTCTTCTTTCGTAATAAAGCTAAATTCTAGGTCTACTTGCGTAAATTCAAAACCTCTATCTGCTCTTAAGTTTTCGTCTCTTAAACATTTTGCGAACTGAAAATATCTGTAAAAACCAGCACACATTAATAATTGTTTATATTGTTGCGGACTTTGTGGAAGAGCGTAAAATTTTCCTTTTTGCATACTTGACGGGACTAAAAAATCTCTAGCACCCTCCATGGTTGGAGCTGATAAAAGTGGTGTTTCTATTTCAATAAACTTATTTCTAATTAAAAAATCTCTTAAAAAGCGAATAAATTGGGAGCGAACAATTAAATTATTATGAACGCGACTTCTACGCAAGTCTATGTATCTATACTTTAACCTTACTTCTTCACTAATCTCATATCCATCAGTATGTACTGGCATTGGAATACTTTTACATAAATTTAGAACATTAAATTCGTTTATTTCAATTTCAATTGAACCAGTGTCTAGATTCTGATTATATTGTTCTTTTGGTCGTTGTTTAACTACTCCGGTAATTGAAACTACGGATTCTATCGTTATCTTTTTGATTTCATCAAAATTTTTTAAAGTATCTTTAATAGCAAAACATTGTATAACGCCAGTTGAGTCTCTCAAGTCAATAAAACAAATTTTACCCATAGCCCTATGACTGGCTACCCATCCTTTTACAATGACTTTTTGATTTATGTTATTAACTGCGTCATCTATTAGGATATATTTAGGATTTTTCATAACATATATCATACATAAATCGAGTTTCAAAATTATACAACTTTACAAGTTATTTTAGTTACTTTCGAAGCTAAAATTTTCTAGATCAAAAAATTTTAATATTTTTTGTAGTTCAGATATTCTCATAATTATTGATGCTGTTTGTAAGCCAGCGTTAAAGCTGCATTGAGCATTGTTCAACACAGATATATCTAAATATGTTGGGATTTCCCAGATATACCCTAAAGGTGGAATTCCTCCTTGAATAAAGCCGTATAATCTATAAATATCTTTCGTATTCGCAAAACTAAAATCTTCTTTTATTATTTGTCGTACTTTTTTGTTATTAATTTTTTTGTTACCCGGTAAACAAAACATATATATTTTTTTAGTTCTACTCCCCTGTACTACAATTGCTTTAATACCTTCTTGAATTTTCATATTTCTAACTCTTGCTGCATCTAAGCTTTTTGGTGTAGGCTCATGATAAATTAAGTTATAAATTACATTTTGTGAATTCAGAAAATTAATAACTGCAAACATCACATCTTTTCCTTTATCATCAATATTATTATTAGCATTATCAATTTTCACATTACATAAATTATAAATAATCTATCTAATAAAAATAGAAACATTTCGCGAATAAACAAAAGATTTTTTATTATGAATAGTTTTAATAAGTTTTGGTAGTTGGATCAAATAAAAAATCGCCAAATCTACTGCGGAGAGGACTGGATTCGAACCAGCGCCACGGAATAAACCGTGCTAAGGGTTTAGCAAACCCTCCCCTTAAGCCACTTGGGTACCTCTCCTTTATTGAAAACATAAGAATTTTATCAAATTTAATTTATTCAACAAAGAATATTTGCTAAAATACCATTCAAAATATTAGTGCTTTCTTATAGAAAAGCCAATAGAAGCCAAAGGTACAACAGAAAATAGATCTGTGATTAGATCTATTGTGCTGAAAAAATTAGTGTATTGGCTACTGTTCCCTTTTTTATTAGCTTTTTCTATAAAATCTAGAAGAATAATACAGCAACGCACTAAAGATAAATCAGAAATATCTGGGAATATTTCAGGACAAATGGAATGTGCACATTTAAACCATGATAAAAATAACCTTGATTACGACAATCCGGAAAATGGTAAATACGTTACAATTATAGAACATTATGCCCAACATTTGATACACATTGGCATTGGAAGATGTATAGGTTTAACAGAAGAAGTAAATAAATATGCAATACAACAAATACTAAAAAGAATGAAGCGCCCACCATCAAAAAAGCAAATTAACAATACTGTGCAATGTTGGCTAGAATACTATAAACAACATTCAAATACTAGATTTAAACCAAATCACTACACATTACTATTATCTAACTTAGTAATATTAGCAAACTCTGGAATAATAAAAATAGATATGTCAGGTATACTAGAAGCATTAAAAGAAGAAAGTGTAATTTCAAAACCAATAGAAATATAACATCATAAAGAAATTTAACCAATAGATTTAGATAATATAAATAATAACATTAGCTTAAATATACACTATACATTTATTAAACTTTATTAAACTTATTTTAATTGTTATTTTATATAAATGCCAATTTATTAAATTCAATTAAGTAGTATATACATCAAGTTTCTCAAAACACTAGCAATTATTTTTTAATATCAATTTCTAGAAACCTTAAACACTCTTTGTAAATTAATAAAAATATAAAGTATAAAGTAAGTTGGATTATATAACTACAATATGTGTTAAACTGAAAAAATAAATAAATTATCCATTACTATTTTACTTTTTTAATTATGATCAAACCGATCTAATATATTTTATTGTTGCTTTTTACCATTATTTTTTTAAACACAATCGTAATAATATAAAGAACCATTTTAGATAAACGGAAACTTAATAATCTACATAGTAAAGTATCAATAATACTTTTGCTATAATACAAGATTTTATAGCTATGATAGTATTAGTATTGAAGTTACAAATAATTAAACATCTTATTCATTAATTTACCGTTTAGCTACGCTTACTTGGCAAACAATTCAAAATATTTAAGAGACACCAAAATATCTTATATACTAACTAAATCATTCAGATATTTTTAAAACTCTATCAGATAAGATACAAATAACAAATACGATTATTGGCATAACAAATACAAGAGGCTATTTTTTTATTATCATTTATTTATTACCAAATCATATTATCGATTAATATTTTCTTCTCAGAATTTACTAACGTCTCATTACCAACATAAGTATCACATTTTATTTTAAGATAGCTAATAATTGTTATTCCTATAACAAATATTTAGGCTTAAAATTTAGAACATATCATTTATTTTTTAGCACAAATTTTTTATTTTATACTATACATATTGCCGAAAAATTAATTTGGAGAATAACACATTTATACCGTTGAAATACTAATTTTTTCTGTAATATTATTACAGTAAAGTAGAAAATATATGTAGAGTACAATTTTTACTATATTTTTTAGCAATATAAAAAATTTAAAATTGTTGATAATGGGAAAACTCAAATATACAAGCCGTACAATGTCAACATGCTTTCATTCACACTTTATAAAAAGAGAAACAGCATCTTGAAAGAAATATATAATTTTAAGGATAATGTTCTTGAAATAAATTTTGATTATGTTTTGGTAACAAACTTGTATCTTGTATATATATAGATTTGATCTTTTAATATTTTAATAAGTGATGCAAAGTATAATCGTATATAAAAGTTAAGATTTAGTAAAGAAATAGTATTTTAATAATTAATATCAATCAATAGTTTTAATTTAATGTAACAGATAATTTCAATAAAAACTTAGTAAGAAAATATATTTGATTCAATTGTAATGTCGTGTAACTAACCTTCCTAAGCTTCTATCAAACAAATAGTCAATAATAGAAAAGTTAATATCATAATAGAATAAATATATATAAAAACAAATCTAGCTTAGGACGTACGATTAAGTTATTTTTAAAAATATTTGTATGTATAAAACAGGTATTATAGATATTTTTATAACTATATCGATACTAATATGCTTTCTTATTTTGCTAATTAAATCTGCTAAGCAATTAGAAAACAATATAATTACAATATCGAAAAAGTTAAAATTAAAAGAATTTTTTTTAGGATTTTTACTAATAGGCATTTTTACTAATTTACCCGAAATTGCAGTAGCAATATTTTCTGTTAATCAAAACACTCCTAGTTTATCCGTTGGTAATTTGTTTGGGGGTGCAACGGTTTTATTAACTTTAGTTTTTGGTCTAGTTGCTATTAAATTTAAAAAAATAGCTTTCAAAAGACCTCTATTCACCGAAAGCGAGCTAGTCATCGGATTACTACAGTTAATGTGCAGTTTAATATTCATATCAGATGGATATTTAAGTATTGTAGAATCTCTTTCTATACTTATTTTTTATTTGTTATACATAAGATATATTAGTCATCACTTCCAATTTAAGTTTAGAGATGTATTTAAAATAAATTTAAAAAAATTTTTATCTGGAATTTCTACTAGTACTATTCTATCAACAATATTAAGTGTTGGTTTGTTAATAATAGCAGCTAATTTTATAGTTGAATTATCTGAAAATCTAGCTATTTTACTAGGAATACCGCTATCTTTATTTGGACTTCTATTATTAGGTATAGGGACAAACTTACCTGAAATCGCAATACTACTAACTACCGATAAGCATGATATTAAAGAAAAGAATTTAACAACAGGAATAATATTAGGTAGTGTTTTTGTTAGGAATGGAATATTAGGAATAGTTGGTATTTTAAGCGGAGGTTTTATTCTCGAGGATAAAATAGTTTTTATTCCAACAATAGTAATTCTTTGTTTAACAAATATAATATTTTTGCTTTTCACTTGGCGAGATAGGGACATATCAAGAGAAGAAGGATTATTACTAGTCAGTTTGTATGCAGCTCTAATGATTTCAGAATCTGTTATAATTTTTAACAATCTAAATATTTAGAGAAATTATGCAAAAAATGTTTAGTAAACTTTTAAAAACACGTAAATTTTGGTTAACTATTATGGTAATTTTCCCTATCTGGTTTATTTTTAGTATACTTGCTTTAGTTGTAGATGTAGGCGTCCGTGAGAATATATTAAATTCAAGAAATAAAACAAGTCTAATAAATTTAGAAATTACTTATTCTCTTAGCAACACGAGAACAAAATTATTTACTGATATACGATCTTACTTAGAACAAAATATTGATGTAGATTTTTTTACCTTAATTCAAAAATTTGTAATTGAAAATCAAGACGTCATAGTGTTTGATAGTAAAACTTATTTATCAGATATATTTGATGATATACTGAAAAGTCAACAAATAATAGGAAAATATAGAATACAAATAAATGATATTGAAATAAATGATATAAAAAAATTAGAAAACTACAAGTTTAGAGGTGGGGAAAAAATTGTAATATACAAATATTATTAACTTTAATAACATTTGTATAATTAATGAAAAACTAGCTGTAAAGTATTTTTAATTTATTTGTCTACTAACAAAAAATAAGCTATATCAAAAAAATTAATATACGTATACTGTAAATAAAAATTTACTACAATGCTTTAATACGATATACATCTCCAGTTATTCTATTTTTTACACTTTCTTTAAAAATTCTTGTTTTTTTTGTTGGCTTTTGTATCATATGTTATAAAATAACTTGATCTAATGTTTTACTAATTTTGTTTTAGTTTAGCACTATTAATGTTTAAAATGTACTTAAAATGAACATAGAAAGATCAGAATGGCTCAAAAAATATTTTGATTTTGCAAACTATATATGTTTAGCGATGTTGTACTTAAAAGATAATTTTTTTCTTACAAGAGATCTAAAAAAAGAAGATCTAAAAGATAGAATTTTGGGACATTGGGGAACAGTACCAGGTTTAAATTTAATATATGGAGCATTAAATATATTTATAAAAGAAAACAAAATACCCGTTACTCTTGTCACTGGTCCAGGGCATGGAGCACCAGCAATTTTAACAGGATTATTCTTAGAAGGTACAATACAAGATTTTTACAAGAAATATACTTTGGATTTAGATGGTCTAGGAAATCTGATTAAAGATTTCTCATGGCCTGATGGATTTCCAAGTCATACAACTGCTATGCTGCCAGGTAATATCCACGAAGGAGGAGAATTAGGATATAGTTTAGCAACTGCATATGGTATTGCTTTGGATAATCCAGGTAACCTTATTGTCTGTATAGTTGGAGACGGAGAAGCTGAAACTGCTACTCTAGCTGCAAGTTGGCACTGTAATAAATTTATAAATCCAGTGAAAGACGGTATAGTTTTACCCATACTACATCTTAACGGTTATAAAATATCCGGACCTACAATTTTTTCATCAATGAGTGAAATTGAAATTACAAACTATTTTACAGGGATTGGATATGAACCAATCTTTATAGATCAATATAAAATTGGAGATAAAATTTTTGAAACAATAAACGTAGGTATTGATTATGCTTGGAAAAAGATACAACAAGTAAAAAATAATTGGAGTACATATATGGATACAACACCAAATTTTCCTATTATTATACTTAAAACAAAAAAAGGTTGGACTGCACCAGTTGAATTTAAAGGTAAACCAATAGAAGATCATAATAACTCACATGGCATACCAATAAATAATCCAAAGAATAATGAAGAAGAATTTGAAATTTTAAAGTTGTGGTTAGGAAAATATAACGTACATCAATTTATAGAAAAAAATACCATAAAGCAAGAAATATTTTATTACCTATCTAATCATGAACTAAATATAGGGAGATCAAAATTAATTAATCAAACAATACAACAAATTAAGTTACCAGATCCTGAGAATGAATCATTAAAAATATTTAAAAAAGGTGACAGACTAGAAAAGAGAATGGAATACTTAGCTGAATACTTAAGAGATATATTTTTAGAAAACTACCCAGTTAATAATTTTAAAATTTTTTCACCAGACGAAAGCGAATCTAACGCCTTATCTGCTCTGTTTTCTGCAACAGATCGAATTTACACATGGCCTATACGTCAAAATGACCATTACTTTTCAGATGAAGGTAATATTATTGAAATTTTGAGTGAAAATGTATTACAAGCAATGTTTAGTGGATATACATTAAGCGGTAGATACGGAATACTAATTTCTTATGAAGCTTTTTTGAATGTAATTTCTAGTCAAATAGATCAACACATTAAGTTTTTAAAACAGTTAACAAGAATACCATGGCGTAATGCAGTCCCATCTTTAAACTTAGTTGCTACTAGCACTCTTTGGCGACAAGAACATAACGGGTTTTCACATCAAAACCCTACTCTTATAAATTCGTTATTAACTAAGTTTTATGATAAAGTCAAAATTTTTTTCCCTGCAGATGTAAATACAATGTTGATTACTATTTATAAATGTTTGCAATCAACTAATGGTGTAAATTTAATAGTAGTTTGTAAAAGAGATTTACCACAATATTTTACATATCATGAAGCAGTTCAACATGTCGAAAATGGCATCAGTGAACTAGATTGGGTTAGTACATTAACTCAAACAAACGAACATCCAGATGTTGTACTCGTTTCAATAGGAGATTACCAAACAAATGAGTGTATTAAAGCTATACAAATTTTAGAGAAATATTTATCAAACATTAATATTCGTTTTCTTAATGTAAACGAAATATCTCAATACTCTTTTGGTTCAAAAAATAACATTTTACAAGATAACATTTTGTTACAAAAATTATTTACTGCAGATAAAGATGTAATTATTAATTTTCACGGCTACCCTACTGCCATTCAACAATTATTCTTTAACAAAATAGAAAATTCAAGATTAAAAATATTGGGATACGTAGAAGAAGGTACAACTACTACTCCATTAAATATGCAAATTATGAACGGCACAAGCAGATTTCACGTTTGTATTAAAATAGCAGAATCTATCAAAAAACATATAAGCAATAAAACCTTCAATGAAATAGTTAGTGACATGTATAATAACATACAGCAAAACCTTGAATATAGCAATAAATATGGGATAGATGCATTTAGTATTTACTAATCAAAATTATTTAAAATAATTTTAAATATACATTTTAAATTAAATAAAAATTAAACAAAAAAGAAAAGCATATTTCTATTTTTAATCTATTTTTAAATCTGTTTCATAAAGTACGTATTTTTCAGATTAAATCTTGAATATAAATCTAAAATTATTTTAAATTAATATTAAATTAATAAGGGAATATAACATAAGAATTTCAAAATTTTTACTGTTTAGTTTGAATATAAATTTGTACTGTTATTCTCTTATCTTTTACTTATAAAAACCATCGTTTTGAATATCAAAAATTCTATAATATCCTTATAAATATGAGTTTAAATATATCAATGCAATATTAGTATTATATTACTACAACAATTATATAACTAATGTTAGTAGCCTGAATAGTAATAGTGAGTCTATTAGTTAATTTGATTAGTTGATTATTTTTATTCAATTTGATATAATTGTCTACCTATTTTAGCATTTATCTTAATTTATTTCGTTCGATAGCATTAACTTTGAAGTCAAGTTGACTATGTTGTCATCGTGCCCAAACGAACCACAGCGACCAGAACAGGCGGCTAGAGGGATAGAAATACTTCGTTGCATTAAAGCTTCGGAATTATTTACAGCAATGTATCATTTAGGTTTAATAAACGTTCAGGATCCACATAATCCAGCTTTGTTTATAAGACAAACGCCAAATGATGATACAATAAAAATACTTGAAAATATAACAGGAGACGATTTTTTACGTATAGTTAGAGATGCAGTACTGGCACAAGCAAGAAAGATATATAACATGCCAGTAGAAAATAGAGTATATATAACCGCAACATCAAGCCAAACATGGACAATAGGCATGATTATTAATTTATTATTACCCATGCTAGAACAATTACAACAACATTATCCAAGTGTACAAAGGATAATAAAATGTATAAACCAAATAATTGTGCGTGAATCTGGAGAAGTCGAACTAGAGTTTGAAGAATTTTTTGCATCAATGTTTTCATGTGACCAAATAATTGTTGAATTTATACAAATGATATTAAAATTTGTGCACACACAAAAAATAAAGTTTGCATCACAAGTTGTTACTCTAACAAATAACATTGGATTTGTAATTACTGATCCACAACAAGCAACAAAAGCAGAAGCAACAAAAAAGTACAAAGCTAAACAAGAAGATGAAGATAAAAATCCCCAAAAAAGACCACCCATAATTCATGATCTTGGCACAATAATAGAACAATATGGAGACATTATTAGTGATATTGCTAGGATACGAGAAACAGGTCAAACAATGGACTCAAAAAATACAAAATACCAACCAATAATTGATATTCAACGCATATCAGTTGCTCGCATTGCTGCCTTGTTTAACGAGTTTTTTGTACCAGGCATTTTAGATAGTCTTAAAGAACAAATTCGTCTATTTATAGAAAAAAACCCAGACACATCAAATAAATTTGGAAATTTGGAAGGCATCAATTTAGAAAGAAGTTTACAACGTTTGATCCGTATCGAATTTAACAGTGCAAAAGACTTTCTTGACTCAATGCTACAAGGATATGTGCTAAATGTATTAGGTAATGTATATAATGGTAAAGGACGTCCCATCATACAAGCACAAAGTAGATCTGTTCTAAATACCTTAAAATTAAAAGAAGCATTAATATCAATGGTAGATAAATCAGGCATGAATGCTAGTCCAGACACTGGTAGTATCTACTACCATACTTTTAGTAATTATCCTTATGCTTGCGTCCAGATTGGTGACACAATTTTCTGTTTAGTTTTAGACGTAGGCTTATTAGGAAAGATTAGACGTGCAAAAGATGGTGATATAGGTGATATTGTCGAAGGTATAGGTATACTGTCAGGTTGCCCGTTTCGACAAATACTATTTAGAGGAGCAAAAATAGTAGATGGACGCGATGACAGTGAATTGTAAAAACATTTATTCTATCTTTAATAACAAAATAACTAGTTTAAAAATTATTGGTTGCCGATACTAAATTTCGATACATAACAAAGTTTTATTTGCGTAGAAAATATCTAATTTTGAT
>JANWZV010000026.1 GCA_025061805.1 Candidatus Dojkabacteria bacterium | reverse complement strand
ACAAATTAGTTTTATTCATACTAAATTTATTGTAACTTTATGTTGTACTCTAGATTTTAGTATTGCACCCATTACATTTGTATAAAAACATAATAGGTCTAAATCTAAAATTTTTTAATAGATAAACTAATTGTGTTTTTCTAATATAACATCCAATGTAGGAAAGTTTTCATTGGATATATAGAACAACATTGCTCCACCACCATTTGAAATATGTGTATAGCCATTCTTATTCTCACAAAATTTGTTTATAGCTTGTACTGTTTCACCACCACCAGCAATTATTACTTTATTTTTTAAATGAGAAAGCAACATCGCTATATTTTTAGTACCATTAGCAAAACTAGTATTTTCAAACATACCCATAGGCCCATTCCACAAAATGGTACTAGCATGTAGTATTTCACTCTCAAATAATTTTATAGTGTTTGGACCTATATCAACACCTACGTAATCATCTGGTATTGCACTATTTTTTGTAATTTCTATATTAGATAAGATATCTAATGACTTTACAATAACATGATCTATTGGTAAACAAATTTTATGTTTATAATTTTCGATCATGCTCTTTGCTAGTTCAAGTTTTTCAGGTTCGAACAATGAAGACCCTATTTGTATTCCAATTGCTTTTAAGAACGTATAACTCATTGCACCACCAATCAAAACTTTATCAGAAATTTTTAACATGAGGTTCAATATATCTATTTTTTCTGATAACTTTGCACCACCCATTATGGCAACAAATGGTTTATTTGGATTAAATATCAAATTTAATTTATCTACTTCGTTTTTATAAGCTGGTCCTATGTATGATGGCAAGTATCTTGCTATGTAATAAGTAGATGCCGATATTCTATAGTCAGGGAAAGCATCATTTATGAATATATCACCTAATTTAGCCAATTTCATAGCAAAGTTTTCTTGTACACGTATGTCTTCAGACTCTTCTTCAGAAAAAAATCTTATGTTTTCTAAGAAAAAAACTGTTTTATTTTTTGAATACATCTTTATTTTGGTAAAACTATCTTGATCAATGTCATCTAGTACTTTTATACGAATAGATGTATTTTTAAATTTGTTCTTAAAAAACGGAATAATTTGTTTGATTGATAGTCTAGGATCCCTCGTTTTTGGCCTTCCAATATGTCCAATTACTAAAACACTTTGTGCAACATTTACCATTTCGTTTATTAAAGGGAAAGCTTGTTGTAATCTACTATCATTAACTATATTGTATTCTTTATCAATTTCCACATTCAAACACGCACGAATTATTACTTTTTTATTACATACATTTTCTATTGTTTTGTAATATACCCGGTCCAAATGTAAGTATTTATTATTCATATGAGGTATACATTATAAAAAAAAAATTAAAATGTAAATTAAATCATATAATATCAAAGAATGTACAAGTAAATTATACACATTGATTTTCTGTCAACTGTATCTTATTATTGTCATATATTAGTTTAATAGATAAGTTTAATAAAATGGATAATAAAGTTGAAGATACCAAAAATGTTGATCAATCAAACTTTTCACTTGAAGAATTTTTTAATTTTCTCAGAACAATCGAGCGAATATTTGAAAAAATATCAAAAAACAAGCCTATTTCGTCATCACAATATCAAGCTATGAGAATTATTAGTCAAAGTCAAGAATGTACAATGTCTAAACTTGCTAAAGGTTTAAATCTCTCATTTGCAGCTGCGACACAATTAGTAGATAGAATGGTTGAAGCACAGCTAGTGCAACGCTCAAATTCAACAAAAGATAGACGTAAAGTGATTATTCATTTAAGTAACGTTGGTAACTTAGAGTTAAAAAGAATACAAATAGCATTAAACAAGATATCTATGGAAATAGTATCTAAAATACCGAAGAAAGAATTAAACATATTTTTGAATATGTTACAATTTGTACACGAAAGTTTGAAAAATTCAATTTAAAATTTATTCAAATTAAACTTTTTGCAAAATAATACAATTTTCAGCATGGAAGGTATTTGGGAACATATCAAAACCTCTAGCACTAATAATTTTGTAGTCAGTTAACGCACATAAATCATTGAACTGTGTAGCAGGATTACAAGAAAGATATATCAGTAAGAATGGTTTGACTTTATTTATAGTAGAAATCAAATGTTTTCCTAATCCTGTTCTCGGAGGATCGAGAAAAAAAACAGAATTATGGTCAAATTCTAAATCAAGACTTTTATAAAGATCAATTTGCTGTATAGTAGCATTGTTAATATTATTCAGTAAGATATTGTAATACAAATCACTAATATTGCCAGTATGAGACTCGATAAAACATACTTTTGAAAAGTATTTACTTAAGAAAATTCCAAATGTACCAATTCCGCAAAAAAAATCGACGAAAACATAATTTCTTATTGTATTTTGATACTGGTTTAAAACGGACTGTACAAAATCTAATATTTTTGGTAGACATGATATATTGTTTTGAAAAA
The DNA here is from genome assembly GCA_025061805.1 of Candidatus Dojkabacteria bacterium. Classification (GTDB taxonomy): domain Bacteria; phylum Patescibacteriota; class Dojkabacteria; order J137; family J137; genus JANWZV01. Next base: position 16,495 of record JANWZV010000026.1, on the reverse strand, counting down.
ATGAGTCGTACGAGACCTTAAATTTTTTGTCTAAGATATCTAGCAATAAATAATCCTGATTAATTGTATAATACTTTACACCACTTGCATTATCATTATTTAAATTATTATTTTCTAAAAACACAATAGAAGTGAAAGTTCTACCAAATATTTTATTTATATTTTCTATCAAATTAATAGGTAATTTTTTGGTCGTTACTATAATACACATAATTTGACTTTTAAATCCTTTATATACTAAATATCTTAGTTCACCAGTTTTATTTATCAGATCAAAATTTATAACATTATTAGAATTTAAAAATTCATACAATTGTCTAATTTGTATGAAGTGACAAGATGGTATCAGGACATCGCTATGGATATCAACAACCTTGTTAAATCTTCCAGTCTGTCTTTGTCCAAACATACTTTTTTGTCCACTATTATTATTTGGATCAAAACTAGCTACATATTCCATTTTAAATCTATATTCAAATTCTATTGGACTTGGTTCAAAAATAAATTTATTCCATTCCCATTGAAATGGACTAAAAATGCTTAAAATTACATCTTTTTTAATTTCTAGCTGTACAGAATAGATTACATCTTCCATATTTGTAGAACCTACTATACCAAAATAGTGAGATTTAGGTGGTCTAATGACTTCACTATGTTGTATTTTGATACTTTGATATTTCTGCTTAACAAGATCAATAAATTTCATAAAACAATTCTATATTAATATGTTAGTTTAGTTAGTTTATATATTCAACAAACATAAATACGGTAAAAAAAACTTTTATAGATCATTCATACGTTTTTTAATATATACACTAGCAATTATGTTCGAATATTGATCAAAATATTACATAAATTATTACCAAATTTGAATTTAAAAACAATTTTAAAAGTATAACAGTGTTGTTTTTAAATAATTAAGAATTATAATTTTATTGCGTTAATTATTTACATTATTTAGAATATTCTGCTATGGGTATGTCATTGTATTTGCGCTTGTTTAATCAAATGCTAGAAGAAAACAAGGAACTATTTAATGAATTCAAACAATTGAATCAAGACTTTGATATCAATAAGAGTAACCCAGAGTTTAGATTAAGATTTAACAAAATTGGTGAAAAAATATTAGATATTATAAGGAGATATGAGAATATTCTTTGTTCTAGAACAGAATCTAATGCGTCAAAATATATTTACAGTTCTAGGTTATCAGAAATGTTTTGGAAACTCGCAAGAAAAAACTTTAAATATATTGATGAAGTAGGAATGTGTTAGGATAAATGGCAAAATTAGATTAGTACAAACTTTTGTTATTTAGCTTGACTAGGTAGTATATCCACATATTTTTGATTACGTTTTTTTCCTGTCATTCTTCTAAATGATACAATACCATCAACTTTTGCAAAAATGGTAAAGTCGCGTCCCATACCAGCATTCTTACCAGGATGGAATCTCGATCCTCTCTGTCTTACAATTATTTCTCCAGCTTTCACAAACTGGCCTCCAAATCTTTTTATTCCTAATCTTTTTCCTACAACATCTACGGTTCTTTTAACCGATCCTACCGATGCCGCATGTGCCATATTTTATTTTTAAGATAATATCTAACTTAAAATTTAAATAATTTAAATAACTAACGCAAAAAACTTACATTTAAGCTTAGATTTATACTTTTTAATGCACGTTTAACTAATAGCGAATATCTACAACTTTAAACTTAGTTAATCTTTTTCGAAAACCACGAGTACGTCTATACCTTGATTTCGCTTTATAGACACGAGAAACAATCTTGTCGTCCTTATCATGAGAAATTATTTCTACCGTAACTATACAATTTTCTATATATGGTCTACCATAAACAACAGAATCACCATCTTTTATCATTAATACTTGGTTAATATCTATTTTTTTCCCAACTTCCAGATTAACTTTAGGTATTGAATATATTTTGTCTTTTTCTACATATAATTGAGTGTTACCTATCTGAACTAATGCAACTTTACTCATACACAAAAAATAACAGTCTTATCAAACCAAGAATTTTACAACAAACAAATTAAGCTATCAACAATTTAATTGAAAATTAATTAAACTTAGACTAAATGACTAAATAATAATTCGGTTAAAACATATTCAAACCAAACTTTACTTAGTTGAATATAATTTTTATATCACATCTTACTAAAATTTATTAAACAATTTTTAAACACAAAAGAGTTAGTTCAACTAACGTACGTATCGGAGGAGGGACTCGAACCCTCACGCCTATTCGGCAACGGATTTTAAGTCCGTCGTGTCTGCCATTCCACCACTCCGACTTAAACTACCATTACGAACAGACACGTATATATTAACGATTAAAAAAAACGATTAAAAAATTTTAACAAATTTAAAACGACAGAACAATTTGATAAGAAAATTTTATGATTTTAGTTTAAATTTATAAATAACTAGCAACACGTAAAACATCTTTTCAATTTCTAATACCAGCAAATAAAAAATATAGGGAAACTTATAACACAGGCTACACGATTGTGATAAAAAAAACGCTAGCTCGGGGGCAGGGACTCGAACCCCGATTAAAGGCTCCAAAGGCCTCTGTCCTACCATTAGACGACCCCCGAATTTTTAAGATTATACAACAATTAAGTTAATATGCACAGTAAACTAGCCGGGTTTACGAAACACTATATATATTTCATCGTTATACTTTATTTTTTCAATACAATTAAAATCCATACCTTCTTTTTCAGCGATATAAATAATCATGTATTTTGTCCACCACTTTTGTATTAAATAGCATTTGCTTTTCAAAATTTTTGAAGTTTCATTTTTAGAAAACCCTAATTCAAATATATTTTCAATTGTACAAGTAATCTTTTTTTTTCTATCCACGCGATACAATATTGATTCGAACAAATATTTCTTGTTGTTTTGTATGAAATAATATTCGTAATTTAAATTTTCAAAAAAAATATCGATCGAATCATAATTATCTAAATCCTCAGTGTTAATTATACAGTAGCCTCCTGGAATTAAAAGCGTGTAAGTTTTACGAAAAAAAATTGATAAATCTTTTATGGTTTTGCACATTTCGTTTATTACATTCCAAAACGAGTAAATAACTGAATAAATTGGATATTTTTTTTTAAACCTATAGAAATCAACATTGTAACTTCTTTGTTTTTCTACAAAAGGTAAAGAAGAGATTTTTGAAATAAGTATTTTATACATTTGGGGTGATTTTTCGATAATATCTACATCAAAATTATTTCGCAATAAATAAATTGCATGTCTACCTGTTCCACCACCAATATCTAATAATTTTGTTTTGTTAGTGTCAAAGCAAGCAAAATTAGCATATTTTATTATCATCTTTACTTCTTCAGAAGTAACTAAATCATTTTTAGAAAAATTTAACAATGAATCATAAAAAATATGGTGTTGAAAATACGTAGAATTTTTCATACTAAATCTTTATTTCTTCTAAATAATCTTTTATCATTTGTAATTCTTCATTGGGGGGTATTACCCACACTTGGATCTTTGAATTTTTGCTTGAGATATTTAGGTTATAGCTAACATCAATTTTGCCATCGTTTTTTGAATCATCGATGTAAATATTTAAGAATTGTAAATTCTCTACTATCATCCTTCTTATGACATCAGAACCTGCGCCGATACCACCTGTAAAAGCTAGTACATCTACACCTTTAATAGATACAGCCATTTTAGCTATATATTGAGATACATTTAAAACAAATTTATCTACTGCACGCTTCGCATTTAAATTGGTGTTATAGTCTCTTAATAGTACTTTCATATCTTTGGAATATTGAGATAACCCCAAGAGACCACTATGGAAATTTAATAGTTCGTTAATTTGTTGAGACGTCATTTTTGTATTATTTTGAAGATAGTTTATAGCTGCATAATCTATTTCTCCACACCTAGTTGAACTTAAAATGTTAGATGTTGGTGAAAATCCGAAAGACGTATCAATCGCTTCTTTATCAATTAAAGCACTTACACTACTACCAGCTCCCAAATGACATGAAATTATTTTGGTATTAGGTTTCTTGTAAATGTTACATATTTCATTTGCAACAAATTTATGAGAAAAGCCATGGAAGCCATATCTACGTAAATTAAATTTTTTGTAATACTCATACGGGACTGCGTACAAATAATTTATTTCAGGTATATTCATAAAAAAAGCAGAATCAAGCATGCCATAATGATTAGCAATGTGTCTGAATTTTCTACGGAATATATCAATTAAGTTAAATGACAACGGGTTATGTATTGGTGCAAAACTAAGATACTTTTTTTGGAGACTATCTAAGTTATAGTCTGTAATTGGTATTCTTGTATAGGAGTATTCTCCTATATGAACTATCCTATACAAAATGGTATCAACCACTAGATTATTTGCTTGAAAAAAGTCAAAAAAAATATTTGCAGACAATTCAGCAAAACTTGAACTATTCAAATCAAAATTGGATACTATTTTTGTTTGGTTATACAAAATATCGATACTGACACAATCATCTAAAGTATTTTGTTTAGAATGGAAGTATAGTATCGGTTTTAAATTATCGTCGAATAGTTTAATTTTTACAGAACTGGAACCAGGATTAACAACTAAAAAATTCATTAAATTAATCTTAAAAACTAACTTAATTTATCTTCAAAATTTTTTAGTTTTATAGTATTGTATAACAATACAATTATAGATTATATTTTATAGGTATAAAACAAATACCGAAAATATAACTAATCTTTAAACATTAAATAAGATGGGAATATTTAATTTTATTGGCAAAAATTCAAATCAAAAAAATAATCAAGGATCAAAAAATATACCAAATGTTGGGAATCTGGGATCAGCTCCTAACAATTCTACGAATGGGAAAAATAATAACGTAAATTCTGATGGAATCAAATACCCTTTACCAAATTCTAATGGTAATATTTATAGTTCTAATGGATATATTACTTCTTCAAACTCATTTTTGAGTTCAAACTATACCAACAATAATATGGAATCAATAGATGCAATTCTTGATCAAATAGCAGATCAATTTACCGTACAAGATACGAATCTTAAAGATAGTTTACAAACAAGCCACTCTACTCAACATACGTCTAATCAAACTAAAAAAAATGACATCATACAAGAGCACAAAGCTGATGGTGTTATTTCAAGTGCAAGTCAAATAACATATAAGGAAGTTTCGAAACCATTTAGTTCAAAGGAAATTAATCTGGTAAACTTAAAAGATTCCACAAATCCAATAGATTCTATAGATTCTTTTTTAGAATCTTTTAATACTAACTTTGGTATTGATAATCAAAATGATAAAAATAACTTAACTAATACAACGTTAATCGATAATCAGCAACAACAAAATTCTGAAGTAAACGTAAGAGATTATATGCAGGATAATCAAACTAGACAGGAAAACATTCGCTCACAACTACAACAAACTACAAGTATAACAACCCAAAATACAACAGATAATATTTTTGGCGGTAATAACTTAGATATTTCTTCAGATATCTTACCAGAAGTAAAACCAGTAGATAATACAAGCAATATAGGTTCTAGTAGTTATCAACAAAGAGATAATTATAACATTAATGACACTAATCTGGATTTTTTATATGATACAAACATTGACATAACGAGTACAAAAAAACCTGACACAAAATTGAGTAGTTTAGATATCGATGCCAAAGAAACTGATTCTGCAGAAAGTATTAGCTCTATGGGCACGCATAATCAAGATGTAGGAGCACTATTAGCTACGAATTCAACAACAACAACAACAACAACTGCTAATAGCAACGAATTAAATTTAGATATTGATTTAGATATCGACAACAACAGTGTAGATGATACTGATAATAATATAGATATACAATCTAGTTCATCAATCACAGACCAGGCAAACCAATTTCAATCTACTAGCATAAAATCACAAATACAAGCAATTAGTGACACAGTAAAAGAAAAAACTAAAACTCAAAATACAATAACAAGTAATGATAAAACTCAAGCTAGTGATGTTGAAACTGACGCTAGTAGTATAGATAAAATTGTTTATGAAGATAACTTGTCCATGTCAGCTCAAACGTCACAGAACACTAGTAATCTTGAACCAGACTATACGCAGTTCTTAGATAAAATATCAGGATCTATAAAACGATATTGCTTTATTGGGCTAAATACAGAAAACAAAATTAAATTCGTATCTGATTCTATAAAAATAATTGCTAGAGAATTATCAAAAAAAGGATGTGAATTTAACATAGATTCTTTACGTGGGTATGGGACAAGTATCATTGATGGGTGTATAGAAGCAGAAAACGAAGGATATATTGCAAAGGTAACAGGTTACTATTTAAAACCATTTTTTGCATCATATTCTGATGAAAGTAACTTGTTTGTAGATATACAAAATTATACATATAATTTATATTCTAATTCCTTCCGTAGAATGTATGATATTGTATCAGCAAGTGATATATTTTTAACTTTTGATACATCAGGTATCAATAATTACAGTTTAATAATGCATTTACTTAGTATTGCATTTATGTATAAAGATAAATCAAAATCCATTATAGTATTTGGTAGAAACTGGAAAGCAAAAGTCAAAGAATTGTTAGCTTTGTTAAAATTAAGAGAACAAGATATAACTAAATTATTCTTTGCCGAAAATCTAAAAGAATTATTTGAAACAATTGCTTGCCTAGAAAAAGAAAATAGTACAAAACGATCTTTGTTCGTCCCAAAAATTATTGATAATCGGGATCAAGAAGAAGAAAAACAATTTCTTGTATAAAAAACCGCCGAAACTATTGTTATCATTAGAACAAGTGTCTAAATATTTTGAAAATATATTTTATTAACACTATTAGTGGAACCACATCCGTTACCACAACAAATATTAGACGTAGAATTTAAACTATTCGGTGCCTTCTCACTAAGACAATTCATAAAGGTATTTATAGCGTGTGCAATAGGATTTTGCATATACTTTATTGAACCTATACCAATATTTATTAGGATAATTTTAATTGGAATAGTAGTCATATTAGGATTCTTATTTGCAACTATAAACAGGTTTGAAAATAAATTTATTAATTTTATAAAAGCCATGTTTATTTCTCCTAGATATATTTGGACTAGAGAATATAGAATTCCAGAAATATTAAGTAACATTTATGAAAGTACAGGAGAAAAACTAACTGTTGTTACGAATTTTAAAAACACAAAAAAGATAGATATTAACGAAATACCTTTAAGTAGCTTATTTCAAAAATCAGAAATTACACAAAACAAACAAAAACTAGAAAAACAAGATGAATACCTATATGCAACAAATAACGAGGATGAATTAGACATATTTAGTCCTAGTGTTATTGTAAATAAATATTTTGATACATTTTTTGATAAAAAAACAACTTCATTACAAAGTGATAAATTAAAACAACAAAACGTTAAATTAAACCCTAAAGAAAATACAAATAAAGGCAACCAAGAAAATTTAACAAGTAATGTTTTCGTTCCTTCTTACAAAACCTTACAAGAATATTTAGAAGCTATTAAAAAGCTAAAGCTTGAACTAGCAAAAATAAAAGGAGACCCTGATAAAAAAGATATAGAAGAAAATATAATGTTGAATATATCAAAATTAATTAACGAAATAAAAATAATACAATCCCATAACGCAACAATAGCAGGACCAATTAAAAGTGTAGTAAAAGGTAACAAAACACAAGTAAAGCCATTACAACAAGATGGACAAATAGTTTACGGAATAGTTGTAGATAATAAAAATATCCCAATAGAAGGAGCAACAGTAGAATTTGTTAAAAATAACCAAGTAATTAGTGCTGTAAAAACAGATAAAAAAGGACGATTTGTTACAAACACACCATTGCCAATTGGCGAATATCATATAAGAATCAATAACAACGGTGTAAACAAATTTTTTGAGTACAAAATTAATGTAGGAACTGAAAAACTGCCAGGATATAAACTAAGGGCTAGGTAACGTTACATTTAAGTATTTTTCTCTTAAACATCTGCTACCAAATTCGCAAAAAATATCTATTTAAATAGATATCAAAATACAAATATATTTAATGCATATATACTGCTTGCAAGTATTGTACACGTTTACCAATATATGATATTACTACTTACTACTATATGTTTCAAATTTTACAAATGTTTAAAAATGACGTGAAAAAGACGTTCTTATCACGAAATTACATTCTCGCTAACTTGCGGCGGTAACGTTTTTTGTATTACAAAAGTTGCATTATCGTAATCAATTAAAATACTATCTCCTTCTTGAATTGAACCTTGTAATATACTATCTGCAATTAAGTTATCAATTTCTCTCTGAACTGTTCTCCTTATTGGCCTTGCACCAAATTGAGGAGAAAAGCCAATTCTTGCTATTTCATCAACTACTCTATCCGTAAATTCTAACTTTATGTTCTTATCCAATAGTCTTTCTTTTGTTTCGTTTAAAATCAACTGTACAATTTTTCGTACCTGTTCATATCCAAGGGATTGAAATATTATTATTTCATCAAATCTATTCAAAAACTCAGGTCTGAAAACTTTTTTTAATAGTTCAAACACTTCCCTTTTTACATCTTCCCACTTCGGTACAAAGTCATTACTAGACTTTAATTTTATTAAACTATCTGCTTCTTCCTTTGGCCTAATATCTTCCATGATATTTGCAATTGTTTGGGCTCCGGCAGAAACTAAAATCAAATCCGATCCTATGTTACTAGTAGCAATAATAATTGTATTTTTAAAGTCTATTACCTTTCCTTTTCCATCAGTTAAGCGACCGTCGTCCATTATTTGCAAAAGAATATTTAATACATCGGGGTGAGCTTTCTCAACTTCATCTAGTAAAATTACCGAATAAGGTTTCCTTTTTACTTTTTCCGTTAGTTGTCCCCCCTCCTCATAACCTATATATCCGGGAGGAGCACCTATTAACCTACTTACAGAATGCTTTTCCATATATTCACTCATATCAATACGAATCAAAGCGCTTTCATCTCCAAAAACTATTCTAGCTAGAACTTTTGATAATTCTGTCTTACCTACACCCGTAGGACCTAGAAATAAAAAGTTGGCTATAGGTCTTCTAGGATCTTTTAAACCAGTACGCGATCTTTTAATTGCATTTGCTACTAGCTCTACTGCTTCGTCTTGACCTACTATTTTTTCTTTAATCAAATTTCCAAGATTTAATAATATTTCTCTCTCTTTACTATCTAGTTCTGTAATAGGTATACCGGTCATTCTAGATACAACTTCAGTTATATCTTTTTTTGTTACCTCTGGAGTTCCTGTACCGCGTGCTCTTACCCATTCATCTTCTATAGGTTTCATTTGTTCTTTTAATTGCTCTATCCTAACCTTTATATTTGCTGCCTCTTCTAATTGTCCTGCTCTAGTATATGACTCTCTTTCAGACTCTAACTTTTTAATCTCTGCTTTTAAGTTACGTAACGATATCGGTTCAGTAGTCGATACCAAACGAACTCTACTACAAGCTTCATCCAAAACATCAATAGCTTTATCAGGTAAAAATCTATTTTTGATATATCTATTTGATAATTCAACTGCAGATTCTATAGCTTCATCCTGTATCTTAAGTTTATGGTGAGCTTCATAACGTGGCTTTATACCTTTCAAGATAGCAATTGCATCTTTTACTGAAGGCTCTTCTATCAGTACAGGCTGGAAACGTCTTTCTAAAGCTGCATCTTTTTCTATATATTTTTGGTACTCATTTAGCGTTGTTGCACCAATTACTTGTAGATCTCCTCTTGCCAATGCTGGCTTAATAATATTTGAAAAATCAAGCTCACCTGGTTGAGCTCCTGAACCAACAATCGTGTGCAATTCGTCTATGAACAAAATTATATTGCGTTCACTTTTTTGAATATCTTCGATTAATTTTTTTGCTCTCTCCTCAAATTCACCACGGAACTTAGAACCTGCAACAAGAGAAGTAAGATCTAACGCTTTTACACGCTTATTCAACAAAATCTCAGGAACATTACCAGACACTATTCGTTGTGCTAGTCCTTCAGCTATTGCAGTTTTACCTACACCTGGTTCTCCAATCAAAACAGGATTATTTTTCTTACGCCTTGATAAAATTTCTATTATCCTAGTTATTTCTTCATCTCTACCAATCACAGGATCTATTTTATCTTGCATAGCAAGTTCAGTTAAATCTTTAGAAAACTCATCTAGCGTTGGCGTAGAAGATCCACTAGTATTAGAAGTTTTGCTATCAATATCTCCAGAACCAACAACCTTAATAACAGCCTGTCTCGCTTGCGGATGAGTAATTGCATACCTTTTTAGTATTTGAGCTGCCATACCTTCGTCTTCCAAAATTAGCCCTAAAAAAATATGCTCTGTACCTATATATGTGTGTTTTAGCTCTATTGATTCTTGATAAGCTATCTGTATAACTTGTGTTGCTCTCGGTGTTAATACCGGCTGATTCATAACAAAGTTGGATGTGGAAAAGACTTGTTCTAACTGTCGTAAAATTTCTTCTGGATCTAATTTTAATTCTTTTAGTATTCTATTTATAACAATTTTATCTTGTAAAATACCGTACAAAATATGCTCTGTATCTATCGATCTTTGTCCTAAATCTCTTGCTTTTCGATATGCTTCCTCAAGAGCAAGATTTGCTCTACTCGAAAACAAGTTTATGAGATTCATACGCATACTTACATAAAGATTTTTAGCTATTAAACTAATGCATTTTATCATAATTTAGTACTACAAACAAATGTATGTACTATAAGTATATAAATGTTATCTAGGTGTAATAAATGTAAGTTACTATTATGTTGTGTAGTAAAATTACTGATATTATCAATCAATTAATAATCCGGACGTAAAAAGTATAACAAATAGCTAAGATCAAATATTCCCAAAATACTACAAAACATATTTACATTCCTTTTTAAATTTCTTAATTTTTAGATTTAGATATAACAACAATTCATCTGTATGCACGCCGAAAACTTCAATAGCTACTAATTTTACTAGTCTTGAAAGTAGAATTAAAAAAGTTGCAAAAAGAAATAATGTTTATATAATAATTTATATAATAGTAGTAAAAAAGCAGTAGTCCTTGTACAATACAATAAATTACTTTCTATGCCATAAATTATGGTAGGCAAATATACAAAACCAAAAAGTTTACCAGTAAGACACTTTTTGTTTTGTTTTATCCTAGCAATAACAATGTGTATATTATTTACATCACAGTCACACAAAGTACTTGCATTACCAGATACATGTACTTGGACAGGAGATATAGACTCGAATTGGAGTAATGGAGGTAATTGGACGGGATGCGATAACGGCAGCGTTCCGGAAAACGGAGATACACTAGTTTTCCCAACATCAGCTACAAATACAATTTTAAATAACGACATTGTGGGTTTAACTTTATCTAGTATATATTTTAACGGCAACAACTACACATTGTCAGGTAATGACATTGTTATAGATGGCTCTAGCGGCTTTTTAATGTTCGTAGGAAACAATAATACAATAAACGTAGATGTTTCTTTTAATGCTTCTATTGGAATTGTTGCTTTATGGAATGATGATAATGGAGAAAATAATGTTATTAACGGTACAATAAATCTAAATGTAACAAATGCAGATTTTATTATTGTAAACGAAAATTCCTTAACACAATTTTACATACCAGTAATTAATGGTACAGTTAACGGTGGAAATGTTTACATGGTTGGGAATCCCACAGGATTTGGTGAAATTGTTTCTCATCTAGGTGCATCGAGCTTTACTGCTGATAGCGTAATTGTTGGAACGCGTTTTATATGTAGAAATAACAACTGTTTAGGAAATCCAAGTAATATTATAAGTATAGAAACTGGAGGTGTTACACCAGGAGCCGGAGGTTCGTTGTTACTATACAATAACGTTCATGCCACGTACAGTACGTTTTATTTAAACAACCAAAATGATACTTGGGTAGTTAGTACTCTTGATTTTTCAAATAGTACTATAACTGGTCAAATAATTTTACAATATAATTCCAGCTTAACAGCAGGAGCAAATAGCACTTTGAATATAAACGGCGATATTGATTTAAATGCATACACTTTAAGTATTGGAAACGATGTATCACAAACAACATGGTTTAACGGAACTAGTATTACTGGTACAGGTAATATAGAAGCTAACAAAGGGATATTTTACTTAAGCACAAGCGGAATGAATACATTCACCGGAATTGTAAATATACTGGAAAATGCAAGATTAGACATACAACACAATAATTCTTTAGGCAATAGTACAACAATAAATGTAAACAATGGTGGATGCTTAACAATTTCGGCTCCTATTAGTACAAGTTCTAGTCATACTGTAAACATAGCTGGCAATGGATCTTCACTGGTTAGTGGTTGCGGAGCAGCGTTGCAAATAAATAGTAATAGTACAATTAATTTTAATACACTAGTATCTCAAAATTCATCGATACTATTAGCAACAAATGTCAATACTACGATTAATGGTAGCTTAACTGTCAATAACAATAGTAATTTAAACGTATCGTTTTTAGCTAATGCAGCACTCACTTTTGATACATCATCATCAATAAATGTAAACACCGGTGGCTCTATACATTTTATGGGTGCTGGAAGTTATTTACTATCATCAGTAAATATTAATGCTGCAAGTGTACCTTCTGGAATTAATGGTACAGGTAATTTATTCTTTTCAAATATAGGTGTAACTATTATAGGTACAACTCATAGCTTTGACGGCAACATTTTTGTAACAGGTAACTCTGTATTAACTGTGACAAATTCAAGTTTAGGAACTACAGTTGGAACAACTACAATAGGTGCAGGATCAGTTTTAAGAACAAACAATAGTTTTCCGATAATATTTGCTGAAACAATTTACATACAAGGTAACGGTAATATTTCAGGAATATATAATACAGGAGCTTTTATTAACGAAGGTAACACAGTAACCTTCAATGGTCAGATTGTATTACAAGGCAATACTACTTTTGTAAATAATGGCAACGTAGTAGAATTTGTAGGACCAATCACAGGTTTGTTTGACTTAACTTTAACTCGCACTTCACCACTTGGGCAAGAATTTGTTTTTTCTGGTAGTACATCCAATACTCACAAAGTCACATATGTTAACGGCACAGAATTAGTACTAAGAAAATTAACTGGAATAGCAGTTCCAAACAATATCAATGTTGTAGCTAATGCGTCCTTTAACGCTAGGTTAACACTTAGTAATATTACGAGTAATACTAACCAAATTTCAGATAATGCTGTAGTAGGTATATATAACTCTGGTAGTAACTCAGCAAGTTTTCATTCACAAGTTCTGAACGAAATAATAGGTAGCGTAATTGGTAATGGAGTAATTTTATTTACTTTTGTCGGAGATGGTATTACATTAGGAGGGAATAATACTTCTGGAACATTTCACGGTAGTATAAATAATTCAGGAACGATTATAAAAATAGGTAATGGTAGTTGGACTCTAAATGGAGTTAGTGGATCTGGTTCAACATTAAATTATGTAGTAAATTCCGGTACATTTGTATTTAACAGTAATCTACCAAATGCAGTGGTAAATATAAATGGCAATTCTGTGTTACAAGGCAATGGTTCTATAAATTCTTTAACAGCTAACGACAATTCTAAATTTAGACCAGGTAATAGCCCTGGATGTATGACATTAAGTAGTCTCACTATGACACCTTCATCTACTTTTGAAGTAGAAATTAACGGGCTAACGCCTTGTACACAATACGACCAAATTACAGTAAACGGACCAATTAATCTGGGTAATGCAACTTTACAAGTTATACTCGGTTTCACACCTAACATAGGTGATACTTTTGTAATTATTGATGGTATATCTCCAGTATTAAACACATTCGCCGGTTTACCAAATAATTCAACATTTTCTGCAGGCGGCTATAGGTTCAGTATAAGCTATAATCGCCCAGGGAATGAAGGTGACGTTATACTAACTGTAGTTGACGATAATCCTTTACCTCCTACAGGAGAACGAATAAACTTATTAATTCCATTCGTGTTAATAGTTTTAGGCATATATATACTAAAAACTAACACAAATACAAGACAACAAAACGTTAAATAAAAAAATTAAAACTATAATAAAACATAGAATTTGTATTATATAGTTCAGTATTGATGTTTTAGTCTATTTATTACTGATGTACTAAAGTATAACATTTGTTATTTTTTATATTTATTTGTACTTAAATTAAAAAAATATTTAAACAAATATTAATAAAAGCATTTACTTTTTGTATAAGTAAAGTGTTATATGCTATTTTTTTGGTACCAAATATTTTTTAGCAATATTTTTTAGCTATTTTACTTAACCTTTAGTTAGTTTAGCTAAGAATTATGTAGTTCTATTACCTGGCTAACTAGTTTAATTGAGTTTTTTACTTAATTTTTCTGAGTATATAACGCAACTTATTAACGCTAGTTTATTTATGTGCTATGCCAATCTAATTTTTTGCATGATTTTAATTACTTTTTAGTAAAAATATGCCAACATTAAACAATGCAGGTAGTAGTTAAAAAACTTATTAAACACAAAAATATATTAAAAAATTTAAAATCTCGTAAATTTGCTTTTTTTTCTAAGATTATGCTTATTCCTACTACGAAAATAAAATTTAATAATTTTGGCAAGTATGTTCCAATTTTTGTACAGAGAATCTTAAAGAAAGCATCTATATACATATCACGCAAACATTTTCTTGTGTTTATTGCAATAATATTTATATTAGCTGGAGTTACATATCTACTTATACCATATGTACCATCTATACTACCATATAACCAAATTAATATAGACGAGTTAAACTATCCTATCCCAGAAAATATTAGAAAAATATTATCAGATATTTTTACAACAAATACGATAGATGTAAACAATGACAAAAAAAATACAACAAATACAGAAAATACATCCGTAAACAATACAAACACAAACACAAATACAAATACAAATAATCATGTTATTTCGGAAAATCGACTAATAATTCCAAAGATAGGCGTAAATACTAGAATTTTAGAATCAGATACAATTGATATATTGTTTCAAAAAGAAGGAGTATGGAGAGAACCAAATTCTGGCATACCTGGGGAAAAATCATCAACCGTAGTAATAGGTGGTCATAGATTTCAATATCTACCACCAAATCAAACTACTTTTTATCACTTAGATAAGCTTAACATCGGGGACAAGATACTAATCATTTGGGATGGCAAATATTATGTTTACAAAATTTTTGATAAGATAATAGTAGATCCTCATTTTACAACTGTTCGTAGAATATTTAATGACAAAAATATATTAGTTCTGTATACGTGTCATCCAATAGGCTCTGATGCTCAAAGAATAGTGGTAAGAGCAGAAATGGTTATAAGTAATTAAGCTGCACCATATTATTTTATCTAAACTTGAATAGACAATATTAAAAAATCTAGTACTATTATTCTAAACTTTATTTTCAACGTTAAGAATTACATAACAATAAACTTTCACACTTTATTTGTTATTTTTTCAAATTACAGGGAAGAACAATCATATAATTGAAGAAGTTATTAAAGATATTGAAATGTAGATAGGAACAAGACGAAGAATTGTTAAGCTTCAAAAAGAAACAAAAATAATTGATTTTACATTTACAGTCAGTTTTTTGGAAAACACAAAGTCTATTAAAAAAAGCTGAAAAATCAAAACAAAAAATTAAAAGATTACGCAAACTGTAAAAAGTACCACGGTAAATTAAAAAAGATATATGTCAAAAATATGAATTATACAATACGATTCTAGAATTGATTAAAATAAGATATGCTATAACTGATAGCTCAAAATATTGTTAAAATTGGTTAAAGTTTAATTAAATAATAACCAAAGAGTAACTTTTCTTCTAGACTATTATAAAAAATAACATTGATTCTGTAGCAGTATATGGTAAACAAATCAATTCGTAAACCGAAATTTTACGCTTAATTTAATTAAATAGAATACAATTTATATAAGCCATCTCACCATCTGATCATAAAATTTTCAAAAAGAAGTATATCTTACTTACATGTAAATTCATAGAAAAACTTTTATTTTTTCCTGTGTACATATACTTTGTAGGTTAGTCAGGGAAACCGAATTAGTTAACATTATTATTAATCAAGATTTATCAGAAACTAAAATTTTTGGGCGAACTCTGCTTTTCTTTAATAAGTTGGGGATGTAGCTTACCATTTTGTCTATTTGAAGATATATATCGAAGTTTTGAAAATATACAAAATTTTTGTGCAAATAATCAAATGAATTTGTCGGGATTTTTAATATCATGCAAAC
>JANWZV010000025.1 GCA_025061805.1 Candidatus Dojkabacteria bacterium | reverse complement strand
GGGAGGATTGGCTGCTTCTGCAGGAGCTAGTATTAGTGCTGGATTCGGAGCTGGAATAAGTGCAGGAGTAAGTGCAGGTGTAAGTGCAGGGGTGAGTGCAGGAGTAAGTGCTGGGGTGAGTGCAGGAATAAGTGCAGGGTTTGGGGCTGGAGTGAGTGCTGGATTATCAATTTCTGGAAGTGCTCAAGTTGGTGGAAGAATGTCAGCATCATTTGGAGCATTTACAACAGCACAATTACAATCTTATTTAGGAGCTAATGCTTCAATTGGATTTGGAGCTGGTGCATTAGCATGTTATGATAATCTTTCATTCTTATCAATTAAAAATAAAGCATTAGCTGCAAATGCATTAGTTATAGGTGGAATCTTATCATTTTTAGATGCTTCATATTGTAAAGATACAGATTTTAATTTACTTTCTAATATTTTGTCTGGTGGTGTTTATATAGGAAATTTAACATCATCAACACCATTAGATTTTCCAAATTTGCTAAATGCTATTGCAATTCATGCTTTGGGGGATACATCTATTGTAGATGATGGAATTTTAAATTTAAATGATATTAATTATTTGTTGCATTTATATAATGCATTACCAGATTCAGGAGATTTAGAAGATGTAAATTCATTTGGATTTGCTTCTTCTTTAGAAGGAGTGAATAATTTATTTGCCTCTTCTTTAGAAGGGGTAAATCCAAGTTCAACATATTTTCAGGGTAAATCAGAAGATTTGTGGAATGATATTTTAACAAATCCAAATAATAATATAAGAAATTTAAAATCTATTCCATATGATGACGAATTTTCTCCAAAATCTTATAATTATTTTGGATATAATATAGATTTAAATAAAGATGGTGAAGGAATTCCATTTAGACCAGGATTGACAGATCCTTTAAATGCTGGTATGCCAATGAACTTAGTAATTTCAGAAGATGAATGTAAAAAAATTGAAGAGCAAGTTAAAAGTGCATGTGAACAAATAGAACAAAATAATTTTAATGTTTCTCCAACATGTAAAAAGTAAATTTATATAAATAAAAAAGGAGAAAACATGAAAGAACCATTTTATGCTGATAGTATACGAATTAAAAATAACCAAGCAAAAATTGAAATTCATCAAGATGGCTCATTACTTTTTTCTGATCAACATGTTCCTGGGTTAAGACTTATTGATATTGCTTCAGCATTTGCAAGTGGTGGACAAGTTATTTTAGATCCAGTTAATATATATACATTGGAAGCTTATGACCCAGATTCATTGGAAAATGATTGGGAGGTTGCAGATGATGATGAAGAACTCTTTGATGTCAAATTATATCATAATTGGAATTTATGCGATCCAGAAAAGGTTTTAGTTCTTACTTATGAAGAACATAATGGATCATCACCAGCTGAGAAATATCATGAACTTATTTATGTAAATTCAATTCGATGTTTTAAAAATTATGTATTAATTCAAACAACAAACCCAGTTAAAATGAAAGTTCTTATAAAGAGACTGTAATATGAATATTTACCCATTTAAAATAAAAGAAGTTATTAATAAAAACAAAAATCCAATTCATATAATTTTTCCAAAAGAATTTTTTAAAGAAGTAGAAAATAAATATTCAGAACATTTTAGTAGTGAAGAATGTTTAGCATCATATTATGTCGCAGGTTTTATTGGATCAAAAAATTTAAATATTAATCCTGTAACTATTTATTTAAAAAATGTAGATGTTTATACTGTTGAACCATATGTTGTTTTGGATAGTAGATGGTATTTTTTCAAATATAAACACATTGCAGATAGTGATAATCCAGATAATTTACCACCCAATTGTTTCTTAAAAGAAACAAAAACTAATACAGTAAAAAAGGAATATTATATTGTTTGGAGAAAACTTACAAGTGATGAAACTGTTTTTATTCGTCATTCAATTAGAGAAGATAAACAAGATCAAAAAAATTTTTGGAATGGTAAAAAATGGCTGACTGATGAAGAAGTTCATTTTTCAAAGACTGATGAGGGAATTATTAATATTGATAATTATAATAGTGATAGCATTTATTTAAAAACTAAACATTATATTGATATAATTCGAAACTCTACATATGCTGATAGTTTGTCTCTTCTTTATAAAAAATACAGTGATAATTGTTTAAGAAGAACAACTTTTTTGTTTAAAAGAATTCGCGGAAGTTATTGTGTTGATGTTGCAGAAAATTTAAATAGAAATATAAAAATAGGATTATCAACAAAAGAAACTTGCAATGGTGGGTGTGTTCCATGTTGGGAATTAATTGCTCGAGATGTTAAAGAGACTTATAATTTAATTAAACAAGAAAAAAGTTTTAAGAAATTTAGGGAATATATTAACAATAAGGTTTCTAATCCAACAGAAAATTTAACTTGGATTGATTTATTTAATTACAATGTTGCTAATTCTTTTGGTTATAATTCTTTTTCTTCTAACTTTCTACTTGGTATTGATATAAGTATTAAACAAGTAACTATTGAATTTGATGATTTTGCTTTAAGACAGAATAAATTTTTTGGATTTAATCCATTTACTGGAAATAGAGAACATCATGGTATACCAATAAAGCAAAATTTTAAAAAATATTCATATTATTCTATAGCAAGTTTAATACATCCAAAAATTAATTATGAAGGTAGTCAAATAGATGTTTTTAAAACATTGACAACAGAGGATATTACTGATAATAAAATTAAAGATGGAAAAGAAAGAGTTGTTGTTCCACCAGGTGTGATTTTTAGGACTTTTAAAGCTATACCAGGAATTATTGATTTAAATGAATTAGATACTTTATTCACAAGACCAGATGAGTTTCATTTTGCAGTAGATAATTATGGAAATATTTTAGGATATAAAAATTTACCATATCCAGGATTATTAGAAATAGATTATCCTTTAGAACCAAATGAAATAAAAAATCCAGAAAAAACAGATAAAAATTATAAAAAGCTTATTGAAAAAGCTTGGAAGTCATTACTAGATAGCAATCCAGGATCTTCACAACCTCTCTTATTTGATCAAAATAAAATTAATCAAATTTATCAAATTAAATTAAATAATAAATATTATTTACTTTCTAAATTAATTAATGTTTTTCCACAAAATGATTATAGATATACAAATATTCAAAAAATAGATGATACTGTTCAAACATCATCACATTCACCATTAAGTAATTTTAACATTCAAAAAAATTTAAATTGTGCAAGAGTTTTTTATGGAAATGAAATTATTTATGGTAATAAAATATTTATTTTGGGTGGAATTAATTTTAGTTTTGATAGATTGGGTGATAGCTCAATTGATAAAAAATATCTTAATAGTATAGAAGTACTTGATATGGAAAATCCAAATGAAAATACATGGGTTTTAATGGCTAATATGAATGAAAGAAGATGTTTACATAGTTCACATATAATTTTCATTCCATCTTATAATAATCATTTTATTTTAGTGGCTGGTGGATATAATGATGAAAAAGGTTCATTAAATTCTTGTGAAATTTATAATATTTCTGAAAATGTTTGGACAATGTCATTGTCGCCAATGAAAAGAAAAAGAACAAATTTTAAATTAATAAATCACCCAACAGAAAGTCTAAAAATTTTAGCAATTGGTGGATATGAAGAAATTACAACTAAATGCGGTTCAAAAATTAAAAAATATCATAAAGAAATTGAAGTTTATGATATAATGAATGATAAATGGGAAATATTAAAAAATTTTGAACTCTCTTATCCAAGAGAAGATTTTGCTGTAGTACGAATTCCATTTTCTAATAAAATTCTTGTTTATGGTGGATATAATGATCAACAAACAATTAATCAAGCTGAATTATTTGATTTTTCTTCAAATACAAAAAAATCTATTTTTCAAAAGTCTTCAAGAAGATTTTTTTCCTATAGTTTTTTGAACAACAAATATTATTTTAGCGGTGGTTTAAATGAAAGTGGACCTTTAAATAGTGTTGAGTATTTTGATGAATTAAGTGAAAATTTTTATGAAATAGCTCCAATGAATAAAAAAAGATATGCACATAGTATGACAAATATTGAAAATACTTTTTCTTTTATACCATTTTCATATTCTCAAACATTAATTGCTGTTGGTGGAATTGACGAGCAAAATAATGAATTAGACACTGTTGAAGTTTATAATCCAAATAATAATGTTTGGGAAATACTTAATAAAAAATTAAATAATACACAATCATTTTGTTCTGCTGTATCTATAAAGAATAATTTAGGAAATTTTCTTGTAGTTTTTGGTGGAATAAATGAATCAACTTTTTATCAATATCGTTATGGTTTATATGGTATTCATACTTATGTAAATATTCACCATTGTCCTATTTGGGTTGAAAAAGATATATTTCATTCATATTTATTTAATGAGGATCCGATTTTCTATGCTGGGTATAAGGAAGAAAATTGTCCTGAAAAAATCCCAACAAATATTTATTCTAAACCACCATTACCACCAGAAATTGAAGGTATAGAAATTGAAGAAAATAAACCAGTTGAAGATGATAAAATTTTGAATACATCAAATCCAGTACATGGTGTAGTAGATATTAAAACACATGGAAAGTATAACTTTATTGTTCCAAATGGTGTTACAAAAATCAAAGTGTATTTATGGGGAGCTGGTGGTGGAGGTGGTGGTTATGCTCAATTAGAAATTAAAGAAGATGATAGAAAATCTTATATTATAAAAGCTGCCGGTGGTGGTGGAGGTGGCGGTGGTCATGTTGTATTTTATTATGATGTTACATCAGGCTTGACAATTCCTTATACTATTGGAAAAGGAGGAAAAACTGGGTGTTCTGTTGTTGTAGAAGGAATTAAGAATAAAGAAACTAATGAATATAAATGGTATAATTTGGGAAATGAAATTAATGAATATACTACTATTTCTTTATCTGCACAAAGTGGTGAAAATGGTGGAACTTCTATTTTTGGTTCACATTCTATAAATTCAAATGCATTAGTTGTTGTTTTTGGTGGTCAAGGAGGTTTAGGTGGTACATGTTTGCGTTTAGAAAGAAATGCTGTTGGTGGAAATGGTGGAATTGGTTCACCCGGTGGGATTGTAAATACATCATTTATTTCAAAATACTCAATTTATACTGGTTTTGATGGTGAAAAAGGAGATGGAATTTCAATGGGACCACTTGGTCCATCTTCAGCTGGTGGTGTATATAATTTAACTAATAAGTCTAAAGGTGGAAAACCAAAAGTACAAGGAGCTGGTGTTGGCGGAGATGGTCAATATGCATTACCAGATATGTATCCAGTTTTAAATGGTGAAGATGGTAGAATTAGAATTGTTTGGTAAATAATTGGTTACTAAAGGAGAATTTTTATATGTCAACTGAGGCACCAACAACTAATATAATTTTTGATGGAAAATCAATATTAAGACCTAATCTTAATTCTAGTGAAAATTTAAATTATTACTATTCAAAATCAATTTACCCAAACACAAAACCATTGTTATATTTTGGGATAATTAAAAGAGCGAAGGAAGAAGATGTTTATAAAACATTATTATGTTTATATGAAAAAGAATTTAAGCCAATATATGCAGAAATATTGTGCCCATGTCCATCATGTTATGATAGAGCATTATGGAATAAAATGGTTTATGTTTCATCACAATTAAATAAATTTGCTATTTGGAATGATATTATTAAAAGGTGGGAAACATCAAGAAAAATTAATAATAATCAAATAATATCAAATGATAAACTTGCAGAAAATTTTACAAATTATTCATTTAAATCAATGGAAGAAATTTATAGTCATGCAAAAATTAATTTTGACATTTATTTTGGATATTGTGAAGATTGTCCACCAAAGTATTTTTCACCAAAAGGGAAAATGTTTTCTTACAAATATAGTAAAAATGCAAAAAATTTAGAAGATGAAAAATGTTCTATCTGTCAAGTAAAAGAACCAAAATTAGCAATTCGTGCTTTTTCTAATATTACAAAAAGAATGGAAATTGTTTCATCAAATATATTGATAACAAATAAACATGTTTTTGAGTTAAAAAATACTATAGAGTATTCACCAATTTTTGATATATTAATGGAAATTCCAGAAAATTTATTTGAAAGTATAGTAGAATGTAATGGTAAAACATATGTGTGTGAAAAAAGTCTTTTCAATGTATCAGCACAAAAAGGATTTTTTAGATTAACAAATGTTGTTTCATTTGGTACATATAGTGATAATATTTCAATTAAATTTAAAAATGTAGCTAATCAAAATGACATTATAACATGTAATTATACATGGAATGTAACTTTATCAGAATTTAAGAATCCGAAAATACAAAGCAGTTGAATAAATTTATTTTTTAGTTTGTTGTGTAATTTGTTCAAATTTTCTTTTTAGTAATGATTTTAATGTATCCATTTGGTCAGTTAATACATTTAATGCTTCTTTATCATTTTTTATTTTTGCTTCTTCAATTTGGTAATTTAACCAACCAATAACAGATTCTAATTGATGTGGTGTATAAGATTCTGTGCTATATTTAGACTCTGTTTTCCATTCCTCTGAAATTTCTAACCAATCTTCAATTTCCGCTATACGATATTTTATATCCTTTTCTGTTTTTTTAAGTAATAGATTTAATTCCATTAATGCCACATCAATTTTTTCAATTTCACATTTTAATAAAAATTCATCTTTTTCATGTAATTTCTCACTTGAATTAAAATAATTTTCTTGATTATTTGAAAAAGCTTCTTTTTTCTTTAAATATTCTTTTATTTTTTCTTTTTTATAAATGAGTTCTTTCATATCAATTAATATTTTTTTATGATTACAAACTTCTTTTACTAATTCATAAAATTGGACTTCTGCTTCTTTTTTACATTGCCAATATTTAGCATCTGGAGTTGGAAATCTAGCATTTGTAAGGACTCCAATACATTTTTCAATATATGTTCTATACATCGGAACACTTGTATATGTTGATAAAATAAATGCATGAGCTTTTTCTAAAACTTCTACCTCATGACTTGTAACAAGTGATAAACTATTTAATTCCTGAAATATTAAAGATAATTTTTCTTCTGAATTTTTAACAAAAAGATTTTGATTACAAATAACATTTGTTAAAATTTTATTTTCATTATCTTGAATTTCTTTTAAATCAAACTTATTTTCTTCTGACATTTATTTCTCCTTTTTTAAAAATTCTTTTTTTATTTTTTTCCATTCTTTTTTACTTTCAATGAAAAATAATGGTTTTTTCTTTTTAAAATTAAATACATGATCTGCTATATTATATTTTACAGCTTCTTTGGGAGTCATCCAATAATCTAATCCAGAAAGTAATTTTTGGCGAATTATATCTCTTTTAATTTTTGTTTTTTCATAAAAATGATCTTCCATTCTTTTATAGATATTATTGAATTCACGTGAAGCTGAAATTAAATCATCCATTTTTCCTGATATACCCCAACTATATTGATGAGACATAAGAGAAGCTCTATGAGAAAGAATTCGAAATCCCTTTTCTCCATTAATAAAAATTAATAAAGCAGCTGAAGCTATTTCACCTAAACCAATAGTAATAATTGGATAATGAATAATATCCATAATATCACAAATTTGCCAAGCATCAATAATTGATCCACCTTGACTATTAATTAAAAGATGAATAGGTCTAAAAACACCATCTCTCTCATTCTTATATTGAAATTCTAATAATATTTGACAAGTTTTATTTGCGTTTTCTGAATTAATTTCACCATTTAAAAGTAAAATATTATTACTATCTACAGAATTAGCAATTCCACTTTCTTCAAGTTCTATTTCAATTTCATTATCATCTTCATCTTCATCATTTCTTTTTTTAATATATTTATTCTGTTTCATATTTTTTTCTTATATCTTCTATTTCTTCTTCTGTTGGAAATGATAATTCTTCTTCAGGAATATTTGAAAAATCAAAAATTGTTAATTCTTGAAAATCAATTCCTTTTTTTCCTGTTCTTTCAAGATAGCCATCTGCTCCGGAAATTGTTAATTTTCCACATGAACATGTTACTTCAAAATTTTCTTTTGTTGAAATTAAAATTTCTTTACACTGAAGACATTTTGCTCTATTAACTTTTATGATTCCATAAGGCATTGAAAACACTCCTTATTATTATTATACTTTAAAAAATATGTTTCTTTTAAAATAATTTTAATCTGATGGGATAAAACATTTTTCCAATCTTTTGAACATGGATTATTAATTAAATAATCATAATATGACTTTTCATCTGGAAGAGCATCATCTGCACCATCATTAATGTAAGTTCCATTTTCTCTTAAAACCAATATTTTATATACTTTATAATTTTCTTGATAATAAGATGAATATTCAATATTCTTTTTTTGTAAATAATATTTTAAGTATTTATGTTGTTCATCAAATTCATTTGGAAATCTAAAATCAGATATAATTCCTATCTCACAGTTACTTTCAAAAATTTCTTGATAAGCATGACATGCCCAAATATCTGGCCAAAATGAACGCGCTAAATTTCCTTCCTGTATTAATATTTCCCTTACTGTTTTATTGTAAGGTTCAATAATTGACTTTTTATAATCTTCATAGTCCATTTTTTCATAGGATAAATTGTATTTTTCCGCAACACATTTTTTCAGTTTTTTAGCGAAAGATGTTTTTTTACATGATACACCACATTTATCTAATATAGATTCCATAATTGAAGCACATGTATCTTTACCATGTTGTTTTCTATGTCCAAAAAGAAAAATAATTTTTGGAATATTAAACATATATATTATTTTTCTCCATAAATGTTAATTTTTTTAAATAAACCACCACCTAAATTTTCTATTTTTGAAGAAGTATATTCTTTTATCATATGAACTGTTTTTCCTTTTTCTAAACATTTTAAACATATTATTTTTTTATGACAATTTTCACCCTCAGAAACTTCAAAAAGTCTATAATTACAGATTGGACATTTAAATTCTATTGACATATTATTTTCCTTTTTCTGATCGATATTTTTGAATTTCTTGAAAAAGAGTATTTTTTTGTTGATATTTCATTTTTTGAAATAAAAAATTTTGTTTAATAGATCTAATTTCTGGTGTTTCATACAAAGAAGAGCTTTGATATTCATTTTTATTTTTAGAAGGAATTTGATCTTTTGGTGGATTAATAATTCCTAATTTAATCAATTCTTTAATAGCTTCTTGTTCTTCATTTTTTTCTATATCAACATTCTCCATATTGATTTTTACATTAAAAATTGGAATTTTTGTTGTATCAATAATTTCTTCAAATTCATTTTCTTCATAATTCACATAACATGATGGTGGAATAAATTTTCTCCATGTTGCTTGAGTATAATCTACAATATCTGACATTTATAAATCTCCTTTTATTATATATAGAATATTTTTTCATCTACATAATAAAGATTATTAATATAATTATATACTTCATCAATTTTTTGATAAATTTCTTTAATTGGAATTTTTTCAAAATTGTTATTTCTATAAGTATATATGTAAGAAGTTTTTGGAAAAACATTCTCAAAATACCAAAGATAATTTCTTGATTGAACAACAAAATATACAAATCGAGTTATAGTTTTATAAAGATTATGTGCATTATATAAATCTTCATATAATTTATTTATTTCTTGTTTATTTAAATTAGACAATGAATTTTGTTGATTTAAAATTGATGATGCTATTACATTTGATGTTTGTGTTGGAGAATATGTTTTTTGTTTTGATTTATTAATTTTTTTTGATAGTTTTGTGAAATTTTGATCTGTTGAATAAAAAACATTATTTGACCAAAGAAGATGATTTACTTTTCTCAAATATTCATCTACAATTTCTTTATATTTTAAAATTCCTTGTAAATTATTATTCATATTTTGAATTTGTTGAAAAATTTCATTTTTTATAGACAAGAAATTTATAATTTCATTTGTAAAAGTTGTAAGATTTTCTAGAAAATTCCAAATTTTTTCATTTGCACCAAATAAAAATAAAATGTATTTATTTTCATATTTTTCCAAAAGAAAATACTTAAGAATAATTTTTAAAGAAGAATGAAAAGAATCTGAAAAATTTTGGTCAAAATTTTTTGAATCTGAGAAATTTTGGTCAAAAATCCTCCAATTTTCATGTACTAAATCATAGTTTATTAAATTAAAAGAAAAATTAGAAGATTCATTTTTATTATTTGAAAATAATTTTTTAATTTTTTTGTTATTATCTAAGAAAATAAAATAGTGTTGGAAAAGATTTTGAAGTAAACATTTTTCTTTAAAATCAATTAATGAAGATGTATGAATTGTTTTGTAAAATTTTAGAAATCTCTTTAGATCTTCATCTTGAATATATGATAAAAATTTATTATATGATGCTTCAACAAATCCATTATTCCAAATACCACACAAACTTGGTTTTAAATTTGGTTTTTCTTCTAAAATTTGTTGAAAATGATAAAAGAATTTATATGGTTTTAGAAAAAATGATGGAAAATGATCTGATGTTATTTCTGAAGTTTCTTCAAAAAATACTCCATTTATTGGCCTATTATCATAAATAACAGATCCTAAAGTATAATTTTTTTCATTATCCATTTGAATAAGAGTATTTTCTAATTCTTCTACTGTGAGATAGCTCATACTGGTGTCCTCCACAGTTCTTTTTCAATATTATATAGATCATTTACTGTAGTCAATATATTTTTTTCTTTTAAGAAATTACCAATTTTTTTATTAAAATCTTTGTTTATAATAATTTTTGATTTAACAGTTTCATTGTTTAAAAATGATTTAATTTTATCCTTACTAATTAAATTAAAAGATAGAAAATCAAAAATCCAATTAATATCTTCTTGATTTTCTTTAGTATAAAAATCAGACAAATAATTAGTTATAATATTAATACAAATTTTGTAATTTTCTTCATTTAATACTTTTACACCTTCAATCTCTTCTTGAAGAAGATTTTCTAATTCTGTTTTATTTTTTTGATAATTTTTTAGTTTTTCAAGTGTTATTTCATTTGAGTTTAAGTATTGTATTTTCTTTATCCATAATCTAGCAAAAGATTCTCCTAAATAGCATGATAGAACAGATTTTCCATATTTTAGAATCCAATCTCTTGGCATTTTTACAAATTTTCTCATTACATATTCAATTTTTCTACGACTTGGTGTAACTTCAAAATTTAAATTAATCTTTGGAATTTCTACAAAGTGTGGATTTTCTTCAATAATTTGTAAAGTAACATCATCAATATTTTTTTCTTTCATATATTGAATATAATCTTTTAAAGATGGAGATAAAATAATATGTCCCATTCTGTCTAAAAGGGCTTTATCAAAAATTTCTTGTGTATCATAATTTTCATCTGATGGATTCATTGCTGCTACTACAACATCATGTGTATTAATACTATGAGTATGAATTTTTCCTTCAATAAGAAAAGGAAGCATAGCATTTAGAACAACTCTACTTGCTCGATTCATTTCATCTAGAAAAAATAAATTTCTTTTACCAGTTATTTTTGATTGCTCTAATGCTTCAAATAGCCATACTGGACATGACCAAATTGTTATTTTTTCTTTTTTATCTTGAATAATAACTTCTTTATCTCTCGGAATTCCAATTAAATCAGTAATATCTTGTGTTGATAAATGTAAAATAACTAAATTCATATTTAAATCTTTTGCAATTTTTTTGACTAATTCTGTTTTTCCAATTCCATGATAGCCCCAAATTGCTATTGGTAATTTTATTTGATCACTGTGAAGAATACTGAATTTAAGACATTCTTCAGCTGTTGCAATATCAACATATGTCATTTTTCATCTCCTTTTAGATATTTTATTTATTTTTTGTTTATGTCAAGAATATTTGTGAATGACATTATATTTTCTTCTTTTCATTTCTTCATATGCTTGTGGTATTTCTGAACCTGAATTAAATAAATAAATCAAGTGATTAAATTTATATTTTGTTGGATCAAAATATGCAAAATATCCATCAGTAAAAACTATGAGCGGAACAGTATTTTTTTGATTTTCTAAATAATTAAAAACTTCTAATAGTGATGTTCCACCACCTATTTTATAATAATTAAATTTTATTAAATTTATTGGTGATAACATTTTATCTAAGACTACTTTTGTATTAAAAAATAAACATCTCATTTTTTTAATTTCAAGTTGTTTAGAAATATTAATAATTTCTGAAACAAAATCAAAATATTCATTTTTACTAATTGATGATGAACTATCAATTGCTAAAATAAATTTATAATTTTCTGTTTTTTCTTTTCCTGGATATAAATTTTCTACTCTTCTATTTTCTCTTGTAAAAGAAATATTTTCTATTACATTTTCAAAACAAGAAGTTTTTATAAAATTTCTTAAATGATATTTCCACTTTTGAATAAGTATTTTGCTTTTAATAAATTTATCTATAAATGGAATATCTTTTATTTGTTTTAATATATCTTCTTTTTCACTAAAGTCATTTTGTGATTTGTTCATTTTTTCTTTAATTTTTTCTAAAATTTGCGAAATAATTTCTTCTATGTTATTATTATCTAATTTATTTTGTTTTTTTTCTACATCTTCTGACTGAAAAGTTTTATTCCATTTATCATGAGAATCAAAAGAAATAAATAAATTTTTACTATTATTTTCAAAATTTTGCTCTGAAATTATTTTATAATAAAATTCAAAAGAATTTTTTTGTAAATCATGTCTTAAATTTTTTTGGGTAATGTTTTCTAAACTTTCAACAATATTTTCTAATGAAGAATATGTTATATTTTTTGAATGCAAAATTTTATCAATTGTTTCTTTTAGATTTTCAAATTTTAAATTTTCTTTAATGATAATTAAATTTTTATTTTTCAAATAACATACATAAGATTTATATAATTGAAGCATGAATTCATAATTATCTTCTGTAATAATATTTCTTCTTATATCAAATGGTATATTATTCCAAACAATATATTGATTAATGCTAAAATCAGCAGCTATCATAGCTGCTTGAGGATTATTAAGAAAATATTTTCCATATAATTCTACATTTAAATGATCAAAAATAGCATGTAAAAATTCATGTATAAACACATTTACAACAAATGAAGAAAAATTTTTATCAAAAAATAAAAGATAACACCAATACTTCCAACTTTCATCATCCCATTCCTTTTGTTTTATAAATTTTGTTAATGAATTACAAATATTATCAATATAGTTTATATGAATATCTTTTAAATATTTTTTTATTAAATCACAAATAAAATTATGATTATTTAAAGAAATTTTAGAAATATTATCTTTTTCTGGGTTATAATAAAAGTTAATAAGAGCAATTGGATTACAAAAAATTTTAAAAAAATATGTTTTACTTTGATTTTCTGTTGATGTAATATACATAATTTTATTTGGATCTTCATTAAATTCATCAACTTCTAATATATATTCAGAAAATGTTTTATAAAATATATTTTTTGCATAACAGTTATTTTCAAAGTTTGAAAACAAATAAGTTTGATCAGTATGATAAAGTTGTACTTCCTTTAGAAAATCATTAAAAATATTTTTGTATTCAAAATTTTCATTTTGAAATATAAACTTCATTGTTGAAAAATATGAATTTTTCATATTTAACTCCAATTTATCACATATATAAATGAGTTATATTTTCTTTTTGAAATTTTTTGGAGCTGGTATGACCGGAAATTGTGACCAATAATTTTGCCACACATTATTATGTGGAGGAGCTATTACTAATTTTTCTCCATGTTCTTCAAATTCATTTAATGTTTTATTTCTCTTTATAAAATAATAATTTTCATTTTCTGATGGATAACAAATAACAAATGTATCACCATTTTGATCATTTTTGTAAACAACTACATCACCATTTTTAAATTTTAGTTTTTGTGGATCATCATACCAAAACTTTCTTCCTTGATTTGGTATTTTGTAAAACATATTTTGTATATTTTCAAATTCTTTATAATTTTTATTTTCTTTTTCATCGTCTTCATCATAAATTTTTAAGAATTTTTGAGAATTTTTAAATCTTAAATCATCTTCATCATCTTCATTATTTGTAAAATCTTCAATATCTTCATTTTCATTTATACTATTGTCATTATCTTCTGTAATATTTTTATCTTCTTCTATATAATCATTTTCATTAATTTTATTTTTTCTTTCTGATATTTGACAATAAAATTCATCTTTCTCATCTTCTAAATTATCATCATCTCCATAATAAAAACCTTCTGGATCTAAAGCTATTTCTTTATAAACATCTTTTATTTTTTCTTGTTTATTATATTTTGGATTATTGATCATTAGGTGTCCCCCCTTCATTAGAAGAAAAATTTATTATTGCTTTTTGATTATTTTTTTCTATTTCATCACTTCTATAAACACCACGAGTGTTATTACTCCAAAAAACACTATAAATTTTACCATCTAATTCTGGAATTACACCCTTTTTGTGTGAATGAACCCAAACTATAACTCCTTCTTTTAGGTTTTCATTTGTTTTGTGCTTAACTCTTGTTCCAATACAAAGTTTAAAATTTTTTGATTTTTTCTGTGGCGATCTCATGTTTTCTCTCCTTTCACTTATATACTATATAATGTTATTTGAAAATGTCAATAAGTTTTTTTCCTAGCCATTTTTATTGATCTAAGACATCATTACTAATTTTTTTAATATGATATTTTCTTAAAATTTTACTAATTTCATTAAATTCAAACAATTTTAAAAGTCTACAAAAATTTAGTACTCTTTTTCCTTCAAGAATAGAGTAAATTTTTTCAATATTTGTTAAATTTGTATTTAATAAATCAACTTCATGAAAAGCTTTATAAATAATCAAAAAATTTTTTAAATCTTTCTCATAAACTCCGCATTTATTAAGTAAAATATTTTTAAACTCATCTTCATTATTAAATTTTAAAATAGAAAAAATAAATTCTGGAAAATCTTCTTTTTCTAATTTTTTATAATCTAATGATGCATTTAAATGAAAACCAAATAACTCAAAAGAAATTCCAAAAATATTTAAAAACTCAATATATTTTTGAGGTTTTTGTGTTTGTAAAATAGTATGTAATAAATTATAAATTTGTCTTTTATACAAATCTTTTACTAAATGTTTATTTTTCATAATAATATCAATTGATTTATTTTCTATAAAGAAATTATGTTCAACAGCTGTTTCTAATGCTTCAAATATGTATTCTGTTTTAAAGTTTTTCTTGGCATTTTTTGTGAAGGATACAAGATTCCTTTGAAAGTCCCTAAAAAAATTTTTATGGTAATGAATAATATTTTCTATATTTTCATCATTATTATTTAAATCATCAGATAAAATAAAAATATTATTAATAACAATTGGATCCTTTTCTATTTCATCAAATGAATTGCATAAATGATACTTAATATTTGTTAAATATGGAAGTTGTGCATGAATTGTTTGTAAATCATCTTTGTCTTTAACTTGAATAAAAATATCTAAATTTTTAGGTTTTTTTCCGGTTATTAATTGTGTTAAACCTTTTCCAAAAATAATAATTTTTCTATTATTCCCAACAATAGATCTAATGGATTCTATTACTTCATGTAATTTCATAATTTAATACATCCTTATTGATCTATAATTTTCATTAAAATCTTTTAAGTCTTTGGTCCATAAAAATCCTAAACAAAATGCTATTGGATAAATTACTTCATCATATTTAATAAAAGAAACTGTTTGAATTTTATTCTTTGGTTTAATACCATTTGTAATAGATGTGTAATATTCTTTATAAAGTTGATTCATTGTTTGAGCATCCAACATATAAATTATAATATGATCTTTTTTTCCAACCATATTTTTTCTTTCTTTCCATTGCATCATATCTGGTGAATGTCCTATGTTAAATAGGAATTCAGTTGAACATTCAACAACACCCAATAATTGCTTATGAAATGGAAAATCTTCATTTACAAAAATAACTAAAGAATAAGTATCATTAAAATTTTTATTTGAAAAGTTAAATTTATCTTCATCATAAAAATTTGATATTTTTTTTAATGCTCTTTGAATAACTTCTTTATTTTTCTGTTCTTTACTTTTGAAGAATGAAAAAATTGTCGTCATGAATATAAACCCTTTTTCTTATTATAAACATTTCTTATATTTTATTAATTTATTTTTTTAAAAGTATTAGTAAAATAAGTAGCCAATTCTTCTAAATTTTTTACATTTTTCACTAAATAATTAATTTTTTCAGATGATGATAATTTCTCAAATGGTTTTGGTTTTGAGTGCTTAAACTCTTTTACATATGGTTTTATAATATTCTTTAGAATAAGCCAAGCTATAAATGATTTTAATGATGGGATTCTTATTTTAACAATCTCAAAAAACAGTTCTTCTTCATTAATTACATCTTTTTTTTCTTTTTTTAAAAAGAAATCCTTAAATTTCATATATCATTATTTATATTTGTTTCATTTTCTTGATATTTTTTTATTTCTTCTAAATACTTTTTGGCTTTTAGAAACATTTCTTGTAAATCACTATCTTGAAGTTGAAAAATATCTTTTATATCAAAGAAATTATGATCCAATACAATTTCACTTTTATTATCTGAAATAAAATTACCACCACTTTCTGTTATGGTGAGACAGAATTCATCTTCAATAACATTGATAGTATATCCAGAAAAGGTATAACCTTTAAAGACTTCTATCATACACTACATTATATAAAAAATATTATTTTTTTTTAACATCCAACAAATTTTAGTTTTTTAACATCCAACAAATTTTATTCTTATCTTTATGGAAATATAAATTTATAATTTTTTTTCTATAAAGTTTTTTTATTAATTTTGTAAATATTTTTTCTGAAATTTTTTCAATAAATTCTAAAATATATCCTTCTTTAATAAAACAAATATTGTTTATTATTTTATAATATTCTGGATTTTTTCCTATTTCTTTAATAATTTTCATATCAGATTTAAAATAAGATGATATTTCTTGTTTAACAATTTCATTCAATATCTTTTTAGTTTCAAATGAGTTATCTGTAGAAATTTCAAAATCTTCTTTAATTTTTTGAACTAAACAAATGAAAACATTAGACATTAAAAAATTTAGTAATTCTTCTTTGTTATTAAAACTTAATATATTTCCAAATAAATCTTGCATATTTAATATTTTATAAAATTATTTATTCTTTTCTTATTTTATTTATTGATTTTCTAATGATGTTAACATGATCTATTGCCCACTGACTAAATTGTTCAGCAGAATCAAATTTATTTAAAAATTGATCATTTTTAACCATTTTTTTCCAAACTAAAATTTCATTTGCATAGGGAATTGTATCAACTCTTTCTCTCCATTGCTTGATAAAAGTATTTCTGAAATGAATAATTTCTTCTTCTGTTTTATCAGTTGGTATTTCAAATAAATTTCTTCCTAGCTCACAAATCCTATTTGGAAAATCTGAAATTTTTTGAAGAACTACAT
This sequence comes from Candidatus Dojkabacteria bacterium, assembly GCA_025061805.1. Lineage (GTDB taxonomy): Bacteria > Patescibacteriota > Dojkabacteria > J137 > J137 > JANWZV01. Next base: position 4,093 of record JANWZV010000025.1, on the reverse strand, counting down.
CTTTCTTTTTATTTTTTATGAAATTAAAAACCTTTTCTGCTCTTTCTTTATTATTAGTAAGAATATATGGTTTTTGCGAATCGTTTACTAGCCACATGTGAATAATTGTTGAGTTCTTCATTTTTTTTTCTCCTTTCACTGTATTTCTTTATATGGTGATAAATGAATTGGGACATAATTTTCATAATCATCATTTTCTTGTTTTATATCTTCTTCATCATAAATATATTCAACACCATTTTTTATTTTTGTGAAGAGAAGACCATATGGCGAATCAGTAGCAAGTAAATATTCTCCCTTTTGTAGAATTCTTTTTGAAAATGGAGTTTTATAAACATTAAATTTATTAGTAATAATTTTACTAGACATATTTATTAATAACATTTAATAGTTGTTGTTCAATTTCTTGTGCTTTTATTTTTTCTTGTTCTGTTGGTTCCTTATAGAAATTAAAATCTATTTGATCTAGCCTGTATGGTGGATAGCCATACAATGGTTTTCCATCTTTACTTTCATATATATAACAATCAAATGGCTTTTTTCCATGTTTAATAAGTCTTCGACGAATTTCATCAATTTCATTTCTAGCACTTTCTAAAGTTGAATGTCCTTCATAAATTATATGATATTCATCATATTTTGATTCAGTCTCATGTGTAATAATAGCTAAATAGATCATTTTATATTTCTCCTTTTTGTAGAATTTCTTTTATTTCAGAATCTACCCATTCTGTATTTAAAGTTATATTTTCATTTTGTTCTGCATTTAAAATATTTTTTGAGTAATTTTTTCTTGAATTAATAATTCCATCAAATCTCTTTCCAATAAAAACATACCTTCCATTTTCACTTCTACAATCTGGAAAATTTATTGAATTTTTAAAAACATGAACTTCATTATTAATTATCATTTTAAAAAATTCTTCACCAGGCTTGCACTTTCTTTTAGATCTAATTGGATAATATTTCTTATCATTTGGTCCTAGAACTTTCCCAAGGACTTCTTGATTTGTTTCAGAATCTAAAACATAATATTTTACACCCAATGATGGATTAAAATGTGTTGTCACTCTTCTTCCCATAAACTTCCTCCTCTTACATTTTCACATTATAACAAAATTTTTAATTCTGTCAATACCCCATTTTTAGTTTTTATTTTCATTAGATTTTAAAAGAGAAATAATTTTTTCATATTCTGATGATGATAAAATAATTTTTGAAGAATCATTTTGAATAGCATTTACAACCGGAAAACTTATTTTAAATGGTAATTCCATAAGAAGTTTTTCAATTATATCCCAAGTATTTTTATTTAAAATAACATATTGTTGATTTTGTGTATCAGTCATTTTATCTCCATTTTATTATATGTTATTGTATTATATTTTCATATTTTTTTTGTTGAATATATAAAGAACATAATGTAATTATTTGTTCTACACTTAAAGAAACATTATCATTTAAACTAATAATATCATTTTTTATATCTTTAAATTGAAGATATAATGAATTAATTCTAATTAAATTTCCAATTCTATTATTATTTTGATCCTTTGGTTCTAACATGCGATCAATTATAATAGTAAATGGATTTTCTTGATCTGGCATATTATTTATGAAATTATTTCTAATAATAACTGAATCAACAATTACTTCATAATGATGTGGTGGTATTATGTTAATAGTTTGCGTCATAAAACCCTCCCTTAAAATAATTATACATCAACCCAGTTAGATCCATTATAAATTCTTAATTTTTTTGTTGAATTGTTGTAATACATATAACCCTCATATGAAGCACTATTTGGTGGATCTGAAGAGCGAACTAAAACACGAACTCCAATATCACTTAATGCTTCTAAATGTGGTGTATAAGAAGGACCATTTAAAAATCTTAAATACCCATCAGAAGTGGCTGGACCAACAATATTAAATCTTCCACTATTATCCACTTCAATAGCTCCCCTTTGTGTAGATCCCCACATAAATGTAACTTGAGCATAATTCCAATCAGATGTTCTTAAAGATAAAAGACTTGTTCCAGATGATCTTTGAATGATAATTTCTCGAGAACAATTAATAGCACCACCACCAATTAATACTTCATTTGCTGCTGGTGATGGTAGAGTTTCTGAACTTACAATTGATAAAATAGATGCTGGGTTTGAAGTTCCTATTCCAATTCTTCCTTCATGAGTGATTCTCATTCTTTCTATGTTTGTGGTTTCAAATATAAGAGATGAAGGAACTGATGCACTAGAAGGTGTTGATGTTACTAAAGAAAAAATTCTTGATCCTTGTATAAATTTTGATCCAGTACTTCCTTGGAAAGAAATACAACCAAGAATATCACTGGATGAAACTGATGAATATGAAGTTGTAATATTTCCTTTACTTCTTGATAATACAACACATGGGCCAGTTCCACCATTATTTGGATCATGTTTTGCTAAAGCCAAAGAACATCTTGGTATACCAGTTCCATCATTTGATGCTGATGTTCTCATTTGAAACCGTGGATCAAATGTTGTATTAGTAGAAAATGGATTATCAAATGCACTAGAAGTAGATCCATTCAAAAAAGACATTACTCCGTTGTTATCAATGCTCCATGATCTTGTTCCTAGTATAGAAGCTGCCAAAATACCAGCCGCTTGTCTATAAAATCCAGTGTTAGTTTCTGATGAAAAATAAATTGATGGTGATGTAGCTGATCCATTTGAAAATCCTGCAAAAGAAGCTGCTATATTTTGCCAAGAACTTCCATCCCAATAGGAAATTGTATTGGCTGAAGTGTTGAAATAAATGCTTCCAATATCCCAGTTTGTTCCTGTTGGAGTAGTTGATGATGCAAAAAGAGAAAAAGGTCTATGCACTTTCAATCTGTTATAGATATTTGTAAATCTATTTAAATTTCTTTCAATAAATAGAATATCAGTTGGATTATTTCCACTATTATCACAAGCTGATATTACTAAATTTTGACCTATATAATTTCCATTTGCATCATTTCCATATGAATCATTATTAATTGTAAAAATCCATGTTCTTTTATTTGATTTATAAAAATTAAATTGAATATTATTTGATTCATTTGTAAAAAAGTTATTTAAAATATTATTATTATTTGTAATATTTAAAGATAAGTCATTATTTGTTCCGGTTTGTTTTTCAATGTTCCAAGAATTTATTCCGTTTAATGAAATATTTAAAACATAACTTGAAGTTAAATTTCCGGAAAGATAAAATCCAGTATTTGTTGAATTTTTAAAGAATATTGAAGGATTTGATACAGACCCATTTAAAAATCCTGAAAAACTAAAATTCCAAATACTTCCTGTATTTGAAATTTGAATTGGATCTGATCCATTTAAAGTAATAAGATCTTGTTTATTGTTTATTTGTGTTTGAAGATTATTCTGAACTGAATTTACATGAGAAATTGTTGCAATATCATTGATATTTAATGTTGACAATTGAAATAAACCATTATTATTTGTTGTAATTACTTTTTGTTGTGAAGAAGCTAAATTTTCAGCTTGAACATTATAAAGTGATAAAACACCTTCTTTAGAAAAAGCATAAATATAATTTTGTGTTTCTATATTAAAATAGTTAATATTTGTAGACCAAAGAGAAAAATTATTAAATGTAATACTTTGTGGGTAAATTTTTAATATATATCCAGGATCAGTGTCTTTAATTTCAATAAAATCATAGCTAAAAGTTGAAGTTTTTGTCCCACCAGTTGAAACAATATTATTTTGTTGTACAGTTAACTGTCCAGTCATTGTATCACCAGATTTTTTAACAAATGTATTGTTCAATTGTGTTAATCCACCAGTAATTCCAGTGGTATTTGTTTGGAGTGTTGAAATGTTATTAATATTATTTACTAGAGTAGAATCTAATTTTTCTAAAGATTTTTGTACCGTATTATGTGTATTATCTAAAACAATTCCAGAAAAATTTGAAGTATAAGTTGTGACATTCCAAGCTTCTTTAGTTCCTTCTTCTTCAATTTGTGTAACAAAGTCATCTCTTTCATAAAATGATAAGGTATCTAATAATGTTAATTGATACCAATACCATA
>JANWZV010000024.1 GCA_025061805.1 Candidatus Dojkabacteria bacterium | reverse complement strand
GAAAGGAGAAATAAAATGCCCAGAAAAAAGAAGATTCAGTCAAATCAGGAAGTAACTCAAAACAAGAATACTTCAATTCAACCACCACAGAATTTAATTCCTTCGAGTGGTGAAAATATTATTAACCTTTCAGATTTTGAAAAGAAGAATGTTTATATTCATTTTAATCTTTTAACTAATTTTGGATTAGCTGCAAATAATCGTGGTGAAACAAAAGGAAATACAACAACACTACAAACTGTAGTTGTAGAAGATGGATCGCTACGAACCATTGTAAGTTCTGAAGCGATTCGGTTCGCTTTGCGTAAAAATCTTTCAAGAACTTTCCCCAAGCTTTGTAATCGATATATTGATGAAAATGATCAAATTCAGTGGCGAGATCCAAAATTTGAAACTCCAAATAAATTTATTGATAATGATATTTTGGGGTATATGTTTTTAGATCGTGAAACAGATGAAAAGATAAGAAAGACTCGAAAGTCTCCTCTTGAAATCAACTATGCAATAAGTTTGATTCCATATGATGATCTAACAATTCATAATTTTGCTTCGGCAAATGCATCACCGGCTGCTAACAAAAATCCTGAAAAAATTAACCCAACTCCTTATTCAACAAAAGCCCATGTAACTTCATATCAGTTTGGTGGTTGTCTTTCTGTTTGCGACCTAAAAGTTCCTGTAAGTGATAGAAAGAAGTATATAAAGACTATTTTAACAGAACTTGTAAGATTGAACCACGTTGGTGGAAATCATACAAGACATTTGTATGATTTTTCGGCTGTATCAGCAGTTTTTCGTGTTACATCAGATCCAGCTCCAAGAATTTTGTATTGTTTTTATACAGATTCTTTTCATTCGTATAACCCAAAGATTTCTCCAAAGATTCTACAACGAATTAAGCTTAAGAATATTCCAACAAATGGCTTATATGTTTGTGGTGAAATAATTGAAAATTTGGATGAAAATGAAAAGGAAATTCTGAAGAATGCAACAATTCAAGGTTCAATTGAAGAAACAATTGATCAAATTGTAGAAAATACTTTTAAAGAATTAGAAAACTAAAAAACCAAATAAAAGGAAAAACATGCTTTTTCTCACTCTTGAAATTCCTACAGCAACATGGAGAAAACCTGGTTCAACTCTTTTTATTGAAAGTGTAAAACCAATTCCAAATCTTTCAACATGTTATGGGTTTTTACTTTCTCTTATTGGTGAAGAAAATCCTCTCATTCACAGAGGAGCTGCATTAACTGTTGGTGTAATAAAAGCTGGAAGAAGTAATATTATTTTGACAAAGAGACATAAATATAAGGATCCAAATGAAAATTTTGGTGAAGGAAGAAATATATCCTTGTGTCAAAAAGAAATTCTTCTCGGAAATGAGCTTTTTCTGGTTTTAGATCATGGAAAACAAGATGTTTCTTTTTCATTAGAAACAAAGGTAAGAAAACTAGCTGAAAATAATTGGGAAGGTTCACATAGATTCGGTTCTCTTTATTTGGGTGAATCAACAAATATTGTTAATTCTGTAGATGTAGTTTCAGAAATTCCTGAAGGTTGTTCAATTCTTTTAAATAGAAATTCAAACAGAAATTTTGAAAATGAATATTCAATTTTTTCAACTGTTATTTGGCCTGGATATAGATCTTCTTCTGAAGAACATAATACTTTTGCACATAAAAAAGTTGCTTATGGTATTTTAGAAAAAAATGTAAAAACAATAAATCAAGATGATTTGTTTATTATTGAGTGAGGAATTTTGTTAAAAGGAAAAATTAAAAATGACAACATCTTTTATAAAAAAAGAAAATAATGAACTTTTGGCAAAATCATATAAAAATTTAAATTCTATTCCTGATTGGGCTAAATTATCAGAACATTTGAAGATAATTTATAATTTTGGAAAGAAAATTTTTTCTCATAGGGGAAGACAAGCTTATAACATTTTGGGCCTTGAAAATTCTTCATTTTCACTTGAAAGATTAGATTACCTTTTGGGTATTTGTAATATTTTTCATGATTTAGGAAAAGCAAATGATTGTTTTCAAAAGTTTATAAAAAATCCCTATGGATATAAAAATAATATTCAACTTTTTCGTCATGAGTTTATTTCATCATTTTTATTGCTTCAAGAACCATTCTTTTCATTTCTAAAAAATGAAATTAAATTGTCTGAAGAAGAAATAGTTTTAGTGGTTGCTGCTATTTTAGGTCATCATATAAAATTTGAACATGAAAATTATTGTATTAGTAAAGGGTGTGGAACAACAAAAACAGAAATATTTTTGTCTTCTTCTCCAAGTGTAAAAAATATTTTCTTATTTTTACAAGAAGAAATAAAAAAAGAGAAAAATGAAAATATTCAAATTCCTGTTTTTTCGAAAAATATTTTCATAAAAAATGATAATGAAATGAGAAAAACTTTTCAGGATTTAAGAGATAAAGCTGAATTTTTTAGTAAACAAAATCCTTATTTTAATCAAGTTTTAGGTTTTTTAAAGCTTTTTGTTATAAATTCAGATGTGGCAGGTTCAATTCTTTCTTCTAATAATTATCAAATTGAAATTTTAGATCGGTTGTTTTCCTCAGAAAATATAGAAAAAGAAATCGAAAATATTATTTCAAAAAAGTTAAATGGAAACAAACTTTTAAATTTTCAACAAAAAGTAGCAAATTCACAATTTCTCACAACTTTTGTTGAGGCTGGGTGCGGGTCCGGAAAAACAATAGCTGCTTATTGTTGGTTTAAGAAATATGCCAAAGATGGAAAAACATTGTGGATGGCTTACCCTTCCACAGGAACAGCACTTGAAGGTTTTCGTGGTTATTTAAATGATCGAACTGATTTAGAAGTTGATTTAGAAAGTTGTAGAAGAGAAGTGGATATTGAGATTTTTAATTTGTTTCAACTTAAAAATTCAGAAGATGATGATCTTCAAGAAAAAATAGAAGCTATTAGATATTGGCAGAAAAACATTGTTGTTTGTACAGCTGATACTATTCTTGGTCTTCTTCAGTTTTCACGAAAAAGTATTTATGCTTTTCCTTCTCTATGCAATAGTGTCATAGTTTTTGATGAAATTCATTCATATGATGACAGAATGTTCTGTTTACTTTGTGATTTTTTGAAGTATTTTCCAAAAATTCCAGTTTTGCTTATGACTGCAAGTCTTTCGGAAGAGAAAAAGAAAAAAATAAAATATATTTGTGAAAAATATAGAAATGAAAAATTATTTGTTGTTTTGGGTCCACGAAAAATTGAAACTACTTCTCGATACCAAATTCATATTTTAAATTTTAAACAAAAAAAGGAAATTTGGAAAATTATTCGCCAAGAATTGGAAAATGATAAAAAAATTTTGTTTATTACTAATACAGTTAATTCTGCAATTGAAAATTATAAAATTGCAAAAACACTTTTTAAAGATTTTCCTTGCTATCTTTATCATAGTAGGTTTAAATATCCTGATCGAGTTCGCAAACACCGAGATATTATTTCGGCTTTTTCAAAACCTGGTGGTTGTTTAGCATTTTGTACACAAGTTGCTGAAATGTCACTTGATATTTCAGCAGATGTACTTTTTACCGAAGTTGCCCCAATTCCATCTTTAATACAAAGGTTGGGAAGGCTTAATAGATATGCTCACAAAGAAAAAAATCCTTCTTTGTGTCCTTGTTTTGTTTTACCAATTCATAAAAGCAAAGTAGAACCTTACACAAAAGAAGAAATAGATGAATCTTATAGTTGGTTAAAAAATCTTTCAAAGAGAAATAAACTTGGTATAAATCAAAAACATCTTTTGAAAAATTGGTTAAATATTCAAAAAATAAAATCTCAAAAAGAAAATTATATAATTAATGAAAGTCTTCTTTTTACTTCTGGAATATCTACATATCCAGGTGATGTAAGAGATCCAACACCATCAGTTCTTATTCTTCTTGAAGAAGATATTCCAATTGTAAAACAAGATGTTAAAAAACTCTTTTCTTATGTTATTTCCATGAATAACAATTCTAGAATCTCTTTTGAAAATGAAAAGAAAATGTATGGAGCTTATGTTTTTTCAAAAGAAAAAGTAAATTACAGTCCAGAAATAGGAGCAACTTGGGTCAAAGAAAAACAAAAAAATCAAGAATAAAAAATTAATTATTTATTTTTTGAACAAGTTGTAAATAAGTTTCCCACCAATCTGGAATTGGTCTTGGAAACCATTGAGCTAAATGCGTTTTTTCACCAGCGTAATAAAGTCTATAAGAATGAACAGCATCTGAAGTATGAAATTTTTTTGGCATTGCTAATAATAATGGAGTTTCATCAATATCAGAAAACAAAGAAGCATAATTTTTACATTTTTGAATAATTTCAAAAGATTTATGCGTTTTTCTATAACGGTATGTATATTCTTCACACAAAGCAATTCCATGATGACAAAGCCAAAGAAAATTAGCTTTACTTTCTCGAGTCCAAATTGCACTTGGATGTTTGGGATTAAATGGTTTATACATCCAAGGCTCATGAATTTTTTTCATATGTAAAGCAGTACACAACAACTGAGCAGTTTCCAATGGCATTTTGACAATATGTTTGTTATTTTGATATTGTGCTGCTTTTTGTGGACAATTATCAAGTCTAAAAATATTCATATTCTATGTGAGTATTTAATTTTATACATAAATAAGATTTACTTTATTTTTAATTTCTTCTTCTTGAAAGACAACATTTTGATGTGGCCATTCTGAAGTATAAACATCATAAGCACAAGGTGCTGAAATGAAAGATGAGAAATTATGATCTGAGAGAGATAAGTCAAAAGCTGTTTGGAGAACGCAACAACTTGCATTTACACCAACGCATTCAAAAGAAATGAATCTCATAAAACTATAGTCAGAAAGAAGATGAATATTTTTCTTCATTGCTAATGATAAAACATGATTTTCAAAATATTCTCTCTTTTGTCCAACAAAACCATGATTGAAAAGAAGATAATCTAATTGAACTTCTTTATTTACAATTTGCAAAATTTCAGGACATGCAGAATCTCTTTCTTTTAAAATAAACCATGTGAGTGGGTAATTAGAAACTCTATTTAAAATTTTACCAATTGTCTGTATACGAAAATCTTCTTCATCGTGAATGTAATATTCAACTATGAAAATTGGTCGTAAATGCTTTTTATAAAAATCAATGCGTTTGCAAATATTATCCACCAATGTTGTTAAATTTTGATGGTTTTGAATATTTCGAAGAAAAATTTGCTGCATATCAATCACAACAAGAATTGATTGCGAAATGTTGAGCATGAAAGTGTTCCTTTCAAAAGTTTTTAAAGTTTCTTCTTAAAGGTTTTCTCTATAAGTAACTAAGAAAATTTAAGAAGTGATTTTTTTGAAAGCATTTTTTGGAAGAAAATCATCATTTAAAATTTTTGCTTGAAGAAAATCATAAATTTTTTCTTTTATCTTTGGGATTGTGATTTCATTCCAATACTTTTCTTCGGAAAGAGATTCTTTTGTAATAATTTCCCTTAGTAGAACATTCACAGGATTTGTTTCTAAAGCTTCATTAGGTTTATTTGAAATTAAACTAAAAATTTTAACATTTACAAAACCATACACTAAGGATTTTTCTAGAAAGTCCACAAAACATACTGGCTTTATATTTTCAAAGAGGACTTTATAAATCTTTTCTGAATAAACTTGAGAAAGGTTTTCAAAAAGAAAATTTTTTATGAGTTCATAAAAAACCTTTTCTTCAAATTCTTTCTTTCTAGAAAGAAAGAAGTGATTAAAAAAATACTCACTCTTTTTGTAATCAACAATTGTTTCTATTTCTTTTTCTGAAAGAAAAAAGCTTTTGTCAGCTACCATAAAAAGGCTTCTCCTTTATTTTGTGAACCCATTTCTTATTCTACCTTGATTATACTAAATTTTTAAAAAAGTCAATACTTTATTTTTTCTTCTTTTTTTCCTTGTTTTTTTAAAAAAAGAAAAAGTGCTTGACAATTCCAAAAAGCCAGTTATAATCTCTCTTGTGAAGACCTTCATAGCTATTCTGGTGGTTGGATCGGTGGTTCTAGCGATCATGTCCTTTCTAGGAGTTTTTTTGGAACTTCTGAACAGAAAAACAGTTTCTTTTGAGCTTCTTAATGCAGGAATTTTGAGCAGTGTTTTAGCTCTCTTTATTTTCAAAAATTCAAACTTATTGAAATGAAAGGTTTTGTAAATGGGTTTCATAAATAAAGATACTTTTAAAAATATCCTAAAAACAATCAAAAATCATTTTAAAAATGATAAGTATGAATATATTATTAGTTTACTTGTATTTACTATAATTTTTGTGCTGGCTTTACTCGGAGTATCTTCAGAAAAAATTATAATTTTTGTTCTTACACTTATCATTCTTTTAGCAATTTTTGAATGCTATAAAAAGGACCCAGATTCTTAATAAAACTAAACCCCAAATAAAACAAAAGGAGAACCAACCCATGTCCCAGTACTACCAGAAGAATCATGATGACCTTGATCCCAAGAAGTATTGGATTGTGTATGATGTAGATCCAATTGATGGGGATGAGAGTTACGGTTGCTATCGGTCACTTGTCAAGAAGTGGTATAAGACTCGAGAGGGTGCCATTTATTGCCGGGCTGTTTCTGAGCATGAACACTTGCGGAATCTTATTTCTTATCTCGAGACAAGGAAGGAAGAGTTCATCTATCAGAACATTAATGATGAGTATGAATCTGTTTGTAAGTTCTAATAGCATTAGAAATTGAAAATTTATGGAATACGAAAACTCGGTAAAAAACCGAGTTTTCTTTTTTTTTAAAAGAAAAAAAAACCACACAAGATTTTTTTAATCTTGTGTGGAAAAACTTTCTTATGTTTTAAGTTTTTTTTATTTAATAAAGAATTGCGCTGTTCACCTCATCAATCACTCCACCACCATAGCGGGATGCAACCTTTCTTGCTGTGCTTATGTTTGTAAAAACAACTGGTGGATAATCACATTGCTTTCTCTTGCTCCAGAAATACTTCGGATCTGTTTGACTTCGGCGAACTCGTCGAAGTGCGAGAACAGCTCCTCCGCTATCTCTCTTGCGGATAATGTACCCCACTCGCGAGGAAGCATTTCCAGCTGTGGTTTCGGTTGTGTTGCGTGATCTACTTCTATTATTGGCCATATTGGCCTCCTTTCTTTCTTGACATTTTTTATTATATCAAAAAATAAAATTTTATCAATTTTTTTTAATTACAATGTCTCAGAATATGGAAAGAGAGTTAAGGTCTTTCCAAGGTAAGAAATTGTAATTGTATATTCCCCATTATGAATTGTTAGAGGAAAATAAATTGGCTCAGCATTTCCATACTTTATTTCCCACTTGTTATATTCATTTTTTTGAATTGGAATCAATTCTGCAATAGGCGGTTTATCTTTGTCATGAATGACAAACCGAATCTTAAAGAAATGTTCTTTTCTTTTATCAGTCATAATTGTTTTATTGTCCAAAAGAACATAAGGGTATGAAACATGATCCTTTTGTTCATGAGTTAGTAAATATTCTTGAATTTGTGCGTAAATATCGAGAAGCAATAAATATAGCTCTTGGAAGTCTGGTTCGTAAAAAAGACTATATTGTTCTTCTTCATGACACTTATTCAATAAAGTAACTGAATCATTTTCTTTGCTATATTTTTCCAAAAGCTTCAGAAAATTTTCAAGATTTGGAATTATGTTTTCATAAATTTGAGGCTGATAAACATCGTGAAGCTTTGATAGGTTTATTTCAAGAACAAGTTGAATATAAGACAAGCTTTCAAAAGAAACAAAAATAGATTGTTCAATTGTATGTTCTTGTTCTTCAAATTCAAACTTCTTTATACAATCAAAAATATCATTTGAAATATGCTCAAGAGTAGAAAGAGCAGAAGAGTTTGTGTTCATAATATGATTACTCCTTTTGTTTTTATTTTCTTTTATGAGTTTGTTATGGAAGTTTTTCCCAAATAGAAGAAATGAACAATCGTATTCTGTCCCACCAAGTCAAGAAAAGATGCTTTTCATTCTCAAATTTTGTTTCAAAGTATTCCTTTAACAAATCTTCCATAGTAAACAATGTATTTTGAAACTCAAATGGATCAGAAAGATCTTTGATACCACTTTTCTTATAAGTTATAATTTCGTGGTTTTCAAGAATAATTCCATAATAACATTCATTGTCAACAACATTGAAAGAAATTTTAAAAGTTATTCTTTTATTGTGAAGAATTTTCAATTTTGAAGCATTTTCTTTTTGTGAAAAGAAATTCTTGAGAAGATTTCGAAGTTCTGGAATAATAACTGTTGATGTTAACCTTCCTATTTTTGCTTCTATGTGGTGAATAGTCAAGAAAGAATTAAAATCGCTTTTCACATCAAAAAAGTTTTGAAGATCTTGCTGTATGTTTGTGTTTCTTTGAATTTCAAACATTGAAAACCTTTCCTTCATTTTATTAAAATGTTTGTTTTTTACAAATTAAATTATATTTTAATTTTTTAAAAGTCAAGAAAAATTTTGTTGACATTTTATTTTTACTCATATAATAAAACCTGAAGAAAGGATAAAAAAAAACAGAAAAAAAAAACAGAAAGAAAGGATAAAGAAAAAAAATGGGAAAAATATACATTCCAAAACTTCATGATGCGTTTTACCTTCTTCTTTTTGATAAAAAGAAAAATAAATTTGAAAGAGTTCGATTTTTAGTTGAGAAAGTTATTCATAATAAAGAAGTTATAGTAAAACTTGAATCAAAAAGTAAAGACTTTCAAGACTATTTTGAAAGCAATGTTCAATTATGTAAAATATTTTTTGGTACTTATAATAATAAGAATAATTATCCAGCTGTTTTAATCAAATTTAAAGATCCACAAAATAATCGAATTGCTTTTCTTGAAGAAAAATATTTTATGACAAGTAATTAGCAATCTGTTTCGCCAAAGCTTCGGCTAATAATGGTGGAACAGCATTTCCTATTTGCAAAGCTTTTGATGTTGTATTTCCATAAAAAACATAATCATCATCAAAACTTTGCAATCGAGCTCCTTCACGAATTGTCAAGCCTCTATGTTGTTGAGGATGAATAAATTTTCCACACCCAGGATTAGTGAAGTTCCTGGTAATAGTTCCAGACGGCTTATTCCATTCCAATCTTCCATATGTAGTAGAAAAACATTTTTTAGGTCTTACAGATTCCGGAATAAAAGTAACATTTCCACCAGGAGGAACATATTTCAGTATTTCAACAACAGCAGCTGAATGATTTGGACCTTTATGCTCTGTTAAAATTTGACAATTTTTTCTTCTTTGTTTTTGGTAATTTGAACACGGATCTAAATAGTTATTTGCTTCTTTTCCAAAATAAACAAGTGGTAAATCACTTATAGCTGTAAAAACAGTTTCCTTTTCATCTGTAGGTTTTGGCCATTCAAACTGTAAACCCTTTTGATATCCTACAATAAAAAGACGATTTCTTTTTTGTGGAACACCAAAATCATATGCATTTAATATTTTATTTTGTACACAATAATTTAGTGTTTGGAATTTTTCTAGAATTATTTTATAAAATTCTCCATGATACATTGTTTTCAAACCAACAACATTTTCAAACACAAAGAAAAGTGGTTTTAATTCAGACAAAATACGAAAATAATGTTCAAACAAATAATTTCTTGGATCATTTTTTTCTTTCTTACCAACTGTCGAAAACCCTTGACATGGTGGACCACCTAACAAAACATGAATTTTTTTATCTGAATGAAAAGAAAAAATTCTTTCTGCAGAAATTTTTTCAATACTATCACAAATAACATGAGTATCTTTATGGTTTAATTGAAATGTTTTACAAGCATCGCTCCATTTATCTGTAGCGAATACAGTATGAAAACCATGTTTTTCAAACCCAGTAGAAAGTCCTCCAGCACCACAAAAAATATCTACAGCAAAAAATTTTCTCTCCATATTTAATACCCCTTTATCTTGAGATAGCAATGTAAAAGTATTTGTTTTTTGAATTTTTTAGAATTTGTGAATATACAATTTTCGATTCTACAGGAAGTTCATTTTGTAATTGTTTTTCGATAAAATCTAATTCTGAATTTGGAATTTCTATACTTTTGAGAAGAAAAATAATATCCTTTAATGAAAAACAGATAAAATTATAGATATTATATTTTTCTATTGATTGTAATAATTTAATTTGTGAATTTTCTTTGAATGAAATTTTTTTTCTGTTTTGGGCCAATTGAGAAGAAATATTCATCTTTTCAAGTTGTTCAAAATCATACTGCTGTAAAGCAATATCAGTATCAAATTCTTGAATTGTAATTACATAAGAACTTTTTCTATTCATTGTTAGTTGTATTATATATTTATGAAAATTATTTTCATAAAAAGTTAAGAAAAATGGTCCGCCCGGAGGGACTCGAACCCTCACGCCGTTGCGAACGGCAACAGATTTTAAGTCTGCCGTGTCTACCCATTCCACCACAGGCGGTTAATGGTGCGCCAGGGGGGACTCGAACCCCCAACCCCAGGTTTATAAGACCCGTGCTCTAACCATTGAGCTACCAGCGCTTCTATTTAGTTTTTGTTGGTGCGCCCAGCAGGCTTCGAACCTGCGACCCCCTGATTAAAAGTCAGGTGCTCTTCCAGCTGAGCTATAGGCGCTTAATTTAATTTTCTTTTCTTTTCTTTATTTTTCAATAACTGACGCCAAAGATTATACTCAGTTTTTTTATTTTGTCAATACCCCTTTTATTTTGAATTTTAAAAAAAGTACTTGACAAGAAGCCTTTTGTCATTATACTCTTTGCTTCAAGAACACCAAGTTTTACCTATGAAGATTAAAGAAAAAATGCTTTATGAAGCATATGAAATTGCAGTGAATAATCTGCAAAATCACCCGCTTTTCCATGAAAAAAAGTGTTTTTTGCATTATTCATTTTTAGTGCATGACCAAGAAATTATTTCTTGGTCAACAAATAACCGCATAATCCCAGAAAAGAGATGGGGTTATGAGAAGCTGCGCCGCTGGGACGATAGCTACATTCCTGGTACTCATGCTGAATTAGCTCTTATTACTCGATTTTGGCATGAGTTTAAGTATGAATTTAAGAAATTTGGAATTATCAATATTCGGTTGAATCGCCACAAGCAACGCCGTCTAAGTGCACCTTGTATGATGTGCTCTCGGTGGCTAAGAGCATTAAAATGTTCTACCATTATTTTTACAACTGATAATGGATGGGCGGAGGTAGTTTATGAGTAGAATTCTTCTTCAAAAGAAATATTCTGCTTCTTGTGATGAAGCTAAGTGTTTAGAATTTACTAAAACAGTCATAGAAAAAATACAATTTATTTCGCATAAAAATCAACTTCAGAGGTTTTATTTTTATGCAATATATAATTTTTCATTGAATTTTTCTTGGATTTCTGCAATTTTACCATGGCAAAGAATTTTTACTTGTATTGCTGAAGATCAAGATAAGCATTTTGATGGTGGAAGTACAATTGCTTTTGTGGAAACAAAAAGTTCCGTTGAAAGGGGAAATACATACTTTTATGAACCTTATTTTAACATTTATTTTAACAAAGAATTTTGGAGAAAATATGATGAACAAGAAAAGCAAAATCTTGTTTCACATGAGTTAGCTCATTTTATTGCTATTGTATTGTATGGAAATACACAACATGATTATCAGTGGAGAAAAATAGCAAAAATTTTGGGTGATACTCATCGAAAAGCTTTCTCATAAAAAATAAAAAATATATAATAAAAGAATGAATGGAAATAATTTTTCTTTAAATTCAGAACAATCTTTTCAATCCCAATCCCCCAAACCATTAAAACCACCACCTCCAAAATTTGCTAATTTAAAACAAAATGAACATACACTCTTACAAAAAACAGTAGAAGAAAAAGAAAAAGAAAAGGATAAATTTTTATCACAAATTGTAGCTAAAAAAATAGAAGAAATTAAAAACCTTCAAAAAACTTTTAATAATCCAGATGAAAATAAAGAATTTATTTTAATTTCAAATTCTTCAAAAAAGAAAAAATTCAAGAAACCAAGTTATGCAGCTTCCGATCTAGGTGTTTTTTATCGTCCATTTTCATTTATTGGTATAGATGGAAAAAAATATGTTTGGGGAGGTTTAGGAAAACTCCCCAATAAGTTAAAAGAACTTATACAGTATGAAAAAGAACATAATGAAGATGGAGTATCAATAACAGAACTTTATCTTTATATCAAACATTTTAGAAAACCGAGAAATTATAAAAAAGTATATAAGTTTTTACCGAAAGAAGTTGTTGAAAAATATTTAGATTATTTGTAATTAACTAGTATTTTTAGAGGTGTTGTTATTCTTTTCATTTACATTCTTTTCATTTTCATTCTTTCTATTTTCATTTTTCTTATGTCTTATATTATTTTTTCTTGAATTATTCTTTTTTGTATTATTCTTTCTTGAATCTTGAGAATTCTTGTTTGACAAATTCTTTTGCTCATGAGAAATTTGATTTTGAGACTTTACATAATCTCGCCAAACTTTCTTCGAACAATAACGCCACTTTCCAGTTGGTATAAGCTTTTGTTCAGCATCTTCACGAAGTACCTTTAGAACTTCTGAAGAAGTTGTTGATTGTACACAAACCCAGTTTGAAATTCTTCCATGACCATGATGGTGACTTGGACGGAATTGCGGAGCCTTCTTTGGCTTCTTCTTGTTATACTTTTCTACAAGTGTTT
This sequence comes from Candidatus Dojkabacteria bacterium, assembly GCA_025061805.1. GTDB lineage: Bacteria > Patescibacteriota > Dojkabacteria > J137 > J137 > JANWZV01. Next base: position 9,039 of record JANWZV010000024.1, on the reverse strand, counting down.
CAAACTTTGTATCTTTCTGTTGCTGTTCACTTTGTTGATTATTTTGTTCAACTGGAGTTGATGCTTGACTTTCAACTCGATGATGGGCTGGCAAATTAATTTCTACAAAGCCCATGTTCTTAACGCCTTTATTCTTTCTCTTTCCACTGCTCATGGATATACTCCTTTCTTTTGTTTTCATTTTATTATATGAAAGAAATCTTTTTTGTCAATAAAAATTTTATTTTTTTAATGGGTATCTTATGTGGGTGATCAAGTGTTTGAATGTATTGAAAATATGGTTGCAATTCTGAAAGATTTTGAAGAGACTCAATTGATGGAAAATAATGAATATATTCTACTGGAATTAAAAAATGAATAACTCGATGACAGGTGTCACAAATTCGAAGTGTATTTCCATTTCTTTTTCTTTTTTTGCTTTTTGGTAACCAATGGTGATTGACCATGTCTCTTGAATATACAACTCTTTTGCAAAGTGGACAAAATTCGAAGTGCGGATTTTCAAAATTCATGAGTTTTTTGTGTCTTTAAATCTTCCATTAAAGGTGAAGATTGTTTACATTGTTTCTCTTCGCACGATGGACAATCTGATTTTGTTTTAGGGCAATTTTTCTTTTTCAAAAATTGTATAACAAATTTTGCTCCATTTGAAGATTCAACAGCTTTTATTGTTGCATTCATTTGATGGCAATACTCCCTACAAAGAGAAAGTCCAAATCCAGAAACTCCTGGAATATTATAGAGAATTTTTGTACTGAATCCAGCATCAAAAACTCTTTCAAGTAAATGTCCTGGAATTCCTCTTCCATTATCTTCATAAATAAGTAATCCTTTTTCTGGATCTCCATAAATTTTTATTTTTAAATCATCAACCATGAAATCATTATGTTCAATGCTATTTTTTATTAAGTTCAAAAGAATTTGTGAAAGCAACATTGGTGAATGTAAGCAAGAAAATGAAAGTGATTTTTCATCAACTTCTACGATATTTGAATGAATAAAATTTTTTATTTGCAGATCATACAAAATAAGACTTACCCAAGATTTTAAAGAATCATATAAATTTGAATTTACAACTGTATATTCTTTTATTTTTTTAACATCTTTTGATAAATTTGATATTAAAAAATTAATAGATTGAATTGATAAAGCTATGTCATTTACTTTTGATAATATATATTCTCTTTCTTGTTCATTTTTAAGTTTTTTTACAAAATTTTGTAAAAAAATAAGTTTGTTTTTTATAGTTCCTATCCAAGGTTGAATTTCATGATTTATACCACCAATAACATTTATAAGATTTTGAGAATTATTCAGTAAAATATCGAGTTGTTGTTTTTGTTCATTTTCTTTGAATTTATTGAGTTTTGTTAATCTATTTTTGAAAAAATAAAATAAAATTCCAATTGTTAAAAAAATTTCTGTAATAATTCCTAAAAGAAGAACAGAAAATTCTAATTCATTTATCATGCATTATTTTTTTAATGAAAATGGACTAGAAACATGAAATTCTTCGAAAATATCATCAAGTTTTTCTAAAACATTATCGGCTTTATTAATAACTTCCCACTTTTTTACTGTTTCTAATGTATTATCGTCAATGCAGCCTGTTAAAATAATAATTTTTCCTAATCTAGATTCATATCGTGAAATAAAGTGAAGTCCTGTTTTTCCGTTGTTCAAAATAATATCTATAAAAGAAACATCAAAAACAAGCGAAGGATTTTTTTCCATAATTTCTACGCCTTCACGAAAATTTTTTGCAAAATAAACTTCTTGTTTTGCGAGAGTTATATATTCTATGAGATCTCTGCAATAAAATTCGTGATCATCAAGAATAAGAAATCTCATGATTAACTCCTTAAAAATGAAAAAAGAAAATCTAAAATTTTCATAATAATGGCTCCTAAGGTTGCAATGAAAATATATATTACCTCAGTTTTATATTTATACTTTATTTTTAGAAATTCTTTTTGAAATGAACTTTCAGAAGAAATTTTTGAAGATTTTTTTTCTGAATTTTCAAAATTATGCTTTTGGTAGTATTCTTTTGCAGCTTCTTGAATTTCTTCTCGTATATGTTTTCCGGAATAATGATTTCCTACAACATATTCAACCTGATTTTTTAGATCTTCAATAAGTTGCCGATAACGTTGTGTTTGTTTTTCATCTTCGGAAAATGAACTGAATATATCTTCTAATAAAAAGCGAATATCAACAAGCTTTTTTGAAGCCATTTTCCATTTTTCGTGTCTTTGTTTAAAAATTTCTTTTTCAAAATTTTCCATAAGTATTCATTTTTATTTATATTTATGTAAAAAATAAAAACTCAAATTCCAAGAAAAATTCTGTAGGTTTTTCAATCACTTAAAGTGATTGCTACAGAAATTCTTGGAATTGAGTTTAAAACAAAGAGAAGTTGAGTTTTTTAGTAATCTTCTAACACTTCATCAGTGTAATCATCAAGCTCTTCTTCTTGAATCTTTTGAAGCTTGATTTTTCTTTGAGCTGATGCCTTATTTTTAAAACCACCACTCTTCTTGAACTTATTTTTGTTTCTAAATTGTCTTTCACTGTGAGAAAAATGAAAGTCATCATCAAAGTCGGAAAATGCCATGTTCTATTTACTCCTTTTCAAAAGAATGAAATCTTATGCTTCTTTGAAGGTGGAGAAACAAAAGAAAAGATCTTCTTTCCATTCTTCAATTGTTTGCAAATGACACCGTCTTTTGCATACAAAACCTTATTTGGGGTAAAAAACATCATAACTGTGCTTCTGTTGCTGAAATTTTGGTTATTGTTGCTGGGATTTTGGTTATTGTTGCTGGGATTTTGGTTCATAGCAGAGATTATGTATGAAAAATATTTTTGTCAAGTGATTTTTTCATGAAAGAAAACAAGCAAAAATTCTTTAAAATCATAGAAGCAAAATTCAATCATATGTTGTATTATATTTATACATAAAAATATTTTATTTTATAATGTAAATATGCAAGAAAAAATTTTATGGTTTGGAAAAGATTCAAAAACACAACAAGTTCCTTTTCTTATTGCTTTTGAAGCATACAAAAGAAAAGCAAAAGAATTAAATCTTTTGGATGAAACCATTGAAAATGAACAAAAAATTGCATTAATTAGACCTCCAAACTACATAGAAAGGTACAAACTTATTCTCGCTATTCGAGAAGCTTTATATAATTCATTTCAGACGGTTTATTTTCTCTATTTTGACGACAAACAAAATCAAAAATGCTTTTCAGCAATTCATCATGAAAATTACAATATTTATGGATTTCCCTATATTTCGGGATGTGATTCATATTTTGCAATAAATTCATAAGATGTTTATTTCTGAATTTTTAAATTTAAGGTGAACTGCTATTCACAGAATAATATTCTTTTCCTACCTTTGTAATTGATCCCATCTTTTCAAGTGTCTTAAGAAGTCTTTCGAATCTTTCAAAAACACGTGGATCATTCTTGGAAAGAATTGTCAAATCAGAATTTGTGATCTTTCCTTGTCTCTTCAGAATTTCTTGGATTTTTGCATGATCTTCTTGTCTTTGCTTTTGTGAAGAAGAAGACTTAGAAGAATCAACATTATTTTTTGTATCGTCTCGAAGAACATTTGTAAAATCAAAACCAAACTTTTCAAGAGTTATCCAAAGTTCTCCAACACTTCCCATTCTATTTTTCTCAACAATAAGTTTTCTTCCCTTACCATTTGTATCTGCTTCGTTTTCTTCCACAGGTTCAATGCGAATAACTGTATCTACAATATGCTCCAAAGCAGACTTTCCAATTGAAACCTTTTTATTCTTTGACATATGAAGTGTCAAGAAAACAATATTTTTATTTTTCTTTGCTAAACGGTAAATATTCTGTAGGCAATAAAGTGAAACATCAGAGCTATTTATTTCTTCATTTTTTGTCCAAAGTCCACTTAGTGAATCAATGACAATAATCTTATATTCTGAAAACTTTGGTAAAATATCCTCAACAAAAGAGTTATGAGAAGCGTAAATATTATCTACAGCAGAAATACGCTTAGCTGTAAAAGCTAACTGCTGAAGAGTTTCTTCATTTGAAGAAAATAGAGTTGAAACATTATTAAAAGTATTTAACAAAACAGAAAGTTGCATCAAAAATGTTGTCTTTCCGGATCCTCTATAGGCAGAAACAGTACATACTTGACCCATTACAAAGCCATTAAATAGGTTATCCAAGACAGGAATTCCAGTAAAAAATCGGTTGTAATATTCATCGGGTACTTGGACATTTCCCAAAAGTTCTGGTTGTAGATTATCAAATTCATTACTTCCCAGAAGGTTCTTCATAAAGGTCTTCCTTACTTAGTGTTAGAGTACAAGTGTTATTATATGAGTTTTACAAAAAAATCAATATTTTTTTCTCAAAGTATTTATGAAGAATTTCCTGAAATTTCTTCAGATTTTTTTTCAGAATTTTCTTCAGAATTTTCTTCAGAAGCAAGTTGAGAAATTTCTTTTGAAAGCTCTTCAATTTCTTCGGATGTTTCCTGTATTAAATCATCATATTCTTTATATCCAAATTCTTTTGTGTTTTTATTAATATTTTCAAGAAGTTCCTTTTCTTCTATTTTTTCACGAAGATAATTTTCTTTTTGTTTTCTTTGAAGTTCTGAAAGGTTGTTTCTAACATACTCAAGAATGCTTTGTTCTTCTTCTGGAGTTAGATTTTCAAATGGATCATTTTCATCAACATATGTTTCAGATGAATCATCTTTTTTTTCAAGTGAAAACGCTAAAGAAGCCCATTGACTTAATGTTTCATAATCCTTCCACGTTGGTTTAAAAATATTTTCCGGAGTAATTTCGGAGGGTATATCAAAATATATACGAACTCGATAAAAAACTTTTTTCTTTTTTCGAACTTTCTTTATTTCGCAAAAACATTGATATTTTTCTTCTTGTGATGCAGCAAAAGAAGCAGCTTCTGATTGTGTTGGAAAAAAATAATCTTTTTTCTTTTTAGGTTTACTTGTCATGAAAATATTATAAACAAATTTTATTTTTCATATAATACTCTTATATGATTGACATAAATCCTCATTTTTTCGAAAAAAATCCTTTTTTTATGTCTTTTGATCAATCATTGTATATTAATTATTATGTTTCTTGCATTCAAAGTTTACACAAAATTTATGATTTTTACAAAAGTTGTTTTAAACAAAATACATTATTTGAAAAATGTCATTATGAACCAACTATTTTTTCAAAATTACATGAGCAAAATAATTTCACACAAAATCTAGAAAAAGAAAATGCAAGTGAGTTTGATTATAAAAAAGAAGCAAAACAATTTATTGAAGAGCTTCAGAAAGAAAATAAAATGCTTCTTAACTGGCAATATATAGCTTTTGAAGTTTTTTATGTTATAGCCGAAATAAAGAAAGTTACAAAGTATCTTGAACCATCTATTTTAAACACCTTAGCAAAAAATTCATTTTCAATTATTTTTCTTTTGGAAAAAATTCCACTTAACAATTTTACAGTTCAAGACTTACATTCTTTTTTTGTCTTATGCGAAAATATTATTTTTAATGAACTTCACATGGGTCTTCATTATATAACATTTCCAACAGAATATTATTAAGATCAAATAAAAACATATGAATAAGTTGTAACAGGAATTTCTGTCTTTTTCCATGGTATAATCTTACGAACAGTATCTCCAAATTTTAGAAAACACTGTACATAAGGTGTATTTTGTATTTCTGTATAATATCCTTCAACAATGGTTTTATAAGGTTTTTTGACTAAATTTGGTACAGTATGAATAAGAATTCCTCTTGTTCCATTTCCTTCAAAAATAATGTACTTAAGATTTTTTCTTTGAAGTCTTTGAAAAAGAAGTTTTTTGTCTTTCTTTTTCTCAATAAGTCTAAAAAAATGAACATCGAGAAAATTTTGAGATTGATCTTCTTCACCAAAGTTAAAATTATTCACTCCTTGAAACAAAAAATAAAAAATAGCACCTCTCCGAATATCTGATTTTTTCATAATTTTCTCCCTCACTCAACACTTTTATTTTGTTTTCATTTTTATTTTTGTTTTCATTTTTATTTTCTTTCTTTTTTTTTTCACTTTGTCATTTTAAAGAATTTTTTTAATTTTGCAATTTTTTTTAATTTTCTTTGAGTTTTTAAAAATAGTTGGCGCCCCCGATAGGATTCGAACCTATGACCCAGTGATTAGAAATCACTTGCTCTATCCAACTGAGCTACGGGGACAACCTTCAGGCTCTTTTGCTTTTGAGCATTTGCTTTTGAGCAAAAAAGCCTTACAAATCATTATTTTATTATTTTCAAAAATTTTTATTAACTTAATACAGAAGCTAAAACAGCAAACTTATTTTTTCCAAAAACAAGAATCGGAAATGGCATTAAATCATGATCATGAACAATTTCAATCCGTGAAAAATATATTTCCGAATCCTTTTCATTTTCCACAAATACAATATCACCAATAATGTCAAGAACCTTAAAAGTAGCATCTGCATTGAAAAACTTGACACCAAGAAGGTTCTGAATTTCTTCATTATTGGGGTTAAAAGGCATTTTTTTTCTCCTTTTAATGAAGTTTGTTGGTGTTGAGAGAGTATATAGGGAGTTTACAAAAGTCAAGTTTTTTTTTCAAATGATTTTATGTTAAAGAAAACAACACTTGATTAAAAAAAATACATTTGTTTAAAATTCCAACAAAAAAATTCTCCTTGACATCTTCAAAACTTGTTTATAATAACACTGCAAAGAGGAGAAAAAAAACATGAGCACCCAACTTAATAACATTTTCCAAAATAATATTTCTCAAAATCAAAATAATTCTATAGCTGTCGGTGATATATTTTATGCTGTCTCAGAATCTCCAGAAGTAGTATTTATTGACCATGAAGATACTGGTGATCATGAGTATCATTCATATTTCTTGTTTTTTGAGGTTGTAGGTATTGTCAATGATAAAATTATTGAAGTTGTAGAAATTGGTCATCAGTTTCATCGCGATGAAAATTCTCGATTTGGAATTCTTTTTCCCGATCGAAGTGTTTGGCTTAGTGATAAATTCCGAGTTCGGACATTGAAGCCGAAGAAAAATTCTGATTTAAATAAAAATCATGTATATTTTTATGTTTCTAGGAATTTTGAAAAGATTCCAGTCTATAAGTACAACAAAAGTGACGGTTTACAAGCTGTATTAGTTCAATATTTCAACATTTTTGTTTAAAATACCAACAAAAAAAATCTCTTGACAACTTCAAAATTTAATTTATATTCCTAGTACACTCAAGGAGAAAAAACACCATGGCCATCGCATACGCAGCACCTAACAACAACGAAAAGGTCTTTATCGGAGAAATCTTCTATGCTTGGTGGAATCGGACCGAAAAGGTTACCTTCTACAAGGTTGTTGGCATTCCTAACAAGAAGGAAGTCGAAGTTGTAGAAATTGGGTTTGATATTATTAGCGAAAGGTATAGGGAAGATGGAAAGTATATTGGCGAAGTAATTCCCAATCCATCTGATGTGCTTGGCAAAAAGTTTCAGACTCGTCTTTTGCTCAAGAGGGAAAAGTGTCTTCTCAAGAAGTATCCGCAATTTTTGGTTTGTGACAATTCTGTCGATGGAAAGGTCTACGCCTATAAGATTCATAGAGGAAATGATGTTTTCGAAACTACTTTGGAAAGTTCCTCATAATGATTCATCTCTTAAATTTAAATTAGTAAAATATCAACAAAAAAATATCTTGGCAATTCAACCCATAAAGCAAAATTAAATTTCTAAATTTGCACACCAAAAGAAAAAAGACTAAACATGACAACTCACCAACACTGTAACTTTACTCATTGCGAAGAAGTTATCTTTGAAGGTGATATTTTTTACGCTAAATATGGAAATCCAACAACAAACATAAAGTTTTTCAAGGTAGTTCATGTTACAAACAATGAAAATATATACAATGAAAATATTGAGGTTATTGAAATCGGCAAAGATATTTTAGAAAAGGTTGAAAAAGGCCATGCTGTAAAGTATATTCAAAGTTACAAATATTATGTAAAGCCAAACCCAAATAAAATCATTGGTGAAAGGTTTAAAGTTACAATCATTCCCAAAAATAAAAGGCCCATACTTTCCAAGCAGTGTCCACAGTTTTTCGTTGGTCAAGATTCTTGTCATGGCGATATTTACGCCTATTTTTTTGTTAGTCACACTCCCTATCATAGTGATGTTTATACTCATAGAAATAATGATTCTTACATTTGGCGTTGTATTCTTAATTCACGTGAACCTTTTACCGATTAAATTAAAACTGATTAAAGCTAGATTATAAAAGGAATATAACTTTCCATGTTAACAAAACATGGGAAGTTTTATTTTAAAAAAAAAAAATAACAAAAGCAATTTTCTTAAAAAAGCTTTTTAAAAATACAACATGTTATGAAGAATTTTAAAACACTTTTGTTTATATTTTCATCAAAAAATTTCCTCTTGACAATCTCAAAACTCTCGCTATACTCTTTCTCAGCAACAAAGAAAGGAAACACCAATGAGCAACAAGCTCAACCCCATCACCCATAATGAAACCTCCGAGGTCAAGATTGGTGATATATTTTATGTTTCTTATGGCAAGTGGGAACGGTATGTGAAGTTTTTCAAGGTGACAAACATTCTAAATGAAAAGGAAGTCAAGATCATTGAAATTGGACAGAATATAGCGGATGAACCGAAGCAGCATTCTTGGGAGGTCAATTCTCAAGAAGTTTCCCCCAATCCTGGGGAGGTTATTGGAAACGAGTTTCTTGCTCAGGTCTCGAGTGATAATCCATCATCTGAGCTTTCTTCTCCATATCTTTTGTTTGAGTGGATTCCTGGTCAAAGTGAAAAGGCTGAAAAGGTTCGCGAAGGGGAAACATTCACGATTATGTCCTTTGTTCCCCTTCATATCTAAAAAAATTTTCCCCCCATGCCTAACAAGCTTGGGGGTTTTTTTATTTTAAGTTATA